>JAGKXD010000113.1 GCA_021151525.1 Cellvibrionaceae bacterium | reverse complement strand
TAATAACAGGTTGAAAATTACGTAGTCTATCGCTTTCCTCCACCTCTTTGAGTTTCACTTCAACTATGTCAAAATTACGAAGGTAGCGCTTTACTTTTTCTCCATTTTTAGAAGTAATATCTGCGCGACATAAAATCATGAGTCCTTCCAAATTTTCACCTGCTTCAAAAAGTAACCTCCTCAACGCAGAGTCAGTGATAGTCTCTTTTGATAAGGCAATAGGACGTAAATGCAAGCGAACCAAACTTTTCACATAACGCATTTTCTCGTTGAGAGGCAATCGCATATTCGTAAAAATTGGTTTTACCATTTTGGCGCCCAACTCCTCATGCCCATGAAAAGTCCATCCTTTTTTCTTATCAAAACGCTTGGTGGCAGGCTTGTATCTAATGCACGTGATTGCTGGCGCACAGGAGCTTCAGTCACAATCTGAATGCTAGCAATAGGTTTTGGTGCACGACGTGGATCATTGCTTGCGCGCCCAACAGGTGCTTGCTCTACTGAAGTGGTTTGAGCAACTTCAGGTTTGCTAACGACTGTGTCGGTGATTTGATCATTAACTGCTGTTGGGAACGCATCCACAACAGTTGGAGCAGTTATTGGGGTTGCCACTACAGGTTCAGCTACTGCTGGCGCATCAGGAATTAGTTGTTCCTGTTGCGTAGCTTTGGTTTCTGATATCGCAGCCAACAAATTGGATTCAATTGCTGCGAGATCTTGAGCTACTTTTGGTGATTCAACATTTTTTTCTTGCGCTAAAACCGATGCTGGCACGGAGCTAATTTGGGCTGCTTCTTGCGCATCAATTGCTTGATTAACTTGTTTGTTTAAATCAGTAGCTTCTGTGCTGATAAATTCAATTTCACCTTGCTGTTCACCCTGTTGCTCTGCAGATGCAAAATCATCGCGGCGTGAACGGCGGCGCTGTTGAGATCGTGTGCGACGACCAGCAGGGCGTTTAGCTGGGCGGTCATCATCACCGTCAAATTGTGCGGTGTCTGCTTCATTGGTCACTAGATTGTTATCTAAAACTTCTTCCGCAGCTGCTTGTTGGCGACGCTGTTCTCTTGGTTCACGATTTTCGCGCGGCTCACGATTATCGCGTTGTTGGCGATTATTGCGGCTATTGCGGTTTTCACGAGCTTCACCGTTGTTTTCAGCATTATCACGTTGATTGTCGCGTTGGTTATCGCGCTGATTATTGCGTGATGGGCGTTGCTCGCGCGCCTCATTGGTATCGCGCTCTGGACGCGCATTTGTATTGGCGCGCGGTTCTAGGTTGTCGCTAATTTCGTTGCTGTCTTTGCGGTCGCGGCGGCCACGAGTGTCGCGGCGATTGCGACTTTGTCCATTGCGGTTGCGGCTGTGACCACGGTTATTATCGCGTTTTACATTCTTTTCTTTTTCTTCGCTTTCGCTGCTGAAAATAGATGTGATTGAGCTTATCAAGCGCGAGAACAAACCTTTTTGTGGTTTGGCTGCTTGCTCTGGTGCGGGTTGTGTTGGTGCTGTTGGTTGCACAGCTGGTTTATTGACAACCAAAGGTTTGGCATTAATTTCTTGTTCGTCTTCTTTTGCTTCATCGATATGAGACACAATTTTGTAGCTCGTTTCGAGTGTACCTTCATCGTCATCGCGCAAGCGTTGCACTTCGAAGTGCGGCGTCATCATATCGGCATTAGGCACTATAACAACGCGAGTATTGTTGCGCATTTCAATGTTCGAAATGGTCTTACGTTTTTCGTTCAGCAAATAGGTTGCTACAGAAATAGGGCAGATTGCACGAATTTCTACGCTACGCTCTTTTTGCGCTTCGTCTTCAACCAAGCGCAAAATTGACAGGGCGAGCGAGCGAGTGCCGCGAATTGTGCCTTGGCCTTCGCAGCGTGGGCACACTTTTGAATGGGTTTCGCCAAGTGATGGACGCAGGCGTTGGCGCGACATCTCCAGCAAACCGAAGCGGGAAATGCGGCCGATTTGTACGCGTGCACGATCCATCAACAATGCATCGCGCATCCGGTTTTCAACTTCACGTTGATTGCGCACTGGCTGCATATCGATGAAGTCGATAACCACCAAGCCGCCCATATCGCGCAGGCGCAATTGGCGGGCAATTTCATCCGCAGCTTCAAGGTTGGTTTGCAGTGCGGTTTCTTCAATGTCACCGCCTTTTGTGGCGCGCGATGAGTTAATGTCGATCGCCACCATTGCTTCAGTCACGTCGATAACAATTGAACCGCCGGACGGTAATTTTACTTCGCGTTGGAAAGCGGTTTCGATTTGGCTTTCGATCTGATAACGATTGAATAATGGGATGTCATCTTGGTAAAGCTTAACTTTACTACGATAGTTCGGCATAACTTGTTGGATAAAACCCGAAGCCAAATCAAACGCTTCTTTGTTATCAACAAAAATCTCGCCGATGTCCTGACGCAAGTAATCGCGGATTGCGCGAATGATGACGTTGCTTTCTTGGAACAAGAAGTTGGGTGCAGGATCTTTTTTCGCGGCGGCGTCAATAGAATCCCAAAGTTGTAACAGGTAGTTCAAATCCCACTGTAACTCTTCGGCGCTGCGTCCAACACCCGCGGTGCGAATGATAACCCCCATGCCTTGCGGAACTTCAATTGCGCCGAGTGCATCTTTAAGGTCAGCGCGCTCTTCGCCCTCAATGCGACGTGAAATACCGCCTGCGCGAGGGTTGTTCGGCATTAAAACTAAATAGCGGCCAGCGAGGCTGATAAACGTGGTTAGGGCTGCGCCTTTATTACCGCGCTCTTCTTTATCGACTTGTACAATCACTTCCGTGCCTTCTTTCAGCACGTCTTTGATTTTTATGCGGCCGTCAGAATCGCCGGGGTTTTTACTGAAATATTCACGAGAAATTTCCTTAAGTGGAAGGAAGCCGTGTCGCTCTGCACCGTAGTCAACGAACGCAGCCTCAAGGCTTGGTTCGACGCGAGTGATGCGTCCTTTATAGATGTTTGATTTTTTTTGTTCGCGATTGCGATTCTCAATATCCAAGTCATAAAGCCATTGGCCATCGACCAGTGCAACGCGCAACTCTTCAGGTTGGGTTGCGTTAATGAGCATTCTTTTCATGATGTACCTAATCAGTTAGTAATGCGCTAGCAAAACCAAGCGGTCAGGTTAATTGAAATGGTTTGTGCAACCTTGTGGACTATTGCGCTACAAATTTTGCTCGCAACAGCGGTTGGTGAGGTATGCAGGTGGTCGCTTAGCAGCGCCCGCAAAATTTGAAACAAACGTGGCTTGCTTCAACCCCATTTAACTCGCGAAGGTAAATCAGGTTTACCTTAAATCTACTTGTTTGGCGTAATCGCGTTGTTTTGGCTGGCATCTGGGCCAGTTAGCAAATGGCGTTCATCCATTTGCGACACAGCTATAAACAGCTGAACCAACTTGTCGTCTCGCAGTGAATGCAGTTTCAAGTTGGTTAGGAGTTAGCATTTTATAATGACTATGTAATGCACAACTCACGTTTAAAAGATCAAAATGTCTCGGATTAATTGGGTGCTTTCACGATGTGTTTGCACCTCGAATCCATCAATAAACAATTACGAATTAACAAATAGAAAGCAGAGTTCAACAAAACATTCAAACTAACAATAACGGCCAGATTTTCAGCGCGATTGTTAAGGTGCCTAAGCTATTCATAGTCAGGTCACCGAGTTGGTTTCGCATGTAAGCCGACGTGTTTTTTGCTCTTGGGCGTAACAATGTCGGTTCACTCTACTGTCAGCGGTATTTCCTCGCGGTGCGCCTTAGCTCAAATCGGATTTGATGCTTATTGAGCATCGCGATTTGAAGCAGCTGCGCGACCCGGAAACCAGCCTGTATCAGCCAAATGACTATAGCAGTAATCCGCAATTGCAGCAATCTCAAGTGCTTAGCGCACCTAGTTAAGGTATTATGCGCGCCATGAAAGCACCTTCCCCTACAAATAAACCATCTTCAGATCAGGGCTTGCCTACGCAAGTGGCTTTTGTGTCTGTCGATGAAGATCAGGCTGGTCAGCGGCTCGATAACTTCCTTATGGCGCGCCTGAAAGGCGTTCCTAAATCCAAAATTTACAATGTGATTCGAAAGGGGGAGGTGCGCGTTAATAAAGGGCGCACCAAACCTGATTACAAAATTTGTAAGGGTGATGAAATCCGCATTCCCCCCATAAGGATTGCTGAGCGCGAGCCGGTGGCAAAAGCCAGTAATGTGATGACTAAGCTGCTTGAATCATCGATCCTTTTTGAAAATGAAGGGCTGCTCGTCATTAATAAGCCGCCGGGTTTGGCTGTTCATGGCGGCAGTGGCGTCAGTCTTGGTTTGATAGAGACTTTGCGTCAAATGCGGCCGGATGCTCGTTATCTTGAGCTTATCCATCGCCTCGATCGCGATACATCTGGATGCATTATGGTGGCCAAAAAACGCAGTATGCTGCGTCACTTGCAAGCCGCTTTGCGCGAGAAAAACACCAGCGGTATCACCAAGGTTTATCAGGCATTGGTGATTGGTCAATGGCCAAAGACGTGTCGTCGTGCTGATGCCCCACTGTTAAAAACAGAAGTGGCTGATGATGAGCGAGTGGTGCGCGTACATGCTGATGGCAAGCCCAGTCTTACAGAATTTAAGCTGTTAAATAGTTATGCCAATTGTTCTTTGATTGAAGCGCGACCTATTACCGGCAGAACCCATCAAATTCGTGTTCATGCTCAATATATGGGGCACAGCTTGGTGGGGGATGAAAAATATGGCGACGACGATTTTAATAAAAAAATGCGCGAGCTTGGAGTAAAACGCTTATTTCTTCACGCAGCTGAACTCGGCTTTTATTTGCCGGACGCTAAAGAAAAAACCATCGTGAAAGCGCCTTTGGCGGCTGATTTGGCGAGCGTCATTAACAAATTGTCAGTCGCTCAAGCGCAATAGTCCGAAATTTGGAGAAGTAGCTTTGCTGTTTATTTTCGATTGGGATGGCACCCTTGTAGATTCAAAATCTATGATCACACGTTCAATGCAGTTGGCGGCGAACAATATGGGGTGGGAACCACTGGAAGACTCTCTGATCCACAACATTATCGGTCTCGGTTTACCGGAAGCGATATTGCATCTATATCCACAGGCAAGTGATCAGGAACGCGCTACTTTACGTGATTTTTATGCTGCTAACTTTGTTCGCTTGTACGAGGAAAAATCTTCGGATTTTTTTCCGGTTGTTCCGGAAACACTGGAGGCTTTGCGCAATCAAGGGCATTTGCTAACCATTGCAACCGGCAAAAGCCGCAAGGGCTTGAATCGTATATTGGCTGATCTGAGGATGAGTGACTATTTCGATGCAACCCGTTGTGCTGATGAGACTGCGTCAAAACCGCATCCATTAATGCTTGAAGAGCTGCTCAAGCATTTCGATAAAAAAGCTCATGATGCGGTAATGATAGGTGATACCGAATACGATATGGAGATGGCTAGATCCATCTCGATGCCGCGAATTGCCGTGAGCTATGGTGCGCACCATATCGATCGTTTGCATCAATATGAGCCCGAGTTGTGCCTTGATCGCTTTGATCAATTGCTTGGTTGGTACAGAATCAATTAGCTTTCTGTGCTGCAAGAAGCAGGGGGTCTAAGCCTGCATTCGTTAGCATGTCCACCAACCGAATTAGGGGGAGTCCAATTAAAGCATTGGGGTCCTTACCTTTTAGTTCTTTAAAAAGCGCAATTCCCAATCCCTCGCATTTAAAGCTGCCTGCGCAATCGTAAGGTTGCTCGTGGCTTAGGTAATGGTGGATTTGCTCATCACTGAGGTTGCGAAAGCGAACATGAAATTTTTCCACGGCTATTTGTGATTTGCCTGTCTGTGCATCAAGCAGACACAAGCCGGTATTAAAGGTGAGTTCTTTGTTGCTCGCTGCCTGCAGTTGCTTGAAGGCACGCTCATAGGTGTGAGGTTTGCCGATAATTTGATTGTCTAATACGGCCACTTGATCTGAGCCAATAATCAGGTGTTTTGGATATTTGCCTGCTAATGCAGTTGCTTTTGCGAGTGCAAGTCGTGCGACCAAAGCATCTGCGCTTTCGTCGGTCAGGGGGCTTTCGTCAATATCTGGGCTAGTCCATTCGAATGCTAATCCCAAGCGGGATAGGAGTTCGCGCCTATAGATGGAGCTGGATGCTAGTAGAATAGGTTGCATAGTGGTTCGCTTTCTCGTGAAAACCATAAATAAGGGGTTAATTCTACCTGCAAGCCACTAAATAGCGCTATTTCAAGAGTTTTTCTTTGACAGGAGCGGGGCAGATCCCTATTATGGCGCGCTTATGTTTAAGACCCCTTCATTAAAGCCTCTGCCAAAGCAGGGAGATCCGCGAAAATTTGCCCAACAAGGCATCTCGCTCGACGGATTTGTACCTGTAGTTGCCTTGCCAAGATTGGTTGGTGCACTGCAAGAATCAACTGGAGAAATTCAGGTTGATTTGGCATTTAGTCTTAATGAGGAGAAAAAAAAGGTCGTTACCGGACATGCATCTGCTGAGCTTGTGTTGGTTTGTCAGCGCTGCCTTGAAAAAGTAAGTGTACCGGTTGAAAGTGATATCTCGTTAGGTGTTGTGTGGGATGAAGAAGAGGCAGAAAAACTGCCGGAATATCTTGACCCCTGGATTACCGGCGAAGGTGTAGCAGATCTCTACGATATGATCGAAGAAGAAATGCTGTTGAGTTTACCTAAGGTGGCTTACCACGAAGAGCAATGCGTTGATCGCCAATTGTTTTCCAGCGGTAAGCCAGTCGAAGTAAAGAAAACGAAAAACCCATTTCAGGTGTTGGAGCAACTTAAGAGCTCGCCGAAAAAGGATTAAGCTTTTTGCAAAATCCCCAGAGGCGCCTCGGTTCCAACGAGTAAGTAAATAGGAGTAGATCCCATGGCAGTACAACAAAACAAAAAATCTCGTTCTAAGCGTGACATGCGTCGTTCGCATGATGCATTGACTGGCCCAACGTTGTCAGTAGATGCAACTAGCGGTGAAAAGCACCGTCGTCACCACGTTACCGCTGACGGTTTCTACCGTGGCGTTAAAGTGATCGACAAAGGCAGCAACGAGTAAGTTCTGTACAAGACGATTACATCTTGTCTGAAAGAATTCGAATAGCGGTAGACGCTATGAGCGGGGACTTAGGTCCCCGCGTTGCTATCTCGGCTGCGCAAAAATTTACTGCCAAGTTCGCTGATGTTGATCTCGTGTTAGTCGGCAACGAGCAGCAGCTCCTCAGTTTTTCTTCTGTTAAAAAATTATCGCGTCAACGCATCAGTATTCTCAATGCAACTGACATTGTTGCTATGGATGAAGATCCTTTGCATGCGTTGCGCCATAAAAAAAACTCTTCTATGTGGTTGGCGATTGAATGCCTAAACAACAATCTTGCCGACGCTTGCGTGAGTGCTGGAAATACAGGCGCATTGTTGGCAATGGGAAAATATTTGTTAAAAACGTTTCCCGGTGTTGAGCGTCCGGCGATTTGCAAAGCTATGCCGGTAGAGCATGGACAAACTTATTTATTGGATTTGGGTGCAAATACAAATTGCACTGCCGAGCATCTTTATCAATTCGCTTTAATGGGAAATATTTTGGCCTCCGCTGCTACTGCAGCGCCGCGAATTGGCTTATTAAATATTGGCACAGAATCAACCAAGGGCACTGATGTCATCAAAGCAACACAAGAATTGTTGCAGAATGATTCACGTCTGAATTTTGGTGGTTATATTGAAGCCAATAGAATATTTTCCGGCGATATGGACGTTATTGTTTGCGATGGTTTTCATGGCAATATTGCTTTAAAAACCTGCGAGGGTACTGCACGTTTTATTGCCAAACGTATTCAGGCAATTTTTAAGCGTAATTGGTTTTCACGGCTTACTGCGATTTTTGCGTGGCCACTGTTAAAGCAGTTGCGCGTAGAGTTAGATCCATCCATGTATAATGGCGCAAGTTTTTTAGGTTTGCAGAGGGTGCTGGTGAAAAGTCACGGTAATGCCAACAAAAAAGCATTTCTGCAGGCCATGATTGTTGCGCGTGAACAAGTTATTCAAAAAGTTCCTGTTCGCATCCAGCAGGCATTATCAAATCAATCCATTTCCTCTCAGCAATAAAGTAAATATTTATGACTCAACAAAATCTTGCATTTGTATTTCCTGGTCAAGGCTCACAAAAAATTGGCATGTTGGCTGATTTGGCGGCGACTTATCCAATCGTTACGCAAACCTTTGCTGAAGCATCGCAAGTTTTGGGTTACGACTTATGGGATCTTGTACAAAACGGTGCACAAGAAGATATTAATTTGACTGAACGCACACAGCCTTTGTTGTTAACTGCGAGTGTTGCTGTTTGGCGTGTATGGCAAGAAAAAAATGGCGCTAAGCCTGCGTTGGTTTCGGGGCACAGTTTGGGTGAATGGTCAGCACTAGTTTGCGCTGGTGTTGTTGAGTTTAAAGATGCTGTAAAGCTCGTCCAGCAGCGCGGCAAGTTTATGCAAGAAGCTGTACCGGCAGGTCAGGGTGCTATGGCTGCCATTATTGGTTTGGATGATGCATTGATCATCGAAGCTTGCAAAAACGCCGAGCAAGGTGAAGTTGTTTCTGCTGTCAACTTTAATTCACCTGGCCAAGTTGTTATCGCTGGTTCTGCGTCAGCTGTTGAGCGCGCGAGTGCTTTGTGTAAAGAAGCTGGAGCAAAGCGCGCATTGCCTTTGCCTGTAAGTGCTCCATTTCATACATCATTGATGAAGCCTGCGGCAGATCGTTTAGCCGAGCAAATTAATGCAACTGAATTTAAAGCTCCGCAAATTCCTGTTGTGCATAACGTAAGTGCGCAAACTGAAACTGATCCGCAAAAAATTAAAGCACTGATGATCGAACAAATTTACAGTGCGGTGCGTTGGGTTGAGTGTGTTAACACCATCAGCGATGCTGGAATTACCGCGACCGTTGAATGCGGCCCAGGAAAAGTTTTATCTGGATTGAATAAGCGCATTAATTCAGAGTTAACAGCGCTTTCGATCGAAAAACCTGAAGAAGTCGATGCTGTTTTGGCTCAATTCCAATAATTTATTTACAAGAGAAATCAACTATGAGCTTGAATGATAAAGTTGCTTTAGTTACTGGCGCTAGCCGCGGTATTGGTGCTGCAATTGCTGAGCAATTGGGCAAAGCAGGTGCTGTTGTTATTGGAACCGCCACTAGCGAATCGGGTGCTGAAAAAATTACTGCGCGTTTCTCAGAGCAGGGCGTCCGCGGTGTAGGAAAAGTATTAAATGTGACTGATGCAGATTCTGTTGCGGAATTGTTAAAAAGCGTTACCGACGAATTTGGCGCACCGTCGATTCTGGTAAATAACGCGGGCATCACTAAAGACAATTTGTTGATGCGCATGAGCGATGAAGAATGGTTTGATGTTATCAACACCAACTTAAGTTCAATCTATCGCTTAAGCAAAGGCGTTTTGCGCGGCATGATGAAAGCTCGTTGGGGTCGCATTATTAACATTAGTTCCGTTGTTGGCTCTATGGGCAACCCTGGCCAATCTAATTATGCGGCAACCAAAGCTGGTGTTTCTGGTTTTGCGCGCTCATTGGCTGCGGAAGTTGGTTCGCGCAATATTACGGTCAACACAGTTGCACCAGGTTTTATTGATACCGACATGACTAAAGTTTTGCCGGAAGAGCAAAAACAACAATTATTGTCACGTATTCCATTGGGTCGCTTGGGTGCGCCAGAAGAGATTGCGGCGGTTGTTGTTTTCTTGGCCAGTGATGCCGGCGGCTATATTAGCGGTGAGACAATTCATGTAAATGGCGGCATGTATATGTCTTAAGTTTTACTTGCAAGCTACTGTTTTTTAAAGAAAAACAGCTGATTTCGCAAGTTTTTTTAGTCCGATGCGTTACAAGTCATCTAAATAGATGTAAAATGCGCGTCGATTTTGACCGAAACATAATGCTGAGTACCTACATTGGGTATTTACGTGTTAGGAAACTAACAGTTAGCTAATGTCGGCTCATCAAACTGACGGTTTTGTCTATAACATTTAGGAGTTACATAACATCATGAGTAGCATTGAAGAACGCGTAAAAAAGATCGTTGCTGAGCAATTAGGCGTTAAAGAAGACGAAGTGAAAAACGAAGCTTCTTTCGTAGAAGATCTGGGCGCAGATTCTTTGGATACCGTAGAGTTGGTAATGGCTCTCGAAGAAGAATTCGAAACTGAAATTCCTGATGAAGAAGCAGAGAAAATCACTACTGTTCAATTGGCTATTGATTACATCAACGCAAACTTGGCGTAATTTCCAGAGCTGATTACTTATCTTCTCGAAAAGCCGTATTATTGCGAAATAGTACGGCTTTTTCTTTTGTTGTAATTTGCTTTTAATAAGCTATTTGTAGTCAAGAATTTTTCCTGAATTGAGTGTTATCCTGACTCAAGTGTCAAACTGAGGAGTTTCAAAACGTGTCACGCAGAAGAGTTGTCGTTACTGGTCTAGGTATGATCAGTTCACTGGGAAATACAGTTGCTGATACCTGGCATGGCATTGTAAATGGTAAAAGCGGTGTCGCTACCATTTCTAGTTTTGATGCATCTGCATTCACGACTCAATTCAGTGCTTCAGTGAAAGATCTCGTTGTAGATGATTATTTTCCTAGCAAAGAAGCGCGCAAAATGGATCCGTTTATCCAATACGGTATGGTTGCGGGTATTCAAGCGATTCGCGATTCTGGTTTGGAAGTCACCGAAGAAAATGCAAGTCGAATTGGTGTTTCAATCGGCTCGGGAATTGGTGGTATAGGTACCATAACTGAAGGTGCTATCACCCTTAACGAAAAAGGCCCACGCCGTATTTCCCCGTTCTTTGTTCCCAGTGCGATCATCAACATGATCTCCGGTAATTTGTCGATTATGCACAATTTACGTGGGCCAAATATCGCCATCACTACCGCTTGTACAACGGGTACTCATAGCATTGGTTTTGGTGCGCGTATGATTCAGTACGGCGATGCTGATGTGATGGTTGTGGGTGGTGCTGAAATGGCAACTACTCCATTGGGTTTGGGCGGTTTTGCTGCGGCTCGCGCACTTTCTACCCGCAACGATAACCCGCAAGCGGCAAGCCGTCCTTGGGATCGTGACCGCGATGGTTTTGTATTGGGGGATGGTGCTGGTGTTTTAGTATTGGAAGAGTACGAACACGCAAAAGCCCGCGGCGCACGCATTTATGCAGAGTTGGTTGGTTTTGGTATGAGCGGCGATGCTTACCACATGACTTCACCACCGGAAGACGGTTCAGGTGCTGCAGCATCTATGGTAAATGCAATTCGCGATGCGCAAATTAACGTTGCTGATATTCACTATGTGAACGCGCACGGTACATCGACCCCCGCTGGCGATAAAGCAGAATGCCAAGCAGTTAAATCTGTATGGGGTTCGTCTGCAAATAACGTAGCAGTAAGCTCAACAAAATCAATGATTGGTCACTTGCTCGGTGCTGCTGGTGCTGTTGAAGCTATCTTCAGTGTGTTGGCTATTCGCGATCAAGTTGCACCACCAACGATCAATCTGGATAATCCAGAAGAGGGTTGCGATATCAATCTTGTGCCACATACGGCGCAAGAGCGAAAAATTGATGCGGTACTTTCCAACTCCTTTGGCTTTGGTGGAACAAACGGTTCATTAATTTTCAGAAAAATTTAATGTCTACTATTTGATCCAACACCAAAAACGCCGAACCACAGTTCGGCGTTTTTGTATTCGTAAAATAAAGAGTGAATTATGCCGCGCACACTTCCTGTTATTGCCGTTAATGGAGTTATCGATGCTCAAGTGTCACCACTTGATCGCGGATTTACCTATGGCGATGGTGTGTTTGAAACCTGCAAATTACAGGCTGCAAAAATCCCCTTATGGAGTTTACACAAAGAAAGATTATTAAAAAGCTGCGAGAGATTATTAATTCCTGTTGCAATTGATCAGGTTGAAGCTCAAATAGAAAATCTTGTTTCAGAGTTGGTTGCAGTTGATGCAAAAAATGCGGTCGTTAAAGTTACAGTAACGCGTGGGCAGGGCGGTAGGGGCTATCGTTTACCCGATACAGCAGCGCCAACAATTGTCATTGGCATATTTCCTGCCACACAATATCCAGCACATTATTTTGCAGAGGGTGTAAAGGTAAAAGTTTGCCAGCAGCGCTTAAGTTGCAGCCCGAGCTTGGCAGGGTTAAAGCATCTTAATCGATTGGAGCAAATATTGGCGCGCGCCGAATGGCAGGATGAATCTATTGCTGAAGGTATTGTATTGGATACTAAGGGCAATTTAATTGAAGCGGTTTTTAGCAATATCTTTTTGATAAAAAATAACGAAATTTTTACACCAGATTTATCAGAAGCGGGGGTTGCCGGAGTTATGCGCCGTTTTATTATTGAAACTATAGCAC
>JAGKXD010000029.1 GCA_021151525.1 Cellvibrionaceae bacterium | reverse complement strand
CTTGAAAAGGGGGAGGGGGAATAAGCATTACTTGTGATCTTTTACTTCTTCAAACTCAGCATCAACTACGCCATCGTCTTCTGGTTTGCCACCGGCTTGTTGTGCACCTGCACCACCTTGCGCGCCAGCTGCTTGCTGTTCAGCGTAAAGTTTTTGTGCAAGTGAACCTGAGGCTTCAGTCAACTTGGTTGTCGCTGCTTCGATCTTGGCAAGGTCATCGCCCTTCACTACATCGCGCGCTTCAACCAACGCAGCTTCAATGGCAGATTTTTCTTCTGCAGTTGCTTTGTCGCCCGCTTCTTTTACGGTTTTTTCTGTTGCGTGAATCAAACCGTCAAGCGTGTTGCGAGCAGTAACTACTTCAGCAAACTTGCGATCTGCCTCTGCGTTTGCTTCTGCGTCTTTCACCATTTTTTCGATTTCAGCATCGCTCAAACCTGAAGATGCTTTAATCACGATTGATTGCTCTTTGCCAGTCGCTTTATCTTTCGCGCTTACGTTCAAAATACCGTTCGCATCGATATCGAAAGTTACTTCAATTTGTGGCATGCCGCGTGGTGCTGCGGGAATGTCGCTCAAATCGAAACGGCCGAGTGATTTGTTTTGTGATGCTTGTTTACGCTCACCTTGTACTACGTGAATGGTCACTGCTGACTGGTTGTCATCGGCAGTCGAAAACACTTGTGATTTCTTGGTAGGAATCGTGGTGTTTTTGTCGATCAATGGAGTTGCAACGCCGCCCATGGTTTCAATACCAAGAGTCAACGGAGTAACGTCCAACAACAATACGTTGGTGGTATCGCCCGACAAAACAGAACCTTGAATTGCAGCACCGATGGCTACAGCTTCATCTGGGTTTACGTCTTTACGTGGTTCTTTGCCGAAGAAATCTGCTACGGCTTTTTGCACCATTGGCATACGGGTTTGACCGCCAACCAAAATTACGTCGTCGATTTTTTTCAAATCTACGCCTGAATCTTTAATCGCTTGCTTTACTGGCTCCATTGAGCGAGTAACCAAATCTTCAACCAATGATTCAAGTTTTGCGCGAGTTAATTTAACAACCAAGTGTTTTGGGCCTGATGCATCAGCAGTGATGTACGGCAAATTCACTTCGGTTTGTTGGCTTGATGACAATTCGATTTTCGCTTTTTCTGCCGCTTCTTTTAAACGTTGCAGTGCGAGTGGATCGTTGTGCAAATCAATGCCGGTATCTTTCTTGAAAGTGTCCGCGAGAAATTCGATTAAACGCATATCGAAATCTTCACCACCGAGGAAGGTATCGCCGTTGGTTGAGAGAACTTCAAATTGATGTTCGCCATCTACGTCTGCAATTTCGATAATTGAAATATCGAAAGTACCACCACCCAAGTCATAAACTGCGATAGTGCGATCGCCAACACCTTTATCCAAACCGTACGCCAATGCTGCTGCGGTTGGTTCGTTGATGATACGTTTTACATCGAGACCAGCAATACGGCCTGCGTCTTTAGTCGCTTGACGTTGAGAATCGTTGAAGTAAGCAGGAACAGTAATTACTGCTTCTGTTACAGATTCGCCGAGATAATCTTCAGCGGTTTTTTTCATTTTCTTTAATACTTCAGCAGAAATTTGTGGCGGTGCTTTTTTGTCGCCTTTGATTTCTACCCAAGCGTCGCCGTTATCGGCTGCAACGATTTTGTACGGAACCATTTTGATATCTTTCTGTACAACGTCGTCTTTGAATTTACGGCCAATCAAACGCTTTACCGCGTACAAAGTATTGTGCGGGTTGGTTACTGATTGGCGTTTTGCAGATTGGCCAACGAGAATTTCGTCGTCGTTAGTGAACGCAATAATGGATGGCGTGGTGCGATCGCCTTCGGCGTTCTCGATAACTTTTGGCTTGCCGCCTTCTAATACTGATACGCAAGAGTTGGTGGTGCCCAAGTCAATGCCGATAATTTTACCCATGATATTGCTCCTGAATTTCTCTGTTGCTTGCGCGGCAACCCTTTTAAAAAGCAATTGCTGCGCACTGTTAATTTATGGCGGAACTTGTGTGGAATCTCCTGCATTTAGCAGCGAGCCCGCACTTTTCTCTACCGTTGGAATCTATATTGGAGCTGACAAATGTAATTCAAGGTCAGCGATTAAAAATTCCTTACAAAATTTGTTGGTATTTAAAAAATTACGGCGCTTTGGAAACCACAACCATGGCCGGGCGAACCAATCGACCATGTAATGTGTAGCCTTTTTGGAACACGTTGATCACGGTGTTAGGTTCTACATCGGGATTGGGAATTGCCGAAACGGCTTGATGCAGGTTTGGATCAAAAGGCTCGCCGTGTGGGTTAACAACGATGACCTGATGACGCGCTAAGGCATCCACAAACGACTTAAGAGTGAGCTGAATACCTTCGGCAATTGCGGTGAAGGCTTCGTTGCTGGCATCTATAGTGGTTAACGCACGCTCAAGGTTGTCTACCACGGGGAGCAAATCGTTTACGATTTTTTCCTGACCGAATTTATGCGCTTTTTCTACGTCTTGCTCGGCACGGCGGCGCGCGTTTTGGGCATCGGCTTGTGAGCGCAAAGACTGCTCTTTAGCTGATTCATAGGCAGCAGCCAAGGTTGCCAACTGCGCCTGCAGGCCTTCTATGCTTACTTCTGCCTTTTCGGTAGCTTCGGTTTCTGGCTGAGCATCGGCGTTCTGGATGTCTTGGTAATCTTCTGTGGACACAATCTTCTCCTAGGATTTACGTGCAGCCTAAAGGCCGCAAAAAAGAATTCAGTGCCTGCTATATGGGGCTAAGATTAAAGGATTCAAGTCTGGTGAGAATTTGACCCCAAGCCCCAGTTCAGCCCAGTAAAAATGGGTTTCTGCACCAGCAAAAAGCAAAATTGTCGCCTAAAATTACTTTTGTTCTTATTTGCTCGTTTTACCTATGCAAAAAGTCTAAACATCGGCGAAAATGGTTTGACAACGTTGTCTTGGATACCTAATCTCAATCATTAAAGCGCCTTTGATTTCCCGCTTTATTACATCAATTATTTTTATACCCCTGCTGGAGGTAGCAATGTCTCTCCGCGTTAAAATCTGGATTCTCAGCAGCCTGATCTTTATAGGTTTGCTCGGCATTATGCTGATTGGACTATTCACCCTGCGTTATTCCAGCAATCTGGACAACAGCGCCCGCGTGGAGGAATTGCTTAACAGCACCTACGCCACCGTCGTTCAAATGGAGCAGCTAGCCGCAAGCGGCAGTATTGAGGAAGCCAAGGCCAAGGAAATCGCCACCCAAATTTTGCGCAACAACATCTATCACAAGAGTGAGTATGTGTACGTTGCCGATGAAAAAATGAATTTCGTCGCCACCCCGCTCGACCCGCAGTTGCACGGCACCAGTTTCCATGAGTTCAAAGACGGCAACGGCAAAAGTGTGGGCGATATTCTGCAAGCTGCCGTGGATAAAGCTCACGGCGACACAGCGCGCTACCACTGGACGCAAAAGCAGAAAGATGGCTCGATTGAAGACAAGCTCTCCATAGCCAAAGTCTCGCCCCGTTGGCACTGGGCGGTGGGCACTGGGATTGGCTTTAACGAGGTAAACGCTCGCTTCTGGGAAACGGCCAAATGGCAACTGGGCATTTGCATCTTGGTTGCGCTCATTATTGTGGTGCCGGTGTTTATCTTTGCCTTCCGTTTGGAGCGTGGCTTGGGCGGCGAGCTGAGCGATGTACTCAATCTGGTTCGTACCGTAGCCGCCGGCGATTTGCGCGAACACCGCGTTTTTCACCATGTACCGGAGGAAAGTATTTACGGCTCGGTACTGCGTATGCGCAGTGATCTACGCGCAATGATCACCCGCATCACTCAATCGGTTTCCAGCCTGCACAGCATTAGCGATGTAATTGTGCACAAAGCGGAAACCAGCAGCGCCATGGCGGAAAACCAAAGCGTCAACACCAGCAAAATTGCAGCTTCCGCTGAAGAGTTTAATCAGCAAACCAAGGCCGCTATGCAGCAAGCCAAGCAAGCAACTCAACAGACAGATGCCGCCTCAAATACTGCCGCCAAAGGTCAATCGCTCATCTCCGGCGCAGTAAAAAGCTTTGTAGAAATTGAAGCGAGCGTGACCATGACGCAATCGAGCATTGATGCACTTGCAGAAAGAATTAACAGCATTTCTGCCATTGTTTCTGTGATCAGTGAAGTCGCCAACCAAACCAATTTGCTCGCATTAAATGCCGCGATTGAAGCCGCGCGTGCTGGCGAACAAGGCCGCGGTTTCGCGGTGGTTGCCGATGAAGTTCGCGGTCTTGCGCAACGCACCACGCAAGCGACAAAGGAAATCAGCGAGACGATTACTTCCGTACAAAACTCCAGCCGCACCACCAAGCAACACATGGACGATATGGTGGGCGAATTGAGTCAAGGCATTCGCCAAACTCGCGATGGCGGCGAGACAGTAAAAATCATTCAACACGAAACCGATGAGGTGGCAAAAATTGTGGGCTTTATTGGTCATGCAATGGTTGAACACGTGACGGCGAGTAGCATGATTTTGGATTATGTCAGCCAAGTGGAAGAATCATCGCTTGGTACTAAAGATGCGGCGCAGGGCACGCTGGAAGCTTCGCAACAAATTCGTCAGGCGTCGGATCAACTTAGTCACATGCTGGAAGGTTTTACGTTGTAAGGAAAAATTACCTGCGCTGACAGCCTCGTAAAACATTTTTCCAGATCATCAAAATCCCGCTTTTGATTTTGATTTTGATTTTCCAATCCCATGCGAGCACTCCGAGCACTGGAAGAAAATCGCTGTAAAACAAACAGGAAGTTTGTTTTAGTGACTACGCGACATGGATGTCGCGTCGGAACGACAGCGATTTTCTGAAGCGCGCAGGAAAAAGTGTGAGACGGGTCGCCTTTCTTTTGGTTACTTTTCTTTAGGCGAAGCAAAGAAAAGTGACTCGCCAGCAGGCGAAAAAATCTCTAAAGCTGAACTCAATAAGAGTTAAAACTAAATGCTCGAAAAAGCAAAAGCTGGATCCCCGCTTACGCGAGGATGACGATTCCCTACTTAATAAAAACGGCGATAGCTTTGCAGATATCGCCGTTTTTATTTCTCGCCAAAAATCAAATTATTTCGGCAACTCAACCTCGCCCGCCACACTCAAAATCGCAGCTGCAGTTTTCGCAAATTTCGGCTGACCACCGCCTACATGCAGCGTGTAATCACCCGCTTGTACTTTACGCACCCCTTTCGCATCGACCAAGGACAACGCACGTGCATCCAGCTTCAAGGTCACAGGCTTGGTTTGGCCCGCCTGGTGAAGCTCAAGCCGTGGCCAAATGGGTAGAGTACTTCTCCTTTGAAGTAGCGGTAAGTACGACCATCCATTTTGTAATCGCCAAAAGCAGGCAATTGATCGGCTGATTTGTAGAAAGTTACTGGCAAACGGCCTGCTGGGCTGAAATCGCCTGCGATCAAACCTGCCACAGCTGTACCGCCTTCGCTGCCGGGATACCAAGCTTCAACAATGGCTGGGATATTTTTATCCGCCCAGTTAACTGACAGCGCACTGCCGTTCATTAACACCAACACCACCGGCTTTTTGGTAGCTTGCACACGCTCCAACAGCTTTTGTTGTGGCGCTGGCAAATCGAGGCTGGTGCGGTCGCCGCCAGCAAAACCATCGGCCTGCACTTTCATTTCTTCGCCTTCAACACGGGCAGATAAACCGCCAACAAATACGACAAGATCTGCTTTCTTAGCGATATCGACCGCTTCTTTGCCTGCATCACTTGGCAAGCTCCACACGAGTTTTTGGTCGCCACGTGGGCCGATTTGGAAGGCCTCCACTTTCACAGGGTAAATCTCGCCCGCTTTCAAATTGGTAGAGCCCGCGAGAATGGACGGAGCATCGCCCACGCCCCATTCATCCACCACCAACTTATCACCCACCCAAACGCGGTAGCCGCCTTCACTAGAGAAACGGAATTGGTAGTCGCCCGTTCTTGGCGCTTTCAAGAAGCCTGTCCAACGGATTGAAGATTCACGCTCCTCGCCTTGCCAATCAAAGTGAGCGCCAGCATCGGTTTTGGTCAGGGTAGCGTCACCCGCGAGCCTGGCTCCGGCGTAATGCTCAGCCTTCAAACCAGCGGTTTTGCAAGCGGCATCAAGACAAAACACAGAATCTGGAACTGGCGGCTCGGCTGGGCCAATCAAACCTGTACCTTCAACATAGTTGATTTTTGCATCTGGGAAGCGCGCGCGAATGCCATCCAACACAGTGATTGGCTTGGAAGGCTTGCCGTAATAGTTGCCCACCAAGGCATCAAAACTATTGGCGTTAGGACCAATAACGGCGATGGTTTTCGGCGCTTTCTTCAAGGGCAAAAGGCCATCGTTTTTCAGCAACACCATGGACTTTTTCGCCATATCCAAAGAGACGGCATGGTTTGCAGCAGTATCGTAATCGGTCGCTTTGATTTTTGAGAAAGGCAGCGACGAATAGGCATCAAACATACCCAACTCGATGCGGCCGATGAACAGACGCGTCAAGGATTTATCAATTACGCTCTGCGGCAAAAGACCTTGTTTAACCGCGTTGATAATTGGCTGAACTTCAGTGGTCATGTGGTTGCGGTAGTCGCCGCAGATCACATCCATACCCGCCTTGAAGCCCACAGCAACGCCCTCTTCCGGCGTTTTGGTGTAGTGCAAACTGTCTTCGCGGTAGATGTTAGCCGCCGCGCCGCAGTCACTCACCACATAGCCTTTAAAGCCCCAGGATTTACGCAAATAATTTTCCATTAGTTCTTCGTTAGCGCAGCCGGGCACGCCGTTAACCGCGTTGTAAACGCACATCACCGACTGCACTTTTGCCTCGGTTACAGTGGCGCGGAAGGCGGGCAAGTAGGTGTCTTCCAAATCGTGAGCGCTAGGGAAAACACTTTCTTTATGGCGGTTGGATTCAGGGCCGCTGTGTACCGCGAAATGTTTGGAAGTCGCGATAGTTTTGAAGAACTTGGGATCATCGCCCTGCAAGCCTTTGATAAAGCCAATGCCGATGCGCGAGGTCAAATAAGGGTCTTCACCATAAGTTTCCTGACCGCGACCCCAGCGTGGATCGCGGAAAATATTGATGTTGGGCGACCACACAGTCAGGCCACGGTAAAAATCCGAGCCGCCATTGGGGTGCACATGTTCAACGTATTTTGCGCGGAATTCGGTGCTGATAACATCACCCACGGTTTGCATCATGGGCTCATCCCAAGAGGCCGCCATACCAATCGCCTGCGGGAAGACGGTGGCAATACCGGCGCGCGCAACGCCGTGCAAGCCTTCGTTCCACCAGTTGTATTCAGGCACGCCCAAGCGTGGAATTGCCGGAGCCGTGTGGCCGAGTTGCGCGGCTTTTTCTTCCAGCGTCATACGCGCTACCAAATCAGCCGCTCGCTCTTGGGGAGCAAGAGAGGCGTCAAGGTATTTGCAGCTAGCGCCTTTTTTGAGGTCTTTGCAGGCGGCCGGTGTGTCGGCCTGAGCCGCGAAACTAGCGATAAATAAACTGCCGGCCAGAGCCAGAGGTATAAAGGTGAAACGGCGATTGAATATCACTTGCATGACTTTCCTCCTGTGGGACGCCCGATGAATTTTTAATGGAGTGAGGCCTTGGAACGATTGCGTTATATTTTTAGAAGCACAAATATAGTCTACAAGACTATATCTTGCGCCAGAATTTTCCTATTTTTACAATGATCACCTTGGCTGAACTAAGGGAAAACAACAGAAAAACTAGCCCTCACGCATCATTTACTGTATAAACAGCCAGATAAATATTTTCTGCAGACTTTTGTACGGAGCCCGCCCATGCTCACTCATCTCAGCATTCAAAATTTCACTTTAGTCGAAAAACTCGATCTCGATATGAGACCGGGCATGACCGTGATTACCGGTGAAACAGGCGCAGGAAAATCCATTTTACTCGATGCCCTCGGCCAAACCTTGGGCGACCGCGCCGAGGCTGATCGCGTGCGTCTCGGCGCAACCCGCGCTGACATTACCGCGAGCTTTGACACCAGCCGCATTCCTCACGCGCAGGAATGGCTGATCGCCAATGATTTACAGCAAATCGATTCGCCCAACGAATGCCTGCTGCGCCGCCTGATTAACAACGAAGGCAAATCCAAATCCTATATCAACGGCCAGCCCGCCACCTTGCAGCAGTTGCGTACACTCGGCGAAATGCTGATTGATATTCACAGCCAACATGAACACCAATCATTGCTGTTGAAAGACACTCACCGCCGTTTGCTGGACGAATTCGGCGGTCAGGCCGAGCTCGCCAAACAAGTGCGCCTCGCATACCGCGAATGGCAAAGCCGACTCGAACATTATTTGCACTTGCGCGATAACGCCGCTGAAGTGAGTGCGCGTTTTCAATTGTTGAGTTATCAAGTCAACGAATTGGATCAACTGGGTTTGCAAGTTGGCGAATTGGATAAACTTGAAGCCGAACAGCGCAGCCTTGCGAATGCAGGTGATATTTTACAGGGCAGTCATGAATTGCTCGCGCTATGTAACGATGACGAACTTGGGCTCAATACCAATTTGCATCGCGCTCTGCATATTTTGCGCGATATGCCGGAGAAATCTGCTGCGCTGCTGGCCGCAGAGGAATTATTGATTAGCGCGCAAATTCAGGTGGAAGAAGCCTGCCACGAAATTGATCATCACATAGATACCTTTAACCTCGACCCCGAGCGTTTGCAGTTAGTAGAAGAACGCTTGAGCGCGGTTTATGACGTTGCGCGTAAGCACCGCATTCGCCCAGAAGAATTGCAAGAATTTACGGCGCGCTTAACCTTGGAGTTAGATCAACTGCAAGGCGGCGATGCAAAATTAGATCAACTCGCGCAACAAGTCGCCACCGCTGAAAATGCATTTTTACAATTAGCGGGGCAGCTCTCAAATAAGCGTCAAAAATCAGCAATCACGCTCGCCAAACTCGTGAATGATCAACTCAAAAATTTGGCAATGGAAAATGCAAAACTCACGGTAAGTTTAAATCCACTCGTTGAAAAGCCATCTGTAAATGGTTTGGAAGACGTGGAATTTTTAATTAGCACTAACCCCGGTCAATCGCCAAAACCTCTTGCAAAAGTTGCCTCAGGCGGCGAGTTATCGCGTATTAGTTTGGCGATTCAAGTGATCACTGCACAAACCTCCGCAACACCAACCCTAGTGTTCGATGAAGTAGATGTCGGCATCGGCGGTGCAACAGCAGATGTTGTGGGCCAACTCTTAAGGCAACTCGGTGAAAAAGGCCAAGTGATTTGCGTAACGCACTTGGCGCAAGTAGCAAGCAAAGGCCATCAGCATTTATTGGTCAGCAAAAAATCCACCAAAACCAGCGCAGAATCCACGCTCATTTTGTTAGAAGGCGAAGAAAAAGTTGGTGAGATTGCACGGATGTTGGGCGGTGCTAAAGTGACCGAGCAATCGCTGGCGCATGCGCGGGAGATATTGGAGACTAAGTAGCCCGTATGAAGCTTGCGTAATACGGGAAATGCAAGCACCGCAATGCGTTTCCCGTCTTGCCGGCAACGCATAGATTGCCAACAAAAAAGGCTGCACACCGGCAGCCTTTTTTACCTCAAGACACAAATCACTTTTTCAACGGCTTCACATATAACACCAAACTGTGATCGGTTAATTCGTAACCATGATCGGCAGCTATGCGGCGCTGCAAGGCTTCAATTTCATCATTATGGAACTCTATGACGGTTCCGCTATCTATATCGACCATGTGGTCGTGATGCTCGCCACGGGCGACTTCGAATACTGAGTGACCGCCATCAAAGTTGTGTCTAACAACCAAGCCTGCGGTTTCAAATTGCGTAAGAACTCGATAAACAGTTGCCAAACCAACATCATCACCCTGCTCCATCAAGGATTTATACACATCCTCGGCGCTCATGTGGTGTTGTTCAGCGGATTCCAGCATTTGCAGAATTTTAATCCGCGGCAAGGTGACCTTAAGGCCTACTTTGCGCAACTCTTGGTTTTCGTCCGCCATTTTTCCCCCAAAACCTTCTCAGTATTCCTGTGGTTCGGGTATTATCCGTGTTCAAATAATTTAGTGGAAGCCCTCTTATGAAATTAGCCAGTCGTATTTTACTGGTCGCGCTCTGTGCACTGACTCTTAGCAGCTGTGGGATCTTCCCCGGTGTGCACAAACTTAACGTTCAACAAGGGCATATTATTACTCCCGAAATGGCTAGCCAGCTGAAGTTAGGCATGAGCAAACGCCAAGTACGCTTTGTGTTGGGCAACACTTTACTGCCAGATACCTTTAACGATGACCGTTGGGATTATTTCTACAGTCTTAAACGCGGCTTCGATGGCGTCTACACCAAGCACTTGTTTACTGTGTATTTTGAAGGCGACAAGCTGGTGAAGATGGAAGGTGACTATCTGCCGGGTCCTGCACCGTTAAGCGAAGAAAAATCCGAGAAATATTTGGATAACGCCAAACGCGATATGCCTTTGCCAACCAATATTGAGAAAAAGCCTGAACCTAAAGTAGACGATCCCAAGTACTAGTCGTCTACAAGATCCAAGGACGGATCTCCCCCTCCCTGTTGGTTACAACCCACGCTTGACAGCCCCCCCTCCTCAACTAGTCTGAATACAAGGGCAGCAGTTGTTGCGCCCCATGCTTGCGCAAAGCACCCAAAACGCACAGAAGGCTGCTGCGCTACCGGCTCCCCATTATTGCCCGTGAAGTTTCAATGGACTATTTCACTAGACGCTGGCGTTATTTTGGACGCAAGTTAGCCGCCCAGTTCCGTATTTATGATGCCGATGCTGCTGTTGCAGCAGGTTTTCGCGCACAGCAAATCAAAGCCATCCTGCGGCTCACGCCGCTCACCATGCTCGCCAATAGTTTTAACGCCGGCCTAATATTGCTGATCTATTGGAATACCGCTTACTTTGGGCCAGTTCTCGTCTGGTCAATTAGCCTTATCGGAGCCATTTTACTGGGTACTCGCGCTTGGCTAAGGCAACGCCAACAACCCGCGCCCACGCAAGTATCCAAACGCGCGTTAAAGCGGGCAAGCCTCCATGCAACAGCTCTGGGCATTATTTGGGGAGTACTACCGATATTGGCTTTCAATAGCCAATTAGACGCAACCAATACACTGCTATTAACAACCATTTGCACCGGCATGATTTGCGCGGGTGGATTTGCGTTGGCAACCATTCCACAAGCGGCCATTAGCTACGTTTGCGTACTGTCGCTGGGGTGTGAAATTGCGCTCTTCCACGATCATATTACCAGCCACTGGAGCTTGGCCGTTTTGCTGCTTTTGTACGCGTTTATTATTTGCTTCGCCGTCATTGCCAGCGCAAAAACCTTTGGTGCTCGCCTCATGGCGGAAGCCGCTGCGGAGCACCAACAACAATTAATCAGTTTGTTGCTGCACGATTTTGAAGCCCACGCGAGCGACTGGTTATGGGAGCTCAACCCTTCCGGTTTTGTACAAGCGCCCTCCAAAAAATTTATGGCCATTTTAGGCTCCCGAGCGACCAACTTAACACACACGCGTTTTACGGATTTATTTGATGCGGATTATGCGCGCAATGAATTTTCCGATACCAACCCTATTAGCCAACTTGAGTTGTATCTGAATGAACGCTCCGCATTTCGCGAGTTGGTTATTCCCATTTTCATTCACGATGAACGCCACTGGTGGCAACTCACCGCCAAGCCATTATTTAATAACAAAGAACAATTTATTGGTTGGCGCGGTGTAGGCTCGGACGTAACCCACAAATACAAAGCTGAATTGGAAATGCGCCGCCTAGCCAACTTTGATTCGCTTACCAATTTGGCCAATCGCCATTATTTTTACATGCAATTAGAGGCACTAAAAAAGCAAAATCAGTTTGATGCTTTTACATTATTTTTTCTGGACTTGGATAATTTTAAAAACGTTAACGATTCGCTCGGTCACGGCGTGGGCGATTTAGTACTGCAAAATATTGCTCAGCGATTGTTAAACACAGTGCGCAGCAATGATTTACTCGCGCGCTTGGGCGGCGATGAATTCGCCATTATCAGCCACGGCGAAGACTCCGCAGCGCAAGCTGGTTTGTTAGCACAACGGCTGCTCAACACCTTCGTTGCTCCTTGCGTGATCAACGGAAAAAATTTGCAAATGGGTTGCAGCATTGGAATTGCGCTCGCACCCGATCACGGCAAAGATACCGAAACCCTTCTCAAAAATGCAGATATGGCGCTCTACGCAGCGAAATCGGCAGGTAGAAATACCTTTCGTTTTTACGAACCGGGCATGGAAATTGTTGCCCAACAAAAATTACATTTGTTAAACGATATGCGCGCCGCTTTAGAAGAACATGCTGCAACGAATAAATTATTAAACAAACATTTCAGCGAAGATTTAGTCTGGCCACAAACACCCATCCTCGGCCAATTTGAAATATTTTTTCAACCTCAAATTAAATTATCCACACAAGAAGTTATCGGCTTTGAGGCACTTGTGCGCTGGCATCACCCAGAGCTTGGGTTGGTTTCGCCCGCGCAATTTATTCCCGTTGCGGAAGAATCGAATTTGATTATCCCCATAGGTACATGGGTGTTGGTTGAGGCGTGTAAATATGCCTCCAAATGGCCCAACAACTGGCGCGTTGCAGTTAACTTATCTGCCGTACAGTTTCGTGAAGGCAACGTGGTAGATGTTGTACGCTGGGCGCTACAAGTAAGCCGACTCGCACCAGAGCGACTTGAACTGGAAATTACCGAATCACTACTAATTCATGACAATATATCCGCCCAAGAAACCCTAACCGCCTTACGTAAACTCGGAGTGCGAATTGCTTTGGATGATTTTGGTACGGGCTATTCATCTCTCGCCTATTTGCGCACATTCCCGCTCAATAAATTAAAGATCGATCGCTCATTTGTCAGTGCACTCACCAAAGATGCCAGCGCCTTGGCAATTGTTAACGCCATCATTCAGCTAGCCGAAGCGCTTATGCTCGACACCACCGCAGAGGGCATAGAGTCCCAACTAGAGGCTGAGATTTTGCGCTCCTGCGGCTGTAGCGATGCACAGGGCTTCTACTTTGGTAAGCCCTTGCCCCTGAAGAGCGCCTTGGCCCATGTTCGGCAATTTGAGCAACACCATGAATTTGATAGAGATTAAAGGCCATAGAAAACATCTGTAAATAATCTAAGCTCTGTACAAAGCTCACCTATACTCAAAGCACTAAGATCAAAATACCCAGTTCCGCTCAAGCCCTACCTTTAGGGCAACAGTGTGCAAAACTAATAACAGGCAGCCAGAGGCCCGTGTTCAATGCTTAAACGTATTGCCGTCAAAGATGTTCGCATGGGAATGTTCATTACTGAACTTTGCGGGTCTTGGATGGAACACCCTTTCTTTAAAACCAAATTTCTACTCGAAGACGCTCAAGACTTGGAGAGCCTCATCAAAAGCGGCATCAAAGAAGTTTGGATTAACACCACCAAAGGTTTGGACGCAGACGAAATTGTTCCCGGCAAAACCCTAACCGATATAGAGATTGAAACAGAACAAATGCTGCGTGAGGCTGAGCGCGCCAAGCGTATCGAAAAAACCAGCATGGATGAGGAGATTAAAATCGCGCAAAAGGTATGCAGCAAATCTAAAGAAGCTGTGATCTCTATGTTCAACGATGCGCGCATGGGCAAAGCGATTGAGGTTGAACAAGCGAAAGAATTAGTTGAAGAAATTTCCGAATCTGTACTGCGTCAACCTCATGCGCTCATCAGCCTCGCACGCTTGAAAAATGCCGATGAATATACCTACATGCATTCCGTTGCCGTATGTGCACTCATGATTGCCTTGGCGCGGCAACTTAATTTAGATGAGGAGTTGGTGCGTGAGTGTGGCCTTGCAGGCCTGTTGCATGATTTGGGCAAAATGGGAATTCCCAATAAAATTTTAAACAAACCCGGCAAGCTTACTGACGACGAATTCAACACCATCAAGTCGCACCCCGAAATTGGCGCCAATATTTTAATGGACAACCCCATGGTAAGCCCCATGGTGTTGGACGTGGTCTTGCATCATCACGAAAAAGTGGACGGTAGCGGTTATCCTCACAGACTTGCGGGCGACACCATTAGCCTCTTTGCCAAGATGGGCGCGGTTTGCGATGTATATGATGCAATTACCTCCAATCGCCCTTACAAAAAAGGTTGGTCGCCTGCAGAATCTATTCGCAAAATGGCAGAGTGGAGCAAAGGCCATTTTGATGAAGCCGTATTCCAAGCGTTTGTAAAAACGGTTGGCATTTACCCTACAGGTTCACTGGTGCGCTTAGAAAGCGGGCGCTTAGGCGTTGTCGTTGAGCAGAGCGAAACCTCTTTGCTAACACCCAGAGTAAAAGTATTTTTTTCTGCTCGTTTAAAAACGCCAATTCTGCAAGAAACCTTAGACTTGGCAAAGTTGGTCGGCAAAGAAAAAATTATCGGGCGCGAATCTCCTGAAGACTGGGGCTTTCGCAATTTAGATGATTTGTGGAGCGGGCTGTAACTAACATTTTTTGCCCTGTTGGTTAGTGAACTATGGGGAACTCCGCATAAAAGGTACTGCCTTCACCAAGTACAGAGGTAAACCCAACTCGACCATTCATGCGCTCCACAATTTCTTTGGTTATCGCCAACCCCAAACCCGTACCGCCTTTATTGCGTGTGTCTGACGAATCAACCTGATAAAACTTTTCGAAAATGTGGCTTTTGCTTTCTTCATCCAATCCCACACCAGTATCACTTACCGATATGCGCGCGTAACCCTCCACACAAGTTAAACTAATAATTACATCAGAATCGGGTTTGGAAAATTTCGCGGCATTCGATAAAAAGTTGGCCATAATTTGCAACACACGAATATCTTCTACATCAACGCGCGGTGCCACACTTGCTGGAACTATTTGGTAGCGCACTTGCATTTGATCTGCATAGGCACGGTTCTCAATAACAGCACGCTCAACCAAAGGCATTAATGGTTGCGGCTCACAATGAAATTCTAATTTACCGGCCAATAATTTATCCATATCTAACAAATCATTAATCAGCAACTTGAGCCGCTGAGCATTTTTGTAGGCTATATCCAATACATTTTTTGCTTTCTCGGGCAATTCAAATAAGTTGCCCCCGATCATTAACCCCAGTGCGCCAGTGATGGCTGTCAGTGGCGTGCGCAATTCATGACTGACAGTTGACACAAATTCTGTTTTTACTTTATCTAAACGCTTTCGTTCACTAATATCCCAACAAGTACCAATCATGGAGACGGCCTCACCACCTTCATAAATAATTTTTGCGCGTGAAGCAAGATGTCGAATTTGGTGATCTGGCCATAGAATTCTATATTCGGTGTCGTAACCTTTTTTTCCTTCAATGGCTTGCGCAATTTCCATAAAGACTCGCTGCGTATCTTCACGGTGAACCAGCGCTAAAAAACTTTCGTAGGTGGTGAGAGAATTGTTGTCAGTCAACCCAAACAATGCACACATGGACGCGTCCCACTGCATGTTATTGTCACTAAATCTCAAGCTCCAAATGCCCATCCCCGATGATTCAAGCGCTAACTCAAACCTATCTTGGCTGTGTTTAAGTTGGGCATTTATCACGCGTGCATCCTCAGTCATAGACTTTGCTAAAAGTAAGGCGCGCTGACGTTGAGTTACCAAACCATAAAAGATGGCGCACAGCAAACAATCTATAAAAATACCAACAAGCAACGTAATTACAGGTAAATGTGATGTGTGTTGCTGTTCAAATTCAGCATTGCTTTCTGCATACAGCAACCAAGGCTGGCCATAGAGCTCCAATTGAACATACTTATGATGGGCAGGCGTAAAGAGATTTTCATTTATTTGTGGCGACTCAAATAGACTTCGTGATTTGTCTGCTGCGCGGCCTGCATAGAGCGAAAACTCTATTTGTAAATTTCGTTGCGGCAACAGCTCGGCAAGTAGATCGCGAGTGTTAAATGCTGCATAGACAAAACCTTCTAGCGCCTCCCAACGCTGAGCGGCTGTGTTGGTTGGCACGCCTTTCTTAAAGATTGGCAAATATAAAAAGCTATCTGCATACTTTGCCTGTTGTTGTGCTTGAACTAACTTAACTTTGCCAGACAAGCGTGCCTGACCTATTTCTACTGCAGCCGTGATTGCGTCTCTATGCACCGGTTCTGAAAACAGATCAAAGCCAACTGAGGGGGTATTATCCTGTGAAAAAGATTCTACATAAATAATTGTTGAATAATATTGGCGCTCGCCTTGAGGGAAAATAGAAAACTGCGGAACGCCCTGATCGCGAATATTTTGCGTCAATGCCGCGACTTCATTCTGCGCAATCCATTTACTGTAACCTAGGGATTGCATGCCGGGATATCTATGCGCAACATCTAAACTATTTATGTAATTATGAAATTCTTCTCGCTCAACTGTTTGACTGGCTTGATACAAACCTTTTGCGCCCAGCAATAACTCTTCATTGTCACGCAAGCACAAACCTAGACTGTGCTCCAATTCATTAATTTGCGCATCGAAAGCCAACGCCGAATAACGCAGAGATTGACGCTGTATAAACCAGCTAATCGCTACGGTTAACAGGAGCAATACCAACAGCAACCATAAGGATGCCCTGATATTTTTACGATGGGCGAAACTAAACATAGCCACGAACCAAAGTTATAGAGAATATACGCACATTGCGCCCAGTCATTATCGCAATATCGCGCCGCACTTATTGCTCACTCAATACCTTTACCCAAATCTCGCGCAGTTGATCCGCAAGTGTCATGGGATCAAACGGCTTTGCAATAACACCAACTGCACCCAGCTCCAAATAACCTTGTACTTCTTGCGGCTGTACTTTGGCCGTCATAAAAACAACAGGCGTAGTTTCTAGCTCAGGTAATTTACGTAAGGCCTGCAGTGTTTCAGGGCCATCCATACCTGGCATCATCACATCAAGCAAAATTAAATCCGGATTAAATGCCACGGCTTTACTCAGTGCTTCGCTACCAGACGAACAAGGCTCCAAGGTAAAGCCGCTTATTGCATCCAATACCATGACTGCAATCGCCTGAATATCAGGATCGTCTTCTACATATAAAATTTTGTCTAATGCTGTAGCCATAATCGTGTCCTTTGTCGGAAATTACATTAAAAAAATATCAAACCTTCACACCTTCTTGTTGTTGCACATTGTGCATTTACAATCTCTGCTTTCGCGAAACTGTAGCGCCTCCGTGTTGAGTATTTGTGTTTACTCCGCATCGGATGCACTACGTTGGTCTTTATGATTTTCATTCACGGCCAAAAATTCAGCCCAGAAACAGGTTCTCACACCGGGCGTACTCTCAAAGCCAATTCGCCCACCCATGCGCTCAACCAATTCTTTGCTAATGGCTAACCCTAAACCTGTACCACCTTTTTCGCGAGTATTTGACGCATCGGCCTGAGAGAACTTTTGAAATATATGTGCGTGAAAACTTTCTGGAATTCCTTGTCCGTAATCAACAACAGATATGCGCACCCAACCGTAAAATTCTTGTATATAAATATCAACAAGCGTTTGAGCTGGAGCATATTTGGCAGCATTACTTAAAAAATTATTTAACACCTGCTGCAACCGAAATGAATCGATATGAATGCGCGCTTCGGGCGCCTCATCGTGCAACACAAAACGAACCGAGAATTTATCTGCATAGAATTTGCTTTCCACCATGACTTGCTGCACCAACAGCTGAACCTTTTGGCAACTCATCTCGAATAACATTTTCCCCGCAATTAATTTCTCCATATCCAACAAATCATTAATTAAAAAGCTAAGCCGCTGGCTATTTTTGTAGGCGATATCAACCATACCTTTTACTTTTGGAGGTAGTTCACCCAACACATTATTGGATATAAGCCCAAGTGCGCCCGAGATTGACGTAAGCGGTGTGCGCAGCTCATGACTAACCGTTGAAATAAATTCACTTTTCATGCGATCTACACGCTTTTGTTCGCGAATATCTTTTACTAGCGTCCACCACGTCTGCCCCTGCCCTTCATGAACATTAATTAAGGAGCCACTAATTTCAACAGGTATATGCTCTCCATTTTTATGTACGTAGGTTTTTTCCAAAGGGCCAAAACGACCAGTTGCCTTGATATTTTCAATAGCGAGATTGCTTTTCCACCAATCCTCTTCGGGCGTAATATCCAAAAAGCCAATGCCTTTTAATTCCTCTGCCGTGTAGCCCAGCATTTTATTAAATTCTGGATTGGTTGCTAAAATGCCACCGTCATCACTCACTTGCAAAATGCCTATAGGCGCCATTTCAAATAGTTGAGCCAATTTATTGGCCATGGCTCGCTTTTCAAAATCGTCGTCAATCCGTGCTTGAATATCCCAAATGAATCCGTCGATAAACTCCAGTTCACCTTGATCGTTAAAAACACCACAACCAATTTCATGAACGTAGCGCCATTGTCCGTCAGCGCGCTTAAGTGCGTACTCAAGCTCAAACGATGTTTTATTGTTCAATGCACCTTCCGATAGGTCGTTTATGCGTAGAACATCACTCGGATGCATTAAATCAACAAAACTCAAACGCGGCTCCTGCACAAATGCACGCGCAGGATAGCCCGTGAGCTGTTCAACGGCATTGCTCAAGTAATGCATAGTCCAGCGTTCGTCATTGCGGCATCTATAAGCTGCGCCGGGAAAGTTTTTCAACAAGCTGCTCAATAATTTTTCTTTTTGTTGAATTAAATCGTGCGCAGAACGCAACCTCAACAATTGCACAACTTGCCGCGCAAGTGCTTTTAAAACATTGAGCTGTTCTGCATCTAGCTGACGAGGTTTAGAATCAATAACGCATAGGGTTCCCAATGCAAAACCTTCCGCATTGATTAAAGGTGCCCCTGCGTAGAAGCGAATAAAGGGTGGGCCCGTGACTAAATCATTATCAAAAAAACGTCGGTCTTTGGTTGCATCTTCAACCACCAATACATCATCAGGCGTGAGAATGGCGTGCGCGCAAAACGCGAGATCGCGCGAGGTTTCTGTTGCATCCAAACCCAAACAACTTTTGAACCACTGCCGCTCTTTATCAACTAAAGACACCACCGCAATAGGAACATTGCATAGGTGCATTGCGGCCAAGGCCACATCATCAAAACTTTGCTCCCGAGGTGAATCTAAGATAGCCAAATCCTGTAAGGCCTTTAGACGTAAACTTTCGTTGACAGGAAGCTCGGCTCTCATGATATTCAGTGCCTTTGATGTGTTGTTGCTGCTTTAACGGCAGCGACAATAGAAGGTGCAGACTGGGGTTTTTGCAGCCACTGTATATCCGCAAACAGCGGCGCCTTGCGATTAGATAATCGTTCCGCATCTAAATTAGAAGAAATCACAATGATAGGAATATTTTGCGTAGTCGCATCAGTGCGCAGCTGACGAATCAAATCAATTCCGTTCATGTCGGGCAATTCAAGATCCATAGTCATAGCTTGATAAGCATAAAGCGCTAGTCGCTCTAAGGCAGCTTGACCTGTGTAGGCGATATCAACGCGATAATTCTGACCGCGCAAAATAGTGGCAAAAAGCTCTGCTACTTCAGGGTCATCTTCCACCACCAACAAACGCTCACCCGTTGCTGCGCGACTTGCAATCAACTGAGCATTTTGTTGCACACTCTCTTCGGTTGGCAGCTCAAAATAAAAATGCGAACCCTTAACACCGTCAGAAATAAAACCAATCTTTCCTCCCATACGTTCAATAATTTCTTTGCAGATAGCCAAGCCTAAACCGGTTCCGCCTTTTTGCCGCGTGCTGGATGAGTCAGCTTGCGAAAATTTTTGAAAAATGCGGCTGCGGAACTCGTCGGGAATTCCCGGCCCCTTATCAATTACCGATACGCGCACTGTGTTATAAATACACTCAATGCGCAGCTCAATAATGTCTTCCGGGGGTGAAAACTTTGCAGCGTTGGATAAGAAATTAGCCAGCACTTGTTGCAACCGTTGGGCATCAACATTAACGCGCAAATCCTCGCGCGCAAAATTAATCAATTTCACTTTCACATTGTACTGCGCTGCATAAGCCAAGTTAGCTTCTATGGATTGGGTGACAATAGGCAGTATGGCTTGCGCTTTTAATTCAAAATGCATTTTTCCAGCCGTTAACTTTTCCATGTCCAACAGATCATTCACCAAGTGAATTAATCGCAAACTATTTTTATGCGCGATATTGAGCATCTTATTGGCGGTGTCTGGGATAGCTCCCGCGGCACCATTCGCGATAATACCCAATGCACCGCTAATCGCAGTCAACGGAGTGCGTAACTCGTGGCTAACGGTGGAAATAAATTCGCTTTTCATGCGATCAATACGTTTTATTTCACTAATATCTCGCGCCAGCCCCAAGTACCCAGTAATTTCTCCGTCGGCACTACGCAACGCACTGGCCGACAGGATAACCGGAACTTTTGAGCCATCTTTGCGAATATAAGTCCACTCATTTTCATCGAGATCGCCTTCACGCGATTTTGCGATAAAAACGTCAAAGCCCGGTTTTATATCTACGCCAAATTCTTGCGATAATTCTTTCGCACGTGCGACAACTTCTTCAGGCGCGTGAAATATCGCCGGCGTCATTACATCAATAACCTCTGCTGCGGAATAGCCTAGAAGATGCTCTGCACCTTGGTTGAAGGTTTTTATTAATCCATTGGGATCAGTGGAAATAATTGAAATACTCGCCGCATCAAAAATCGCTTCGCGCAATGCGTTAATATCTTGCAGTTTTAGCGCCGCCAATTTTTCTTCTGTTACATCTTGAATATATCCATTCCACAAAGTGCCGCCGCCACTTAGGCGCTCGGGGCGCGCTTCGCCGCGTACCCAAATTTCTCCGCGCCGCGGATGATTTACTCGGTATGTGGCCGTCCAATCTTTTAAGCTCGCTGCAGATATTGAAATGCTTTCACTTATCCAACCCAAATCACTTGGATGCAACACATTAAACACAGAACTTGCATCTGTAGCCACTTGCTCAGGGGTAACACCGTAGACCTGTTCAATACCGGAACTGGCAAAGGGAAAAGAACTCGTACCATCAGTATTTAATTGAAATTGGTAAAGAAAGCCCGGCAACTGGCTACAGAGTTTTTCGAATCTATCGAGCAGAACTTGTTGCTCGGTTTGATACTGCCAACGTTCTAATGTGACGCCCACCCAGCGCGCCAATAAGCGCATAAAGTCTTTATCTAATTCGTCGTAAGCTTGATGACGACTACGCTCCGCATCGAAGCTGAGCACACCGAAAATTTTTCCTTGCAACCAAATCGGCACACCGATATAGCTATCAATATTTTGGTGTTTGCAGGCGTAGTGTTGCGCATATTCACTTTGGGAAATTTCATCGCAACTAAATACGTCTTTATCGCGCAAGGTCATTTCACAAAAATAGTTGGAGAGCGGCCCAATTGTTTTGTGTTCGCGATTTTTCCCTACACAAATTTTTATTTGATATTGATTGCCATGAACTTCACTCACTGCGCCGCTAGGCAAACCTAAATAGCGCGCACCCACATCCAAAGCTCCGCGCAATTGTTGTTCGGCATCAAAAACGGGGAGCGAGGCAATTTCATTGAGCGCTCGCAGCGCTGCTTGTTGGCGAATCACAATAATTTCGTTTTTCTTGCGCTCGGTAACGTCGGTGTAAACACCCAACATGAGTGCCGCTCTGCCATCGGGCGTCCACTCCACTACCTTGCCGCGTGTGAAAATCCACTTATAACTTCCATCCGCAACTTTTAAGCGATATTCGTTTTCGAACATGGGCGTTTCGCCTTTGATGTGGCGAATCATATCGGTGTAACTCACGCGCTTGTCGGCGGGGTGCACGCGCACCAGCCAATCTTCGATATCAGCACTGCCATCGCTGCTCGGCAAACCGCATAGCTCGCGCCACTCTTTAGAAAAAAAGGCGCGGTTGTTGGTGATATTCCACTCCCAAAATCCTGACTCACTGCTCACCAACGCCAAGTTCAATCGCTGACGCGCTTGTTCGCTTAAATCGCGTTCGCGCTTCAGCTGCATTCCGTGCTCGCGCAGCAGTTGCAATACATGGCGGCGATTCAGGCGAAACAGCAATACCAGCACTGCCAGCGAAAATAGCCAAGCGCCCGCATAGTTAAACGCGAGCGCGGTACGCTTTTGCATTTGCCCAGCTTGCGCGTCGGTAATATCGACCCAACTGAGCAGTGCGGTTTGCGGTGCTGCCGCTAAAGCAATAGACGCACCAAACCCAGCCAAGCGCAACAGCCCCAAAATATAAGTTTTGTTTTGATCCTGAATAACGAAGGGCGCCTGATTGTTTGCCGGTAGATTGGAGAGCAACCCATTGGCTTGCCACGCTTTTGCAAGCGGGTTGTTATAGGTTTCAACATGCCATTGGCTGTTGCGATTTTTTGAATTAGCCAACACTTGTTGCTGGCTGGGCGCCCAAAGCAAACCGCTGGTTACACTCGATTTTATTAATACGGCTTGCCCTTGCAGGGCCTGAGCGTTGCGCTGGGGGAGCAACCCCAAACCAACTTCTAGCGCAGCGACAACCGCACTACCCGCGCCCGCTTGGGTGATGGGAACCATAGCGCGATAATTCGCGCCGTAATGCCCCACTTCCATGCCGCTAGCCGCGAGGCCGTCTTTTAATACGGAGACAAGTAGCGGGCTACTTTGGGCTATATCATCGCCAAAACGCTCCAGCTTGCTCACACGCAAAAATACGGTGGCATGGGGTGCAAGATGAACATTCAACTCGCGTGCCCCGAGCGGCGCCATTTGCGCCCAGTATGGCTCAAGCAACTGCTGCAATTGTTGCCGCAGGTTTGCGCTTTGCTCCGCCCCGCCGTTACCGCCCTCAAGTTCATGCACCTGTGCCGCTTGACGCACCAAGCCAACCACCTGCGAGTCTTGGGCGATAAGCTGAGCGAAAAACGCCGCCTGACGCAAAATATCTTGTTGCGATGCTAATAAGGCATCTTCAATAGCCGCTTGCTGAAGCTGCAAACGCTCTTCCCACTCATCTTCTTGGCGAGCCAACTCGTTGCGCAATAGCAGCACAAATAACGCGGTAATCAAACACGATATAACCCACGGCAACCCGCGATAGAGTCGCTTATTTTCTAAATCCATTGATCATCTCACGCCGACAAAGCCAACTCCCGCGCAGGGGGAAACCTCATCTATCCAGTGTAGTGCAGATTTTTTGAAGGGCAGGAAATTGCAGTGCTTGCCTTGCGACAGACGGGTTTTTGATTGCCTCAGGAAGGATTAATGATTGGCCGCGGCGTTTTTTACTGCGCGTTTGCGGCGCGCTTCTTTGGGATCTGAATTGAGCGGTCGATAAATCTCTACGCGATCACCTTCGCGCAGCACATAATCAGCGGCACTATCTAATCCTTTAGCGCCTAAGGACTGGCCAAAAATCCCCATTTTAGCGGTTGCCAGATCAATATCGGGAAAGTGCTCAACAATAGCTGAACGCTCGGCAGCCTGATGCGCAGTGGTGCCCGGCTCAACCAAGAGCGAAATTATTTTTTGTTTGTGTGGAAGCGCGTAAGCCACTTCTACCCGAATTAAATCGAAATCTGCCACCTTCACCTCTATGCGTAGATTTTACGGGCGCGTTCGCAGAGCGCATCAACTTGGCTACTGGCAACAGTTTCAAACAGTTTACCTACCGCCAAACCGAGCAGCTTATTTTGTAGCTCGAACTCTAATTCAAAACTCACTTTGCACGCGCCCTCGCCCAAGGCCATAAAGGTCCACCCCCCCTGCAAACGCTTAAATGGGCCGTCCACCAACGTCATTCTCATACTGACCGGCGCCTGCAAATGATTGCGGGTGATAAAACTTTGATGCACTCCAGCGCGACTTAAATCTAAACGCGCCTCCAGCCAATCGCCATCGCGCTTGAGAATTTTCGCGCCCACGCAGCCATCCATGTATTGTGGGTAGGCTTCAATATCGTTGACCAAATCAAACATTTGCTGCGCCGAGTAATTGACCAAGGCTGAGCGGTTAACCGTGTGAGACAAAGGCACTACTCCAAAAAGGCACTACTCCGCGACAAAGCGTGTCGCTATAGGAAAAAACAAATTGATGATGATGGCGAGCACCGCAATGGGCGAAATGTAACGCAAGATCCAACGCCAAATCGCCAGCAAGCGCGGGTGATCTTGCTGCATTTCGTGGGCGACCATGTCGCGCTTCATGCGCCAACCCACAAAAATTGCCGTGAGCAAGCCGCCGATAGGTAAGAGCAGATTGGTTGTGAAGAAATCCAAACAGGAATAGAAATTTTTACCCCACAACAATTCCTGATCTGACCACTCATTAAACGAGAGCACAGAACCCAAGCCCAATAGCCAAGCTGCGCCCGCAACCAACAAACTAGCGCTGATACGGTGGAAACCAAAGCGCTCGTGAAAATAGGCAACCGCCGGCTCGAGCAACGACATAGTCGAACTCCACGCCGCTAACACCACCATGCCGAAAAAGGCGATACCGACGAAAGTCCCCATGGGCATAGAGCCGAAGGCAACGGGCAGAGTCACAAACATCAGGCCGGGGCCACCACTCGGTTCAATACCGGGTGTAGCAAATACAAAGGCGAAAATAGCTACACCGGTGAGCAGACCAACTATGACATCCAGAATCGCTACGGTAATTACGGTTTTACCAATGGCTGCTGTGCTGGGCATATAAGCGCCGTAAGCCATGATTGCGCCCATGCCGATGCTCAGCGTAAAAAAGGCATGACCGAGGGCAATCAAGGCCGAATTCCAAGATAAGTCCTCAGGGTTAAAACTGAACATAAAGCGAGCACTGGTAAGCATCTCACCAGTGGTGTAGGCGTAACCGAGCAGAATCAACAACAGAATAAGCAGGCTGGGCATCATCCAGCGGATGGCGTTTTCAAGGCCTTTAGTGACACCAAACATCAACACCAAGGCAGTGATGGCGATAAACGCGGTATGCCATTGCACGAGGCGGCTTTTGTCGGCCAGAAGTGCGTTAAATAATTCGTTGGAAGAATCGCCATTCAGGCCGGAGAACTTACCCTCTAGGGCAGAGACTAGGTAGTCCAGCGTCCAACCAGCGATAACAGAGTAGTAAGAGAGAATCACAAAACCGGCGATCACGCCCATCCAGCCAATGACTGACCAAGCCCGTGTTGCGCCTATATCTAGGCTGATGTTGTCCACTGCATTGATAGGATTGGAGCGCCCCTTACGGCCAAGCATGATCTCCGCCATCATAATCGGGATGCCGACCAGAATGACGCAGACAAGGTACAAAAGCACAAAGGCTGCACCGCCGTTTTCACCGGTGATGTAGGGAAATTTCCAGATATTGCCCAAGCCAACTGCCGAACCGGTCGCCGCTAGAATAAAGCTGCCGCGCCCCCATATCGCATGTTGTTTAAGTCGCTTCACGCAGAAAACTCCAAATGGAAAGCCATAACGGACTTCAAAAAACGGATTGTAACGGGAATATAGACTCAACATAAGTCCGCCCAGTTCACGCCTGACCGCGAAATTTCTGTACAAGTCTGCGTATAATGCGCCCCCTGCTCTTCGCTACCCCAGTCTGGCGGCGATATGAAGCAACCTGAATTAGGGCTAGACAATAGGAGTCTGCAAGACCTTATGGCCAAAAAGAATTCGCAAAAAAATAGTGGCAGCACTATTGCGCTCAACAAGAAAGCCAAATTTGACTTCCACCTAACCGACCGCTTTGAAGCGGGTATTGCATTGCTCGGTTGGGAGGTTAAAAGTATTCGCGCCGGCAAGCTACAGCTTACCGATAGCTATGTATTCTTCAAAAATGATGAAGCTTTTCTCTTAGGCGCGCAGATCCAACCCATCAAAAGCGTCTCTACCCACCACGTGGTAGAACCCATGCGCACTCGCAAACTGCTGCTCAACCGCCGCGAGATCACTAAATTACAGGAAGCTTCGCAGCAAAAAGGTTACACAGTGGTAGCGACTGCGTTCTATTGGAAAGAGCACCTAGTGAAATGCGAAGTTGCGTTGGCCAAAGGTAAGCAGGAACACGATAAGCGCGAGACTGAGAAAGAGCGCGATTGGGCACGCGATAAGCAAAGGCTGTTTCAGACGGGGAATAGGGATTAGAAACCCAAGCGAACAGCAAATCCCTCTCCAGCCCTCCCTTTTTCAAAGGGAGGAAGCAGTAAATGCCAAATCTGGAGGGGAGTACTTAACCCACTTTGCAAAAGGGGGTTGGCGCAGCCGGGGGGATTTAACTGCCCAAAACCCAACACTCCATGACACTCAACACTTGCAAGCCATTTCACCAAGCCCAATAATCTTCTAATTAGGTTAATGATCCATCGAGGTCACCCCCATGAATGCAACAGCTCCCGCGCTACCGCTAGATACCCTGTGGGAATCTATCCGCAGCCAAACGCGCAAACAGGCCGAGCATGAGCCGGTTTTGGCGAGTTTTTTGTACGCCACCATCCTCAACCACGATACGCTGGAAGCAGCACTCAGCTTTCACTTGGCAAACAAACTCGACAGCCCTGCGCTGCCCGCCATGCTGGTGCGCGAAGTCATTGAACAAGCTTTGGCAGCTGACTCAAGTATTAGCCAAGCCGTACGCGCCGACTTGCAGGCAGTGAGCGAGCGCGACTCAGCTTGCTGCTCACTGGTAACACCCTTTCTGTTCTTTAAGGGCTTCCATGCACTGCAGTCTTATCGCGTAGCCCATTGGCTGTGGAAGCAAGGCCGCAACTCGCTTGCGCTCTTTTTGCAAAACCGCATTTCCTGCGTGTTTGCGGTGGATATTCACCCCGCTGCCAACATCGGCAAGGGCATTATGTTTGACCATGCAACCGGCATAGTGATTGGCGAAACCGCAGTGGTGGAAGATAACGTGTCCATCATGCAATCCGTCACCCTCGGCGGAACCGGCAAAGAACACGGCGACCGCCACCCGAAAGTGCGCAGCGGCGTGCTGATCAGCGCCGGAGCAAAGGTGTTGGGCAATATCGAGATCGGCGAATGCGCGAAGATCGGTGCCGGCAGCGTGGTCTTAAAAGACGTAGCGCCGCGCACCACCGTTGCGGGCGTGCCAGCGCGCGAAGTTGGCGCCAGTCCTTGCTTACAACCTGCACGTGATATGGATCATCACATCAATTAAATCTGCGCGATACTCTAGACGTGAGCGGGTATTTACCACATGATCGGTAAATACCTTTTGTCACCTAGCTCATCTTATGTCTCGATTTCACTGCGGCATCGCACTCTGGTTGTTTTGTTATTTCGCACTGGCACTACCGTCCTTTTGTCACGCCGATAATAGTGTCGTCATTGCCGTTAACGAAGATATCATTCCCGACTACCGCTTATTTCTGCGCCATCGCGAACCTCAAGATGTTGAGCAATACAGTGGATTAGGTGCGCGCCGCGATGTCATCGAGCTCGTATTATTAATGCAAGCCTTGCACTTAGGCGGCTTCAAGTCCCCAATCGAACTGCATGCTGAACAAAGCTATTTGCGCACCCTGCGGGATATAGCCGAAGGCCAATCAATCACCTCAGCTGGGCTCGCATGGAAAGCTGACATAGACATCATGCAAGATGCTTACTTTACGAGCCGCGCACTAATCAAGGACGGTGAATTTGTGGTTGGCCTTTACACCACCCGCACCAACCAACTGGCGTTGAGCCAACTCTCCAATGCGCAAATAACCGAGCTCAATGTCATTACCAATTCCCAGTGGAAAAGTGATGTGCAAACGCTAAAAACACTTGGATTTAAGCACATCACCTATTCCCCCAACTGGGTCAACATAGCGCGTATGATTGAGGCGAACCGCGCCGATGTAACCCTCGCCCCCTTCCAATCTTCAGTAGATATGTCTATTCCAGTGGGCGACATAAGCCTTTATCCCGTACCCGGAGTCAAAGTAGTAATCCCCGGCTCACGCCATTGGCCAATCAGCCGCAAACACCCCCAAGGCAAAGCCTTTTTCGATGCGCTTGAGCGCGGGCTGGCGCAACTGGAAGCCCAAGGAACCATTCAGCGCGCCTATCGCGAATGCGGTTTTTTCAACCCCGAAAGCGCGCAGTGGCGGCTACTCAGCGCCGCAGAACCTACCCCAGATAAGCACTAGCCTGCGCCTTACCCACTATCGGCGCTTGGGCAAAGGCAAATAACACCAGCACACAGAGCTTGGCTACGGCATTGCGCCTGCTTTTTACATCTGCGCAGCCCAAAAACAACAAAGCCCCACCGTTTCCGGCAGGGCTTTGAGTCTGAATTTAGACGTCTTCGTAGACGTTAAATAGCTTCCAATTTCGCGTATTGCATAACCAAGCGCTTGGCACCCACTTCGCTGAAATTCACATGGATTACGGCATTATCACCCGCGCCCTCAAAGCGCAGAATTACGCCCTCGCCAAACATGGCGTGTTTGACGCGTTGGCCAAGGCGTAGGCCGGTGCCCTCGCCGGTGTCGTACATGGGTTGACGGGTGGAAGGTTGGGTATGAGCTCGATTGAATGACACGGGTCTTGTTACTGCGGCTTTTAACCGCACCTCTTGAATGGATTCGGATGGAATTTCTTTAACAAAGCGCGACACTTGGTTAAAAGTTTCGCTGCCGTAAAGACGGCGGGTTTCCGCGTAGGAGATATAGAGCTTTTGCATGGCGCGGGTAATACCCACGTAACACAAACGGCGCTCTTCCTCCAAGCGGTCGGGGTCATCCGCTGACATCTTGTGGGGAAACAAGCCTTCCTCAACACCGGCCAAAAACACCAGCGGGAACTCCAAACCTTTGGCCGAGTGCAGCGTCATTAATTGCACTGCATCTTCAAACTCATCGGCTTGGGTTTCACCAGCATCTAAGGCTGCGGTATCTAAAAACTGCTGTAAAACACTTAAATCTTCGCTCTCTTCATCGGCATCGAAGGCGCGGCAGGCCGTGATAAGTTCCTGCAAGTTTTCGCCTCGCGCTTGGCCTTTTTCGCCTTTTTCACTTTGGTGGAAAACTAACAAGCCGGTGTCATCCAAGACTCGCTGGGCAATTTGGTCGAGGCTGAGCACATCGCCATGGATATCAATGTCGCTCGCATCATGTGCGAGCTTATCGATCAAATTCAAAAAGCCTTGCACCGCATTGCCCGCACGTGGGCTAAACACGCGATTGGCCAGCATGCGCTCGGCAGCATGCCAGAGCGAACAACCTTGCTCGCGAGCGAAGTCGCGAATGTCATCCACCGTCTTGCCGCCAATGCCACGAGTCGGCGTGTTGATGACACGCTCAAAGCCAGTGTCATCGTGGCGGTTGGCAATCAGCCGCATATAGGCGACTGCATTTTTAATCTCAAGGCGATCATAAAAGCGCTGACCACCGTAGATGCGATAGGCCATGCCTTCGCGCAACAACGCCTCTTCCAAAACCCGCGACTGGGCGTTGGAACGGTACAAAATCGCACAGGAATTATTGGGATTGCCTTTGCGCACCCAATCTTGAATTCGCTCAACAATAAAACGCGCTTCATCCTGCTCGTTATAAGCGGCGTAGAGCGAAATCGGTTCGCCCTTGTCGTCTTCCGTCCACAGGTTTTTACCTAATCGGCCCGAGTTATGGGCAATAACACCATTGGCCGCCAAGAGAATATTGCCGGTGGAGCGATAGTTTTGTTCCAAACGGATGGTTTGGGTGTGGCTGAAATCCTGCGTAAAACGCTGGATATTTTCGATCTTGGCTCCGCGCCAACCGTAAATAGATTGGTCGTCATCACCCACCGCGGTTACGCAGGCCTCTTTGCCTGCGAGCATGCGCAACCAAGCATATTGCACACTGTTGGTGTCCTGGAATTCGTCCACCAAAATAAAAGGGAATCGATTGCGATAGTGCTCAAGAATATGCGGTTTGTTCAGCCACAGCTCGTGGGCGCGCAGCAAAATCTCGGCGAAATCTACGGTGCCGGTGCGCTCACAATCTGCTTCGTAAGCGCGATAAATCTGCAGCATAGTGCGCACAAAAGGATCGCCGGTTTCCTGAATATGCTGCGGACGCAAGCCTTCATCTTTCTGGGCGCTGATGTACCACTGCGCTTGCTTAGGCGGCCACTTGTCTTCATCGATATTCAGGTTCTGGCTGACGCGTTTGATCATGCGCAGCTGGTCGTCGCTATCCAAAATCTGGAAGTTCTGCGGCAATCCAGCATCCTGCCAATGGGCTTTAAGGATGCGATGGGCAATACCGTGGAAGGTTCCAACCCACATATTGCGGGTGTTTACGTGTTTATTATTTTCCGCAAACAGCTCATCCAAACGCGCACGCATTTCCCGCGCCGCTTTATTGGTAAAGGTCACCGCCATTATCGAGTAAGGCGACAACTGCTCAACCTGAATTAACCACGCAATACGATGCACCAGCACCCGGGTTTTACCGCTGCCCGCACCCGCCAGAATCAGCTGGTTGCACGCCGGTGCCGAAACAGCTTCACGCTGGGCATCATTAAGGCCTTGGAGGAGATGTGAGAGTTCCATGAGCATTTACACGAGATGGGGAAAGTACGGCAATTTTACTGGCTAAATGTACATATTGCTATGAGGGAGAACATAAAGCGGACAACTTGCTAACAAGATCAGCCTTATGCACAACAGGGAGTCGTCATCCTCGCTTCAAAGGATGACGACTCCCTACTTAGATACCTTTACTTCCCAACCTAATAAGTTTTCGTCGGTTGCGGCAAATCTGGCAGTGAGGGCACGCTCAACTGCAAAGCCGCTTGATAAACTTCTGTGCTTTTTTGGGTATCGCCCAAGCTGTTGAGCAAGCGCGCCAACTCTGCGTAAGTCTCCGCATTTTTTTGCACAACCAAACTACGCTGGAAATAATCACGCGCCAAACCCCACAAATGATTGCGCAAATTCAAACGACCTAAGGCGCGCAGCAAATAAGGATTTTGTGGGTAATATTTCAACCAACTTTCGGCATTGCCAATAGCTTCTGCAACATCCACTACACGCAACACGCCGTACAAATCGATGAGGCTATCATCCCAGGTTTTGCTCAGGGTTTTGCGCAAAATAACTTCGGCTTCCTGATCTTGTAAATTGTGCATCAGTGCTTGGGCATAAGCGGCGACCACTCGTGGAGCGCGCTGCTGGAAGCTGGGAATTTTTCCCCAAGCTTTGCGCAATTCATAAATTCGATCTGCAATCGCTAACCGTTCTGCGGCTTCGCTCGCCAATTTAATTTGACCAACAACTATAGAAGCCTCCATAGCCATTATGTCAGTGACTGAACACACTTTATATTTTTTTACCAAAGGTGCGAGATCATTTAGCGCAAGCCAATCGTTGCGAACTTCATAAAGCTCACGCAAACAATTTATGACCAAGGGATTTTTAGGTGCGCGCTGCTGCAAGCCCTGCAACATAATTTTTGCCTGCTCATAGCGACCGTCGCGCATTTCCATTTTCGCTTGAGCGACACCAATGGGAATTGCAAAACTGGTGTATTTCTTTTGCGCATCGTGCAAAATTTTTACCGCTTCTTCGTGATCGCCCAACTCATAACTTGCGCGCGCTGCTGCCAAATAATTCACTAGAGGTGATTCTACTTTTGTGGCGGTACGCAATAATTTTTTTCGCGCTTGCAACCAGTCACCCGATAGAAAATCAATCATGCCGCTGGCGGCACGCTTACTCGCACGCTCCATTGTTCCGAACACAAAAAAATCGGTCAGGCGCTGCGCAATCGACCAACTCACATGCACAAAGCGTTTGGCGAGCCACCACAAGAATGCAATGAGCAGCACCGCAAAGCACGCAAACCACAAGCTGGTCTCAAGGGTTTTTTGGCCGAGAATAACCAACACATAGCCAGCATCTGGCAAAATAACGCCGAAACCCCAGAGCGCTAATAGAACCAATAGAATCGTGAAGACAATCAACTTCTTCATTAATTGCCCCCGTGGCGACTAAAAGCTAAGTGATCTTTTTGACGCAAATATTCTTTTACCAAAGCAGCTGAACCGGAAAAATCGGGCAGCGGCTGCTGCACATTATTTTTCTTTAATTGATCCAAGTCATTGAGCACAATTTGCGCTTGGTCATTGAGCGGATAATAATCGCGAATCCAATTTTGCGCCTTATCCAAACTCGCTTGATACACATGCTGCTCTTCGCGCAACAAACCAATTTGCGCCTGCTCTAACATCAAACGTAAATTTTGTTTCAAATACATTTGGTCTTCGGGTGGCAGAATCGCATCTACACGGCGACCTTGGTCGCGCACGCGCACATAAATACTGAGCTTATGCCATGCGCGTTTGCTCATATTTTTAACGCTTTGCCACAAGGTTGGGCTCGCTTGCTCTTCACCTTGATCTAAAGCGGCAACAGATTCTTCATCTTCTTCAAACAAAGGTTCAATCAAAGGAATATTTTCAATTTGTTGCGTGAGCGCCAACAGCTGCAAATAAATACCTTCGCGATCAACTTTGCTCGCTAATTTTAAGGCTTCAATTTCTTCCGTCAGCTTTTTGCGCGCAGGAAATAAATCAGCATTTTGCATTTCAGCTAACACGCTGTTGGCCGACTGTGCCAAGGCCAAAGAATTGGTTGCTTCGTGCTCCATCAAAATACGTTGGTTCGCCATGCGCAACAGGAAATCCACTTCCGCCAATTTCCAATCGTCGTGACTCATATTGGTGAGCGCCAATACTTTTGAAGTTGTGCTATCCAAACGCTGAGTTAATTCGGTGACATCACCTTGCACCTGTTTGCTTTGCGCTGCGAGATCATCACTCACTTTTGTTTCGAGCGCTTTGCGCTTGGTATCAGTCGCCTGCATTTGCGCCGCGAGATCGCTGCTCAATTTTTTAATGGCTTGATGTTCTTGCCACAGAAATGCTGATACGCCTGCAACCAGAATGAGTAAAAACAAAATCACCCATTGACCAAGGCGCGATTTTTTTTGTCTCACAGATTTGTTTGCGATTGGCGTTGCATCAGCCTGCGCTGAAGTATTCAGGTCACTCACAGTTGTACACCCTTATTAACGTGCGTTTAAACAATAGTAGCTTGCGATTTGAAACTGCAGCGCGATTTAAACCTGTAAGGTTCAATCAGGATTGCGCTCGTTTTAAATCCAACAGTCCCTGCAACATACTCGCCTCTGTTGCGTTGTGCGCGGCGCTTACCTTAGTAAAACCTGCCGCGTGTGCGAGTTCAAGAATACGCTGGCTAGGCACCAGCAATGATACGTTTAACATGTTTGCCACTGGACCGACGGTCAGCTGGCGCACAATATGTTGGAAATTATCCAAAGCTTCACCGCTGTGGAGTGTCACCACCAAATTGTGCGGATCTGTCGCGAACAATTGCCCAAATGCCGCGCTGGATTCAGCCGGTAAAAGACGCTCATAGAGCTCGCAATAATCCACTTGCGCGCCGCGCTCACTCAAGACTTCGCCTATATGTGGACGACCGCCCAAGCCGCGAAAAATCAGAATTTTCTCACCCGCAACAGACTGTAACGCCGGCGATTGCAAGAGCGTTTCGCTGGTCATGGCACCGGTTTGCGACTGCGCCAAATCGGTAACCTTAACCCCGCGCTTTTGCAGCTGCTTTGCAGTGGTTTCACCCACCGCAAAAAAATCCACTCCATAAGGTAGCTGCGGCCAATAGTTTTCCAACCACTCCAGACCATATTCAACCGCATTTTGGCTGACAAAAATGGCTTTGTTGTAAAGATCAAAATCCAGAACGCGATTCTTAATCGCACGAATTTGCTCTTCCTCCTGCACCGGCATGATTTCCAGCAGCGATATTACGCTGGTGGTCGCACCCATTGCGCGCAAGCGCTCTGCCCAAGGCTCGGCCTGCGCCTTGGGGCGAGTCACTAGAATGTGCAATCCGGTTAAATCATCCATAAGCGTTTTGCCGACTGGCTAATCTTCAACGCCCGTTGCGTAGACCTCGGCGAGAATCTTATCGGCACCGGCGGCTAATAATTTATCGGCCAAGGCAATACCCATAGCTTCACCGTCATTCACGTGGCCGCGAATATCATCACGCAACATGCGTTCACCATCGGGCGAACCGACCAAACCGCGCAGCCACAGGCCATCATCGGTATGTACGGCATAACAGGCGATGGGGACTTGGCAGCCGCCCTGCAAACGGCGATTCATAGCGCGCTCGGCAATCACTTGTTGTGCGGTTAATTCGTGATGCAAAGGCGATAATAACTCTTGCGTAGCGTCATCATCCATGCGGCATTCAATGCCCACTGCGCCTTGGCCGCCTGCCGGCAACGAAAAGTCCACGCTGATATAGGAGCGAATACGCTCGCTCAGCTCGAGGCGAATGAGACCCGCAGCGGCGAGAATAATTGCATGGTATTCGCCGTTATCGAGCTTTTGTAAGCGGGTTTGCACATTACCGCGCAAAAACTTAACGGTTAAATCTGGGCGCGCCGCCAGCAGCTGGCATTGGCGACGCAGGCTTGAAGTGCCCACTACGCTACCCGCTGGCAGCTCATCAAAATTGTTGTAGTCATTGGAAACGAAGGCATCGCGCGCATCTTCACGCGGACAAATAACCGATAAACCCAAGCCTTCGGGAAACTCCATGGGAACATCCTTCATTGAATGAACCGCTATATCTGCTTGATTCTCAAGCAAGGCCTGCTCCAATTCCTTCACGAATAAGCCTTTACCACCCACTTTGGCGAGGGGAACATCGAGAATTTTGTCGCCGCGACTGGTCAGGGGGACAAGCTCAATCTCTAAATCGGGGTGATGCTTAAGGAGTTCAGCCTTAACGTATTCCGCCTGCCAGAGGGCAAGCAAACTTTTACGAGTGGCGATACGCAGACGGCGAGGAGAGGCAGACATAAAGGACTTCGCTGGCAAAATGAGGACTGTATTACAGCGCGCATGATACCACTTGCTACAGGAATTTAGTCTTTTGAGAGGTGGTTTAAGAGAACTTGCCGCAAATTTTTGGCAAAAAAAGCCAGCGACTTAAGGCTGGCTTTTATACGTAGCCCGTAAGGAGCAAAGCGCATTACGGGACTACTCTATTTCCCCGTATTTCGCTTTGCTCCATACGGGCTACGGATTATTTACCGGCTTTCAACAAATCCCAGTATTTGGAATAAATTGCCAAGGCCTCATCACCCACATCCGAGTGGATTGAACCCTTTTCAAAATCTGTTTTGCTGGGGAATACGGTTTTGTTGTTGCGCAGCTTTTCATCCAGTAGGGCTTGACCAGCGAGGTTTGGCGCTGTGTAGCCCAATTCCTCAATCGCAGCCTTAGCACTTTCTGCGCGCATCATAAAATCAATGAACTTGTAAGCCGCATCCACATTCGCTGCGCCCTTAGGAATGACGAAGCTATCAATCGCAAAAGTTGCACCCTCTTCTGGATACACAAATTGCACATTTTCCAACTCTTGCGATGCTTTATAAGCTTCACCGTTCCAAATTGCGCCAATGCTTACATTGCCTTGAATCAGCGGAACTTTTGGTGCATCTGAGTTAAAGGTTTTTACGCTCGGCAAGAGGGCTTTCAATTTTTCGTAAGCACATTTAATTTCAGCTTCGTTAGTGCTGTTATCTTGGAATCCACACAAGCGCAAACCTATATAAAAGTTATCGCGCATGTCATCCATCAATTCGATTTTGCCTACATATTCTGGCTTCCACAGATCAGCCCACTTGGTAATTTTTGTGGCATCAACAACTTTGCCATTGATCGCGATACCCGTAGCACTTACCAAGTAAGGAACACTGTATTCGTTGTTAGGATCGTAAGCCTTATTCAACAAAGCTGGGTCCAAGTTCGCGATATTTTTTAACTTGGTTTTATCGAGCGCTTGCAACAAACCTTCTTTGCGCATTTTTTCAACGTAGAAAGTTGACGGCACTACAACGTCGTAACCCTTACCTTCCAGCAATTTAATTTTGGCGTACATGGCCTCGTTACTTTCGTAGGTCGCGTACTCCACTTCAATGCCAGTTTCTTTGGTAAAAGCTTGCAGTGCGGACTCTGGCAAATATTCTGTCCAGTTATACACAACAACTTTTTGTTTAGAGGCAGCTGCTGCAGTAGCGGCTGGCGCTTGTGCTTCTTGCTTTGAGCAACCCACCATGAGAAGTGCTACCGCAGCGAAGGTAGCAATTGGGGCGATCCACTTTTTCATTTACTTTTTCTCCCGCAAAAGAAGTTGAGAAATAATGACTAAAATCAAAGAAACCACTAATAAGCTTGTCGATACTGCATTTACTTCTGGCGATACGCCAACACGCACCATGGAGTAAACTTTTAACGGCAAAATTTCGTAGCTGGGGCCTGTGACAAATGCACTGATAATTACGTCATCTAATGACAGAGTAAAACTCAACAACCAACCCGATGCCACCGCAGGCAATGCCAATGGCAAAATAATTTTCAAAAAGACTTGGCCTTCAGTTGCACCCAAATCGCGCGCGGCTTCCAACATTTTCATATCGAAGCCTTTCAAGCGCGAATACACGGCCACAATCACAAAAGGCAAACAAAAAGTAATGTGCGCCAATAGCAGCGACCAGAAACCCAATTGCACGCCCAAAAGAATAAAAATAATCAGCAGCGCAATCGCCAATACAATTTCCGGCGTCAGCATACTTACAAACACCATGGACGAAAAAAATGCTTTGCCTTTAAATTGATAGCGATGCAAAGCTACTGCAGCGAGTGTGCCAATAATGGTAGCAAGGGTTGCACCCGTAATCGCAATCAGCACCGAGTGGCCGGCAGCCTGCATTAAACCTTCATTAGCGAATAACTTTTCGTACCACTTCCAGGTAAAACCTGCCCAGTGGTTGCCATATTTTGAAACATTGAATGAGTTAATAACGAGCACGGCAATGGGCATATAGAGCACCACCAAGACACCGACAAGATAACTCCAGCGCAGTGCGCTGCCTGATTTAGAAGTCACCGCCATTGATGCCCCCTTGCTTGCTCGCAAAACTTGCAGCCTTGTAATAGAGCCACAGCATAAAGCCCAATAATCCAATTAAGAGCACACTCAAAGCTGAACCGAATGGCCAATCGCGAGTTACCAAAAATTGCGTTTTAATCACGTTGCCGAGCAGCAAATTTTTTGCACCGCCTAACAAGTCCGACACGAAGAACATGCCCATTGCCGGTAACAACACCATTAAGCAACCCGCAATAATCCCCGGTGAAGTCAGCGGCACAGTGATGTGCCAAAAACGGCTCCACACACCTGCGCCCAAATCTTGCGCCGCTTGATGCAAACGCAAATCCAGTTTTTCTATAGCAGAAAATAAGGGTAAGACCATAAATGGCAGGAGCATGTAACTTAATCCCATGATCACTGCAAATTCTGTATAGAGCATTTGCACTGGCGCATTGACAATATGCAAAGCCAACAAAACATTATTGAACACACCTTCATTGCCCAATAAAAATTGCAGCGCATAAGTGCGCACCAACGAGTTGGTCCAGAAAGGAAGAATCACCAGAAACAATGCAATGGGCTGCCATTTTTTGGGGAGCTTGGCGATACACATCGCAAAGGGATAACCTACTAATAAACACACCACCATGGCCTTGAGTGACATGCGCAGCGAATCCCACAAGACTTGCAAATACAATAAATCGAGTGTGCGCACATAGTTTTCACCGGTGGCGGGCAGCGCAACCGTTGCCACCGAATCGCGCGTTAGAAAGCTGGTGAATACAACAAGAAGATTGGGCACAAACACAAAGCAGGTGAGCCAAACGCTCGCCAGCCCGATTGCCCAAAAACGAAATTGAAAAAGATGCTTCATGATCTTATGGAGCCTCGTAAGGCATAACAACTTCCCAACCGGGAACCCATTTTACCGCGACAGTTTGATTTAAACTGTAATCAAACGATGGGTCATCTTCATCAAAAAATTCGCTGGTAATTAATTCAACCCCAGATGGTAAACGAATCATGGAATCCAGAGTTTTGCCTTTGTAATTGCGCTCAACAATAGTGCCTGTTAAAAATTGGCTCTCGTGCGGATCATCAATATATTCCACGCGCAAATCTTCTGGCCGCAATAGCACATTAACTTTATCGCCCACTTTAAAATTGTGCTCCGCATGCAAAGTCCACTGTAGGCCTTCAACTTTTACTTCGTATTCGTGGTTGCCGTCAATCGCAACAATTTCACCATCGAGCTGATTAATTTCGCCGATAAATTTTGCAACAAATAAATTGGCTGGGCTTTCATAAATTTCGCGCGGGGTTCCAAGCTGCTGCACTATGCCTTTGTTCATTACCACTACGCGATCCGACATGGATAAAGCTTCTTCCTGATCGTGCGTCACATACACAAAGGTAATGCCAAGTTTGCGCTGCAATCGTTTCAATTCGATTTGCATTTGCTGACGCAATTTATAATCCAATGCAGATAAAGATTCGTCGAGCAATAATAACTTGGGACGGTTTACAACTGCGCGCGCAATCGCAACACGCTGCTGTTGGCCGCCAGAAAGTTGCGAAGGTTTACGATCAGCAAAATCGCCGAGACGCACCATTTCTAAGGCTTCGATGACACGAGGTTTGATTTCTTCTTTTGCAACGCCGCTCATTTTCAAACCGAAAGCGACATTGTCAAACACCGACATATGGGGAAAGAGCGCGTAACTTTGAAACACGGTATTTACTGGGCGCTTTTCTGCAGGTAATTCGCTAATTTCCTGGCCAGCTAAATGTATTTCTCCAACATCAGCATCCTCCAACCCCGCAATCATGCGCAACACGGTAGTTTTGCCGCAACCAGAAGGGCCAAGCAAGGTAAAAAACTCGCCATCGTAAATAGTCAGATCAAACTTATTCAGTACGACATTATCACCATAGGTTTTGGATAATCCGTTCAGAATCAATAAGGGGCGCGCTTCAGTCACCTCGTCAGTGCTCCTGTAGTTTTTAAACACACAGCCAATCAGCATCGGCAATCTCGTAAAAATTTACCGCTGCGGCTTGGCACGTCATTAATGGAATTTTTAAACGCGAATCCAGAGAATCATTCAGTGCCTGAACGCGGTAATGAACGATCAGGGCTTACCTCTGCGAGCCTGGGCAGGCGACAAAATGGACGCATACCTAGACTGATTCAAGGCTAGATTACACACAACAAGCATTGCTTTTTATGACGCCGCTATTAGCGGAAAGCCTTATCAATATTAAGGGCGCAAGCAAGCTAGAAGACGCAGCATTTTACTCACACAGGATGACAAAAATCCAGCAATAGACGACGCAAAACACGCGCCAAGACTGATTAGGCGCTAGGTTTTGACTTTAGGGAGGAAAAACGTGAATGCCTGAGCCAAAAACAACTTGGCCCCGCAGTGCGGGGCCAGTGTTTGTTTAAGCTCGCACAAAATTAGATGGGGCGACCACCGTAATCAGGGCTTGGTTTTTTTGGTGGATCAGCAGTGACATTGGCAGGCACTTCATTAATTTTGCCGCCGCGCGCCAAAAATGCAGCCACCTGATCTTCCAATTCGTCGCGAATTTTTTGACGTGATGCAATACTGAAATCTTCCAAAGCTTCGGCTGTTACTGCAGCGGCTTTACCGCCTGCACTATAACCGGCTTCATCACTATCTAATGGCTCATCTTCGGCGTCCTCGACCTCCCCATCTTCAATGGGCTCTTCGATTTCATCTTCTTCGTTAATGAGATCATCACTCATACTTTCACCTGCATTTCATTCAACTATTTTTACATCGGCCACAATTGCATCAAGCAAAGGGGCATCGGACAACAATCGCAAACGCGCTGCCAAGTTCTTCGCTTAAGTATATAGCTCAGACTTTGCGCTACGTCATGGATACCCTAATAAATTTTTAGTCTTTTTTTCTCTTAAGGTCAACTGGTGCAATTATTACAGTTATTACTCTTAATGAGTTTCGGCCGCATTTTACTGTTACAAACGCCAAGCGCAATCGCGGATTTATAAAACTTAACCAGAAACATCAAATTAAAATGAAAACCTGTTTTTACGCGCTAACCATGCTCACTTTTTACACAAAAGTGCCACCAAAACACACACTTTTGTTTCGCAAACCCAAGCTACAGGTAAAAAAAAGCGCACTCAAAAGTGCGCATTTTATGCATCTAAATACTTAGATGGCTTCTGGGCCAGTTTCGCCAGTACGGATACGGATAATTTCTTCCAGCGGCGCAATAAAAATTTTACCATCGCCAATTTTACCCGTGTGTGCGGCTTTGCTAATTGCTTCTACAGCTTGCTCAACCATTGAATCATCTACCGCCAATTCAAGTTTAACTTTTGGCAGAAAATCAACAACATATTCAGCACCGCGATACAATTCAGTATGGCCCTTCTGACGTCCAAAGCCTTTTACTTCAGTAACGGTCATACCCGTCACACCCACTTCTGAAAGCGCGGTACGCACGTCATCTAATTTGAAAGGTTTAACAACAGCAGTAATCAGTTTCATTGTTTGTTCCTTTGTTATGGTCTCATTCAGTGTAGCGCTTTAATTAAAAGAACGCCCAAATTGTCTTTTTTCAACAGAATCAAAAAAACCTAAGATACACGTAAGCAATACGAAAAGCACCTGTCCACGCCGCACAATCTGATTGAATTAATCCTTTATTGCACACTATTTGCGCACTATAAATCCTTTAGCTCAGTCGTGGAGGGTTAAAAAAAGCCCCTTGTAAATTCACAAGGAGCTTTTCAATTTCAAGGATTCACTTCAACACTTACGAGTGGTAAGCACGCTCGCCGTGTTCAGCAGTATCCAAGCCTTCAGTTTCGAGCTCCTCAGTTACGCGCAGGCCAACAATTACATCAACGAGTTTGTAAGCGATCAGAGAAACCAGACCAGACCAGAACAGAGTTACGAGAACCGCTTTGGCTTGAATCCATACTTGCGCGCCTATACCAGAGAAACCTGCAACACCTGATACGTAATCGATCACGCCAGTACCACCTAAGTCAGGACTGTTGAATACGCCAGTCAAAAGCGCACCCAAGATCCCGCCGATACAGTGAACACCGAACACGTCCAAACTGTCGTCGTAACCGAGCATTGCTTTGAGCTTCAACACAGCCAACATACAGATGAAGCCACCGATCACACCAATCACGATACTGCCCATTGGGCCTACCCAGCCGCACGCAGGGGTAATTGCAACCAGACCAGCAACCGCACCAGAAGCTGCACCCAACATGGTTGGTTTACCGCGGATTGCCCATTCACCAAAGGTCCAAGCCAATACTGCAGCAGCAGTTGCCAAGAAAGTGTTGATGAATACTTGTGCAGCGAAGGCGTTAGCTTCAAGGTTAGAACCTACGTTGAAACCGAACCAACCTACCCACAACAACGCAGCACCAATCATAGTGAAAGGAACATTGTGTGGTGCCAACGATTGAGTGCCATAACCTTTGCGCTTGCCAATCAACAAGCAACCTACCAAACCAGCGATACCGGCGTTGATATGTACTACAGTACCGCCCGCGAAATCCAAAGCACCCCATTGGAACAACAATCCGGCACCAGCAGTTGCAGCATCAGCAGCTTCTTTAGTGGTGTAAGCATCTGGACCCGCCCAGAACCAAACCATGTGCGCAATTGGTAAGTACGCGAAGGTGAACCACAACACCATGAAAATCAAAACGGCAGAGAACTTCATACGCTCAGCAAATGCGCCAACGATCAAGCAAGGAGTCAAAGCGGCAAAGGTCATTTGGAACGCAGCGTAGAGGTATTCAGGGATGTAAACACCTTTACTGAAAGTAGCGGCTGCCGTCAGGTTACCCGCCGTATCCAACATACCTTTTAAGAACAGACGATCCAAGCCGCCAATGAAAGGGCTGCCTGATGTAAACGCCAAAGAGTAACCGTAAATCGCCCACAAGACGCTGATCAAGCAGAAGGTTACAAAGATTTGCATAGACAGCGACAGTACGTTTTTAGCACGCACCATACCGCCGTAGAAAAGTGCCAAGCCCGGCAACACCATGAACAGTACCAACAAAGTACTGGTCAACATCCAAGCGATATCGCCTTTGTTATATACAGGTGCTGCAGGAGCAGCGGCAGCTTCGGCGGGAGCAGCAGCGGCTTCCGGAGCTGGGGCTGGCGCCGCTTCAGCAGGGGCTGCAACTTCTGTTGCTGCGCTGCTGGCAGACGCAGTGTCCTGAGCAAATACACTGGTTGCACCCAAAACAAGGGCTACAACACTTGCTATAAGCATGAGCTTACGGCCTATTTCGACAAATTTATTCACGGGAAATACTCCTAAGTGATTTATCTACGCACAAAACGGTTAATTCTGTACTTGTTATTGGTTTAAAGTGCTTCTTCGCCAGTCTCGCCCGTGCGGATACGCACCACTTGCTCCAGACTCGACACAAAGATTTTCCCATCGCCAATTTTGCTGCTATTGGCGGCCTTGGTAATCGCCTCGACAACTTGGTCAACTTCCGACGCAGACACAGCGATTTCCACTTTAGTCTTAGGCAGAAAATCCACCACGTATTCGGCACCACGGTAAAGTTCAGAATGTCCCTTTTGACGACCAAAACCTTTAACTTCGGTTACGGTCATTCCATGCACCCCAATTTCAGACAATGCTTCACGCACTGCGTCGAGCTTGAAAGGCTTAATGACTGCTGTTACTAACTTCATTGCTTGTACTCCTCAAAAAATCCCGCTCATTTAAGAGCCAGAAAGCACCGGAAATACCACTTTATTCAAGATGGAAACCACAAAAGCCGCACCATCAAGCCTCGCTGGACTCAGTTTGGAATACGTCTTTATATTCATTTGTGATTTAGCATTTTGCAGGCCAATTAATATTTATTTATATAATTCAATGACCTATAAAAAATACAAGCTTGCATTCAAGCTTGTAACAGAGCACTTCAAAGACAATACGCACCATATTTGAGCAACAGTGCGTGCGCACAGCACCAATTTGGTGTTGATGCCCAGCATCGATCCACAAAAAATAATCCCTGACTGCATAACGGCGCGTAAGTCTTCCGAATAAACCGACTCCGATATCAGGGCACCGTCCACACTCCAGAATTAAGTTACAGACCCAAGATACAAAAGGTAAACTGCACCAAAGAGCACCGAGGAAACATGATGATTAGCCAATTAGCCCAGCGTCTGAGCCAAGAACTACAAGACACCCTTCCCCTTGTCAGCAAGCTAATTCCAACGCAGGAGTTAAAAATAAGCTTGCAAACCGCGTTATCCAAACTGAATTTGGTCACCCGCGAAGAATTTGATGCACAAACTGCAGTACTACTGCGCACTCGCCAAAAACTGGAAGCACTCGAGCAACGCTGCGCCGAAATAGAGCAGCAATTAACCAAAAAGGCCGAGTAAGCGCGCGGTTTTGATTTATGTGGCCGAGTTGGTTATATTTCAGTAACTGACTTATCCACCCAAAGGATAAGCGGCAAGGAGCCCCCACTACACAGGTAAAGGAATACTTATGTCATTAGCTATTGTTTTTACACGCGCAAAACTTGGGGTCAACGCCCCACTTGTCACTGTAGAAGTTCATCTTTCAGCCGGCTTACCCAGCCTCTCTATAGTCGGCCTTCCAGAAGCGGCGGTGAAAGAAAGCAAAGATCGCGTGCGCAGCGCCATCCTCAACAGCCACCTTGAGTTCCCAGCGCGCCGCATCACCGTTAACCTCGCTCCCGCCGATTTGCCCAAGGAAGGTGGACGTTTTGATTTGGCGATAGCCTTAGGGATTCTTGCCGCATCTGGTCAAATCCCCATAGCCGCACTTAAAAATTACGAATTTCTAGGCGAGCTCGCACTCTCCGGCGAGCTTCGCTCTGTCAGTGGAGCCCTACCTGCCGCGCTTGCTTGCGCAGAGCAACAACGTGATTTAATCATCGCCAACCAAAGCGCCAGCGAAGCCGCACTAAGCACTAGCTCGCGAGTCTTTGGCGCCAAAAGCCTGCTGCAAGTTTGCGCCCACTTGCACGAGCGGGAACATTTATTTCAAGCCAGCGCCCCCGAAGCACTCGATCTTGAACACCTCACCGACATGCAGGACGTTAAAGGTCAGGCGCAAGCCAAGCGCGCATTGGAGATTGCTGCCAGCGGCGGCCACAATTTACTGTTTTTTGGCCCGCCAGGAACCGGGAAAACTATGCTAGCCAGCCGCTTACCGGCGATTTTGCCGCGCTTAAGTGAACGCGAAATGCTGGAAGTTGCAGCTGTTTATTCTGTTGCAGCCCAGAGTCATCATCACTCGTGGCGCACGCGCCCCTTTCGGGCACCGCATCACACTGCATCGGCCATTGCGCTGGTAGGTGGTGGCAGCAATCCAAAGCCAGGTGAAATTTCGCTAGCGCACTGCGGCGTTTTATTTTTAGATGAACTACCGGAGTTTCACCGACAAGTGTTAGAAGTTTTGCGCGAGCCATTAGAGAGCGGCGAAGTGCGAATTTCGCGCGCGAAAACGCAGGCAACTTTTCCCGCACGCTTTCAACTAATTGCGGCGATGAATCCATGCCCATGTGGATATTATGGCAATAACGATGATCGCTGCAGATGCACACTTGATCAGGTGCGTCGCTACCGCGATCGCATTTCTGGGCCCATGTTGGATCGTATTGATATGCATGTGCCTGTCCGCGCTTTGCGCCAGGGTGAATTACACGGCAAGAACGAAGGCGAAAGCAGCAGCGATATTCGTGCACGTGTAGAGCAAACTCGCTTGCGACAAATTCAACGACAAGGCAAAGCGAATAATTTACTGAGCGCACCAGAGTTGGAAAAATTTTGCGAGCTAGCCGATAGCGACAAGGCTTTATTGGAGCACGCCATTCACAAAATGGGATTATCAACACGCGCCTATCATCGCGTGTTAAAAGTTGCGCGCACACTCGCTGACATGCAAAACAAAACCCAGCCTGACACGGAAAATATTAGCGAAGCATTGAGCTATCGTACGCTTGATCGCCAATAAGGGAGTCGGTAACGGATTCGGTTTGATATTGTTCAAGAACACCGCATAAATCTTCAAGCGATTGCGGCGGAGCGAAATAATATCCCTGCATTTGGTTGCAACCTGACTCTTGCAACCAACGCTTTTGTTCGAGGGTCTCAACACCCTCCGCCACTACAATTTTACCGAGGTTATGCGCTAGATTAATCATCGCCGCGACTAAGCGGCGATCGCTCGCACTGCGTTGCAACTCTGTCATTAAACGTGCAGCCAATTTCACGGAGCTGATTGGTAACCGCTGCAAATGCAAAAACGATGAGCTGCCAGTACCAAAATTATCCAGCGCAAAATTAATGCCGAAAAAAGCTAGTGGGCGCATACACAAACTAACCAAATCTATGTTTTCCATAAAAGATGATTCAGTTAATTCAAATTCAATATCGCCTGCTTGAATATCAAAATCTTCGAAAATACTCGCTATTTCATGCACCAAACGCTCATCTTTGAATTGGCGCATAGAGAGATTGATGGACATGGTGATGCTGTTGCCGAAACGCGCATGAATTACTTTTAAATCATTACAGGCTTGACGAATTGCCCAATAGCCTATGGCCGTTATTAAACCTGTATCTTCAGCGACTGCAATAAACTCACTCGCATTCAACACACCAAGTTCAGGATTATCCCACCGCAATAAGGATTCAATTGCAACAACTTTCTGAGTAGCCACATCAACACGCGGCTGATACTGCAAGAAGAATTGATTCTTTTTCAAAGCTTTGCGCAAATTAGATTCCATACGCAATTGACGACGCACACTCTTGTTCATGGCATCGGTAAAAAAGCAAAAACTACTACCGTCCTCTTGCTTGGCTTTGTACATTGCCATATCAGCATTTTTTAACAAGCTATCAGCATCGCGCCCCGCTTGCGGGTAAAGTGCAATGCCAATACTACAGCCCACCACAACTTCGTAGCCATTAATTTCAGCGGGCTCAGAGAGCACTGCAATAATTTTTTCTGCGATGTGCGCAACGTCTGTGTGATTTTCAATATGCGATAAGAGCAAAGTAAATTCATCGCCTCCCATTCGCGCAACCGAATCACTGCGGCGCATGCAGGTACTCAATCGCTCCGCGCAAATCCTAATTATCGCATCGCCGGCATCGTGGCCAAAATTATCGTTAACTTGTTTAAAGCCATTCAAATCGATAAACAATAATGCAAAGGATGTTTTATCACGATTTGCCAAATGCAAAACATGCTCAAGACGATCGCGAAATAAAATGCGGTTAGGAATGTCGGTGAGCTGATCGTAGTGCGCCAAACGCGCCAAATACATTTCCGTTTGTTTACGTTCAATGGCATAGCGCAAGGTACGCTCTAACAATTGATAATCGATTTGACCTTTGATGAGATAGTCTGAAGCTCCCGTACGAATAACATCCCGGTCAACTTCTATTTCCATTTCGTCTGTCATTATGACGATGGGGGTTTTATTGGCCTGAACCTTCACGCTATTGAGCAGATCACGCGCACTCAAATCTCCCCAATAAAAATCCAACAGAACCACATCAAACTCGCCGGATAATATTTTAGGGGCAGCCGTTTCCAGCTGATCACACCAGACCAGATCGTAATTCACGTTACGCACTTGTGACAAAATATCTGCTATTAACAAATATTCGCCGTGCTCACGATCGATAAATAATATCTTTATAGTTCTTTCCATAGCATCACTGACACAGCAAATCCGCTTGGCGGGATTACTGAGGAACTCCCCAAATTAGCCATTTCTAGTTTTTGCACGCTTAACCCTGACTCTACACCCTGCATTCGCCAGAATAAATAAGATTTGTTCACATAT
>JAGKXD010000028.1 GCA_021151525.1 Cellvibrionaceae bacterium | reverse complement strand
ATTTTGAAGTTGCCAATGAATTAAAAAAATTAAGTAATGCGGGAACAAACATTTTTTTAATGCACGGCAATAGAGATTTTTTACTGGGCCAACAATTTGCAGCGCAAGCTGGCGCTGAAATAATTACTGAATACACCACAATTGATTTATACGGGCACCCTACTTTGCTGTTGCACGGCGATAGTTTGTGCACGGACGACAGTGAGTACATTGCATTTCGTCAGCAAGTTCGTTCTCCACATTGGCAACAGCAAATTCTCGCACAGCCCATTGCTGCCCGCCGCGCTTTAGCGGCGCAATTGCGTGAAAAAAGCCAAGCGATGAACAGTTTAAAAGCTGAAGATATTATGGATGTAAACCAAGCTGAAGTAGTTCGCGTTATGCAAAATGCTCAAGTTAAACACTTGATTCATGGCCACACTCACCGCCCGGCAACACATTCATTTGAAATTGATGGTATAGCTGCGGAGCGTATAGTCTTAGGTGATTGGCATGATAAAGGCTGGGCAATTTATGCCGATGAAAATAAAACAGAATTGATAAGCTGGCCAATTTAAACATTAAGATTTAAAAAATGGCAATCACTGGATTGCCATTTTTTTGTTCAACTCTCATCCAACTCAACTTTCACTCAATTCAAATCAGCATCTTTCCAATACTTGGTGCCCTTTAAGGTCGCCTGCAGTGCGAGTCCGCTTTCGGTAATTTGGTATATCGTCACACCATTTAATAACGCCTCACCACCTACAGCAGCACCTTTATCGCCTGCTTTGGCAGCAGCATCTACGTGCCCACCAAATTCCCATCCATTATCAATAAAGGCATCAAGCGATTCCTGGGTTTTAAAAATAAAGACTGCGCGAAAATCTTTAACGCCCAACCCTAGCCCTAAGCCAGCCTCGCCCATTTTCATGTAGACGGTTTTCTTAAGACGCTTGTTTTCAGCAACACCATAACCACCACCAACACTGGCAAATAATAAATTGACGTTCGCATTGCTAAAGACCGCATAACCCGGTGAAGCCGCCACTTGAGCACGAGCATCTGGGTGTAGTTTATAAAGATCTGCTAATACCTGAGTACGCATATTAAGCGCGGCCTGACGCTTTTCTTGCGGGCTCGTGCCCTGCGTGGTTGCACAACCAGATACTATCCAGATAACAGCTAAGCCCAAGAAAAGATGCGCTAGTTTTTTCATTTTTATCCTCGCAAAAAAGTTATTGGTGTCCAGTATATCGCCCTGCCCTTGCATTTTGTGTACGCCAGATCACAATTGATTTAGAACAGAAATTGGAATTCGACAGGTGAAGAACAGGCAAATAACATCTAAGCTTAGCCTAGCTTTATGAGTTGCGTAATAACCCCCTTGCCTTTTTACAATCGCGAGTAGTGCCATGCTTTTAATAATGATCATCAACAGCATCTTGGTCGGAGTGGCTGTTCTCATTCATTTCGAAGTGTTGAATTTGCTTTCGCTCACCATTCCCAAACTGCCTATCAATCGGCGGCTGAGCATACTGTTCGGGGTTTTCGGTGCACTTTTAGCTCACGTGATTGAGGTCTGGGTTTTTGCGTTTGGTATTTACGGCGTGGTTATTTCCCGCAAGTTTGGCGAGCTTATCGGCCCTATGGAAGAAACCTTGCTCGACTGCGTTTATTTTTCGTTCACCTGCTACACAACATTGGGGTTTGGCGACGTTCATCCTGTAGGCAATATTCGTTTTCTAACCGGTTTGGAAGCGCTAACCGGCGTGGTTTTGATTGCATGGACATCATCTTTCATGTTTATCGAAATGCAAAAGTTCTGGAAAGTAAAATAGTAAAGCTTGGCTATACTCAAGACATCCTTACATTCAGGCCAGCTAACCTATTTTGACCTTACCACCCGACTCGCCATTGTTCTTGGGAAACCGAGGTTTTCTAGATCCACGCTGGATGCGCCATTTGCGCGGGTATCTGCTTGCAACCTTATTACTGGGTGGTGTTTTTTGTTCTGCTGAACTCAACAGCACTAAAATTGAAACCACCATGCAGTCCCGTTTTGGAGTAGCAGGAATTACGAAGCTGCATACGTGGAATTTATTGATCGAAAACAATCAATCCAAATCAACGCCAGAAAAAATAAAAGCCGTTAACGATTATTTTAATAAAAATACGCGTTTTGAAGATGATATTGTTCACTGGAAAGTAAGTGATTATTGGGCGACCCCTTTGGAAACCTTGGGCAGTGGCGCTGGTGATTGCGAGGATTACACTATCGCCAAATATTTCACACTTATTCAATTGGGCATTTCTGTTGATCACCTACGCTTAATTTACGTAAAAGCACAAATTGGCGGTCCATCCAGCAAAATATTTCAAGCGCACATGGTGCTTGGATATTATGAGCAACCCAACTCAATTCCCCTGATTTTGGATAGCTTGGTTTCCGATATTGATAGTGCAAACAGGCGCACTGATTTACAACCTGTTTTTAGTTTTAACAGTGATGGTTTGTGGGTTGGCAATCAAGCACAACCACAAATTGATCCTACGGCACGCCTTTCTCGCTGGAGAGATGTGCTTGAACGCATGAAACAAGAAGGCTTTTAGGAAAAGTCATTACCTAAAGAGAAGTTATTATGTCGTTAATCAAACAACTATGGCTTGGCATTATTTTGTTGCTGCTCCTCGCACTTGGCGGGAGCTTTATTATTAGCATTATGTCAGCCAGAGATTATTTACAAGAACAATTACGCGTAAAAAATATGGATAACGCCACGTCACTTGCGCTCTCCATATCGCAAATGGAGAAAGATCCCGTCACGCTTGAACTCTTGATCAGCGCGCAATTTGATACTGGGCATTACGAATACATAACCTTAAAAGATCCACAAAAGAAAATTTTAGTATCGCGCCGCTACGAGGAAAATAAAAACAATGCTGCATCGTCTAACATCCCCAGTTGGTTTACGCATTTAGTCAATTTTGATGCTGAACCCGGCGTTGCCCAAATTCAAGATGGCTGGCAGCAATTTGGGACGCTAACCGTAAAAAGCCATTCGCGTTATGCGTGGCAAGCGCTTTGGCATAGTACATCGCAACTACTTAGTTGGTTTGTGATTGCTGCCATGTTAAGCGGTGTGATTGGCACCATCATTTTGAAATTTATTTCGAGCCCCTTAAATACCGTGATCAAACAGGCGGAGGCTATAGGTCAACGGCGATTTGTCACATCAGATGAACCCAAGACAACCGAATTTCAACGCTTGGTTCGCGCCATGAATACGCTTTCTCAAAGCGTGAAAACCATGCTAGAAAAGGAAACTCGTCAACTCGAAAAACTACGTCGCGAATCGCAACTGGATTCTTTGACTGAGCTACCCAATCGCAATCATTTTCTTAATTTATTGGAAAGCAAACTTAATCGCGATGACAGTGATAGCGCTGGTGTAATTGCCGTGGTACGTTTTTTTAATTTAGCGGAAATTAATAATCACTTTGGACGCGCAGCGGCAGACCATGCGCTGCTGCAAATTGCAGGTGTGTTGCATCAGTTTATTAGCCGTTATCCAGGCAGCCACGCAGGTCGTTTGAACGGCAGCGATTTCATGCTCGTCATTTCCAGCAATCCCTCCGCCGAATCTGTGGGCGCCGAATTATCCGAGCAATTAAACGCCCAATTAAACGATAACGATTTGCAAACTATTCAACTGCCCATAGCCGTATGCACCTACATCAGCGGTGAAAAGCGTAATGAATTAATGCATAAATTGGATGGTGCCTTGGCACAGGCAGAACTAAAAGGTAACCGCGCGCTGATTATTTTAAGCAATAATCTTCACCCGGTTATTCATCGCAACTTAACGGATTGGCGCGATGCTATTAATCACGCCTTACAACTTAAAACATTGCAACTTGCACAATTTCCCGTGCTCACCCCCACGGGAACAAAACTACACGATGAAGCACCTGTTCGCCTTTTCCTTGATGAAGATTGGCAACCCGCTGGCTATTTCATGCCATGGGCTGCACGTTTGGGAATAATGCCAAGCATTGATTTGGAGGTTATGCGAAGCGCGCTTGCGCATATTGCTGATGATTCAGAAATTGCTATTAATATTTCTGCCGATTCATTATGTAGCGCTGATTTTCGCGAACAAGCAATGGCTCTACTCAACAAATCACTGCATAAAGCCAATAAATTATGGCTTGAGTTTCCAGAATCTTGTGCACTACGCCATATGGCAGAACTACGTAGTTTCACTAATGCACTGCGAGCTATGCGCTGCCATATTGGGCTTGAACATGTTGGCTTGGAGTTTACGAAAATTCGAGAGCTCCAAGATATAGGTTTACATTATTTGAAAGTAGATGGCGCTATTGTGCGCAATATAGATACCAACATTGGCAATCAAAACTTCTTATCAGGCCTGTGCAAAATTGGGCATTCATTAGGTATGCTTATGATTGCTGAAGGTGTTCACTCTGCGGCAGAAAAAGAAATGCTTATTCAACTCGACATTGATGGTTTCACTGGCCCGGGCATTTAATTACTCACAAAAAAAGGCGCTACTGAGCGCCTTTTTTTATTTAACTTTTATTAAAGCTTTAAATCATCACCATCATCTAACAAATTCATTCCTTGGCGTTGGCCACGCAATTCGCGGCGGGATAGCAATTTCGTCTGTGCAGCTTCGGGCAAATCTGTGAATCGAATTGTTCCTTGATCAACTAATAAATTAATCACATCTTCCATCACGCGAGCCATAGCCTGATCAGACTGCTCTAAGGTTGTCATCTGATCTGGTTTTAGTGATTGCAAATATAAATGCAACTCACTGGAGTCATCGCCAACAAATTCACTAATATCTCCCTCTGCGATTTGGCTAATCGCAACAATTGCACCGTCTTGATTTCGTTTTATATACATATCAATTTCCAAAAGCTAAAAATATTGCTCATCCTTGAGCAGACATTAACGGGATTAATCTGTAATTAAATTGTTGTTGTTTTTTAGCAAGGTAATGATTGCTGTATCAGTGCCCGTCAAATTGACACCATTCAATACGATAGTCTGATCCGTTGTTGTCGCATAGTTTGAGCCATTAAATGCGCCCGCACTGCTAATCGAAACCGTTGTGTTGGTACCATCACTTACAAAGTGCAAATAATTGGTTAGATTTCCGCTGTTTTCACCTTGTAGTAAATCGCGCAAATCTAATTTATCGCCGCTCGCACCGGTAGTGAAATCTGCGATGGTGTCTGAGGCAGGCGATGACGTTGTACCTTTATCGCCAAGATTCCAAACAAAGGTATCAGCACCTGCGCCACCCGTCAGATTATCGTTACCTGAGCCACCCGTTATGTTATCAGCCCCATTGCCTCCACTAATGGTATCAGCGCCAGCTCCGCCTTTTAGGGTGTCGGCACCTGTACCGCCAGTTAAGGTATCGTTGAAGCTACTACCCACAAACGTAGCGGCTCCACCTGTGTTAGTCACAGAGTAACCCTTAGTTCCTGTTGCCAAAGATAAATCAACATTAAAGGCCGCACTACTTAAGGTTGCTGTGCCATTGTTAGCAGTTGCAACTGTTGCAGTAAAGGCTGCACCAACTGTGGTAGTTGCAATTGCGCCAGAGCTAACCACAAGAACATCGCTACCACCAACACCGAGATCAGTAATGGTGTCAGTTCCGCTGGTCACATTAAAGGTATCTGCTCCAGCGCCACCGGTTAAGTTATCGTTACCTGCACCACCACTTAAGGTGTCGTTACCTGCGCCACCACTTAAAGTATCGTTGCCGGCACCGCCAGTTAAGGTATCTGCAAAGCTGCTTCCGGTTAAGCTAGCTGCAGCGCCGGTGTTGGTGATGCTGTAACCAACAGAGCCTATGGCCGATGCCATATTCACATTAAAGCCGGCCGTAGTCATAGTGACAGTGCCGCTGTTTGAAGTTGTATTCCCAGCCGTGAAAGCCGCACCAACAGTCACATTCGCAGTAGCACCTGAGCTAACAACAAGCACATCAGTTCCACCTACACCTAAGTCAGTGAGCGTGTCTGTACCACTCGTTACGTTGAAGGTATCAACACCTGCACCGCCAGTCAGGGTATCGTTGCCAAGGCCACCACTTAGAGTATCGTTACCTGCACCACCGCTTAAGGTATCGTTGCCGGTACCGCCGGTTAAGGTATCTGCAAAACCACTGCCTACCAGAGTCGCCGCTGCACCTGTATTCGTGATTGTATAGCCATTGGTGCCCGTTGCTGCGGCCATATTCACGCCGAAACCAGCGGTGGTTATGGCTGCTGTGCCACTATTGGTAGTAGCAGAAGTTGCTGTGTAGTCTGCACCAACAGTCGCGTTTGCAGTGGCGCCCGAACTGACCACAAGCACATCACTGCCACCAATACCCAAATCGGTAATCGTATCTGTACCGCCATCAATGATAAAGGTATCCACACCACCGCCGCCAGTTAAGGTGTCATTCCCCAATCCACCCACAATCATGTCATTAGCGCTACCCCCGGTTAGAGTGTCATTACCACCAAAGCCGTAAAGCGCAGTCGCCGTCGAATTCCCCGAAGCATCGAAGGTATCACCAGTGCTTGTACCAATGGATAAGGCGATAACGTCAACTGGCGCCGTTGCATCAGTTACTTTTAATGTGCCCGTAACCGCTGAGGATTGTTGCGCAAGCGTTAAGGTGGTACTGGTACCGTTATTAACGGTTGGGCTACCAAAGGCCGCGGCATAGGGTGAGTTAAGTGTGAGAGTTGTTCCCACATCTACATCGCTCGCGGTAAAGGTGATGCTTGTTGCACTTACAGTGACATTACTGACCACTGGCACATCATTAACCGGCAGTATATTCATACTGACCAAGGCCGTATCAGTTCCTCCGTGACCATCACTAACCGTGTAAGTATAGGTAGCCAAGCCGTAGTAATTAGCTGTCGGAGTGAAGGTGATATTTCCGCCAGTCATGGAAACAGTGCCATTGACCGCATCTTGCACACTGACAATTGTTAAGGTATCTCCATCGGCATCACTATCGTTAGCGAGTAACGTCGCAGCTGACACAGTCCATGAGGTATCTTCATTCATCGGATGAACATCACTATAGGTCAGTGGCTTCGACGACATAAGATTGTAGGTCACACCGTTGTCATCACTCAGTTCAACTTTAAATACAGCTTGGCCACCCTGATCCCAATAAAGGATTTCAATATTGTGGACACCACTTGTAGCAACCGTAAATTGCGCATGTATGGTTCCAGTTGGTGATTGAATTTGGTCAACAGTCGCAACTGCTACGCCATCCACCTTGATTTGATAGCCGTCATCGCCGCGAACGCGGAAGTTATAGGTACCAGCATTCAACTCAACTGAACCAAACATACGGATGATCGCGTCAGAACTATCACCCGGATCAGTACTCAATGACGCAGCATCGGAGCCCAAAAATGCTTGCAGGTTTGTGCCACGTCCCAAATCATTATTGAATAAATAGTCTGACCCATAATCGAATGTTGTAGCCACGAAAGTTGCCGACGGATTATGAGTTGTAATAAACGCATTAATCTGCGCCAATGTTGTGAGGTTTGGGCCATCAGGACCTTCATTGTATGAATAGAATTCGGATCTTAAGCCTGTGTTAACGGTATTACCCGCAGACGGGTCATTAACGGCAACTGGAGCATTGTTATCAACGATGGTGGTGGTAACACTATTTGCTGTGCTGCTGGCAACCAGGCTTTCGAAGTTACCTCCAGCTTTGGACGCAATACTTACAGTGAAGTTTTCATTGCCTTCAACCAAGCTATCGATCAGCGTTGCAATATTGAAGTTGACCGAGCTTGCGCCGGCAGGAATTGTGACGGTTGTTGTACCGTTGTAATCCGTCCCGTTTACTGCAGCCCCAGAGTAATTCAGCGTTACAGTGACTGCGGTTTGTGCAACATGGTCAAGGCTCAATGTATAGGTGCCTGACTGCCCTTCTTTTATGGATGCCGCGCCGGTCAAGCTTAGGGTTGTGACATCTGAATCATCAGTAACCGTTGTGGTAACAGTACCGCTGGTATTCAACGCTTCATACTTACCGCCTGATGCGCCTGTAATATTTACAGTTAACGCTTGGCTACCTTGAGCGTAGAAATCATCTGCACGAACAGCTACAGCAGAGCTATTAGCGGTTGTTGCACCAACCGGGATGGTAATGCTTGCACCGTTAGATAAGCTGATGACGAGAGGAGTGCCCGTTACAGCATCGGCAACAGTAGCCGTGTAAACAATTGACCCACCCTCTACAACTGTCGCTGCTGCAGTCAGACTTACATTAGTTACAGTGCCGTTGTCAGATACCACCGTAGACACAGTACTGGAGGTATTTAGCGCCTCATAATTGCCGCCAGATGTACTTGAGATACCCACCGTAAGCGTTTGATTACCTTGTGCATATACATCATCTGCACGTACAGCAACCGCTGCACTGGTGGCACTGGTGGCGCCCACAGGAATGGTAATATCGGTGCCGTTATCAAGGTGGATAACCAACGGAGTTCCTGTCACCGCATTATTAACAGTTGCGGTATACACAACTGTTCCGCCCTCGTTAACAGCCCCCGCAGCACTCAAAGTTACCGTAGTAGAAGTACTGTTATCCGTTACTTGAGTTGTTGCTGTGCTACTGGTATTGAGCGATTCATAATTTCCACCGCTTGTGCCCGTAATGCTCACGGAGACATTTTGATTACCTTGTGCGTAAGCATCATCAGCACGCACAACTACCGCAGAGCTATTCGCAGAAATTGCGCCTACCGGAATCGTGATATCAGTACCGTTACTCAAATGGATGACCAACGGAGTGCCCGTCACAGCTGCGCCCACAGTGGCAGTATAAACAATCGACCCGCCTTCGTTGACGTTAGCCGCAGCAGTCAAGGTTACATTGGTGACACTACCGTTGTCAGATACCACCGTAGACACAGTACTGGAAGTATTTAGCGCCTCGTAATTACCGCCCGAAGTACTAGAAATCCCCACAGTAAGTGTTTGATTGCCTTGGATATAGGCATCATCTGCACGAACTGCTACCGCGGAGCTGGTGGCAGATGTCGCCCCTACAGGGATGGTGATATCTGTACCGTTACTCAAGTGGACAACGAGCGGAGTACCAGTAACCGCATTGCTAAGTGTAGCGGTATAAACAATCGCCCCGCCTTCATTAACGTTTGCTGCAGCCGTTAAGGTCACATTGGTAACATCGCCGTTATCGGTGACCACGGTAGACACGGTACTAGAGGTATTAAGCGCCTCGTAATTTCCACCAGATGTGCCTGAGATTCCTACGCTAAGTGTTTGATTACCTTGCGCATAAGCGTCGTCAGCACGCACGGCTACTGCAGAGCTGGTTGCAGACATTGAGCCCACAGGAATAGTGATGTCTGTGCCATTGCTCAAATGGATAACCAGCGGCGAACCCGTAACAGCATTGCTAACTGTTGCTGTGTAAACAATAGAACCACCTTCAACGACGTTCGCTGCTGCACTTAAGGTCACAGTCGTTGCACTGCCATTATCCGATACGACTGTAGAAGCAGTACTAGAGGTATTGAGCGCCTCATAATTACCGCCTGATGTACTTGCAATTCCTACCGTAAGTGTTTGATTGCCTTGGATATAGGCATCATCTGCACGAACTGCAACCGCTGAACTATTCGCAGAAGTTGCACCAACCGGAATAGTAATATCAGTACCATTGTTCAAGTGGATAACCAACGGAGCCCCGGTAACCGCAGAGCCTACCGTTGCGGTATAAACAATCGAACCACCTTCATTGACACTGGCCGCCGCCGTTAAACTAACGTTAGTGACGCTGCCGTTATCACTGACGACAGTAGAAACACTTGTTGCGGTGTTAAGAGATTCAAAGTTGCCGCCTGATGTACTTGAAATACCTACCGTAAGCGTTTGATTGCCTTGGATATAAGCATCATCTGCGCGCACCACCACCGCAGAACTGCTGGCAGATGTTGCGCCTACTGGGATGGTGATATCTGTGCCGTTACTCAAATGAATAACCAGAGGAGTACCTGTAACCGCATTGCCCACAGTAGCCGTGTAAACAATCGAACCACCCTCGTTTACATTTGCCGCTGCGGTTAGGATCACACTAGTGACGCTGCCATTATCGCTGACAGTTGTAGAAGCCGTGCTCGTGGTATTCAAAGCCTCGTAGTTGCCGCCAGATGTACTTGAAATTCCCACGGTAAGCGTTTGATTACCTTGGGTATATGCATCATCCCCGCGCACCGCCACAGGAGTGCTGTTAGCCGTGGTTGCACCAACCGGAATTGTGATAGTTGCGCCGTTACTCAGGTTAATGACCAAAGGCGAGTTGGTAACTGCATGATTAACAGTCGCGCTGTACACAACCGAACCGCCTTCCACGACCGTTGTTGGTGCACCTAGTGTGACTGTGGTTGTATCAATTGTATCGACGATATTGGTAACCGCCGCGGTAGGATTAACCGCAACATTAATCCCACCCCCAGAAGTACCCGTGATGGTAGCGCTGATAGCTGTTGGATCAACGTAAACGTCATCACTAGCAGCAATCACAATGGATTTAGTACCTGAGGTTTGACCGGCCAAAATCGTAATGGTCTCACCATTCGATAAGGTCACGGTTAAATTGCTAACCGGAGCTGAGCTGATAGTCGCGGTGTAAACCAAGGTTCCACCTGCCTCGGTCAGGCTTGGCGTTGCGCTGAGGCTAACCGTTGCGGTGTTAGCATCCAGTACACTGGTAGTCACGCTGTTGGCAGCGCCAACCACAAGACTTTCGAAGTTGCCGCCAGTGGCCGTACCAATAGCCACTGTAAAGCTTTCAGTACCCTCAACCAAACCATCGGTCAAGGCAGCAATACTAAAGTTAGCAGAGCTTGAGTTTGCTGGAATAGTTACAGTGGTTTGGCCGGTGATGTCGGTGCCGTTCGCAGCCACACCTGAGTAAGTCAAAGTAACCGTAACAGCTGTTTGTGCTGGATTATTTAAGCTTAAGGTGTAAGTGCCTGAATTACCCTCGGTAATGCTGGCTGCCCCGGTTAAACTCAAGGTCGTCACATCAATCGAGTCAGTGACGCTTGTGGTGGCTGCAGTCGGGCTAACAACTAAAGATTCAAAATTACCGCCAGTCGCCGTGGTAATAGTGGCTGAAACTGAACCCGCATCTATATAAACGTTGTCTGCATGAGTCGGTACCGACACAGTGCCTGTCGTTGCGCCATTGGCGATGGTGATAGTCGATCCATTGCTCAGGTTAACCGTAACCGGCCCTTGTGCCGCGTGGGTCAAGGTTGCTGTGTAAACAATAGAACCACCTTCAACAACAGTGCCTGATGCAGTCAGACTCACAGTCGTCGCATCAACCGTATCCGTAACAGTCGTAACTGCCGCAGCTGGGTTAACCGCTAGGTTTTCGAAGCCGCCACCGGTAGCTGTAGTGATTGTTGTAGATACAGAGCCTGCATCTATATAAACGTTATCCGCGTGGGTCGGAACCGAAACAGTACCTGTAGTCGCGCCATTGGCGATGGTAATGATTGAACCATTACTGAGGTTAACCGTTACAGCGCCATGAGCCGGATTGGTCAAGGTCGCGGTGTAAACAATAGAACCGCCTTCTGCTACCGAGTTGGTGGCCGTCAAGCTGACGGTAGTTGTATCCGTCACATCGGTAATTGTCGTTACCGCCGCTGCAGGGTTGACCGAGAGGCTTTCAAAGTTGCCGCCAGTTGCCGACGTAATAGTCGTAGAAACTGGAGCCGTGTTCACATACACATCATTGGCCGGAGCTGCAACAGTCGCTGTACCTGTTGTTGCACCATCGGCGATAGTGATAGTCGCACCATTACTCAGGCTCACGGTTACCGCGCCTTGCGCAGCATTGGTCAAGGTTGCGGTATAGACAATTGAACCGCCCTCCGCTACCGAGGCGGTTGCTGACAAGCTAACCGTTGTCGTATCAATAGTATCGGTAATCGTAGTGACTGCAGCCGTTGGGCTAACAACAAGGTTTTCAAAATTAGCGCCGCTTGTTGAAGTAATGGTTGCGGATACATTGCTTGAATCCAGATAAACATCATCACCAGGAGCTGCAACCGATACAGAACCCGTAGTTGCACCATCGGCGATGGTGATAGTTGCACCGTTGCTGAGATGAATCGTCAGTGCGCCTTGAGCAGGATTGGTCAGGGTTGCTGTGTAAAGGATTGAACCACCTTCAGGTGCAGTTGCAGGAGCACTTAAGGTCAGGTTTGTATCAGTGATGGTGTCCGTAACGTTGGTAGTTGCAGGTGTTGAATTAACAACTAGGTTCTCGAAGTTTCCACCAGTTGCCATGGTGATATGAGCAGAAACGGAGCCCGCATCAATGTTTGCATCATCGGCAGGAGCTTGAACAGAAACTGTCCCTGTGGTTGCACCGCTAGCGATAGTGATAGTCGAACCATTGCTCAGGTTCACCGTCACTGGGCCTTGTGCCGCGTTGGTCAAGGTTGCGGTGTAAACAATCGAACCGCCTTCAGCAACAGTACCGGTTGCCGTCAAACTGACAGTTGTATCGTTAATGGTATCCGTTACGGTTGTGACTGCTGCCGCCGGGCTAATGGCCAGCTGTTCGAAATTGCCGCCGGTTGCACCAGAAATAGTGACTGACACGGAACCAGCATCGACATAAACGTTATCCGCATGGGTGGGTACAGATACTGTACCTGTGGTCGCACCATCGGCAATGGTAATGGTGGAACCGTTACTGAGACTAACGGTTACTGCGCCTTGTGCAGGATTGGTCAAAGTGGCGGTATAAACAATCGAGCCGCCCTCCACGACTGTGCCTGTCGCACTCAGACTTACAGTGGTGGTATCAAGTGTATCTGTCACCGAGGTTACGGCAGCGGCAGGATTAGCCGTAAGCTGCTCAAAACCGCCGCCCGTTGCACCAGAAATGGTGACGGAAACTGAGCCCGCATCTGCGTAAACGTTATCTGCGTGAGTAGCGACAGATACCGTACCCGTGGTCGCACCATCGGCAATGGTAATGCTTGAACCGTTACTGAGATTTACAGTTACTGCACCTTGGGCAGGATTAGTTAAGGTTGCGGTATAAACAATAGCGCCGCCTTCTACAACTGTCGCTGTAGCCGTCAGGCTCACGTTGGTCACGGTGCCATTGTCAGACACAATAGTAGACACCGAACTGGAGGTGTTGAGCGCCTCAAAATTGCCGCCCGATGTACTTGAAATACCCACAGTAAGTGTTTGATTACCTTGAGCATAGCTATCGTCTGCACGCACTGCGACTGGGGTGCTGTTTGCGAAGGTAGCACCCACTGGAATGGTAATATCCGTACCGTTGTTCAAATGAATAACTAAGGGCGTTCCTGTCACCGCATTGCTCACAGTTGCGGTATAAACGATTGAACCACCTTCGCTCACATTGGCTGCCGCTGTCAGGCTCACATTAGTCACTGAGCCATTATCAGATACCACGGTAGACACAGTACTTGAGCTGTTGATCGCCTCAAAATTACCGCCTGATGTGCTGGTAATCCCAACCGTAAGCATTTGGTTGCCTTGGGCGTAAGCGTCATCTGCACGCACAGAAACCGCTGAGCTACTCGCGGAGGTGGCACCCACAGGAATGGTGATATCAGTACCATTGTTCAAATGAATTACCAACGGCGTTCCTGTCACTGCATTGCTAACCGTTGCTGTATAAACGATTGAACCGCCTTCGTTAACATTGGCTGCCGCCGTCAGGCTCACATTAGTTACAGAGCCATTATCAGATACCACTGTAGACACGGTGCTTGAGGTGTTGAGCGCCTCAAAATTGCCGCCCGTTGTACTTGAAATACCCACTGTAAGCGTTTGATTAGCTTGGATATAGGCATCATCTGTGCGCACAGAAACTGCAGCACTGTTGGCTGAGGTTGCGCCCACAGGAATGGTAATGTCTGTACCATTATCAAGATGAACAACCAATGGAGATCCAGTAACCGGAGCACCCACGGTCGCGGTATAAACAATTGAATCACCTTCAACTGCCGCACCTGTTGCAGAAAGGGTTACAGTAGTTGTATCTATGGTGTCGGTGATTGTGGTTACGGCAGCTGCTGGGTTAATCGTGACGCTAATACCGCCACCGGATGTACCTGTAATAGTCGCGCTAATGTTGCTTGGATCGACGTAAACATCGTCGCTCGGCGCCACACTAACGGATTTTGTGCCTGTAGTTTGGCCGGCAAGAATGGTAATTGTCTCACCATTCGACAAGGTTACCGTTAAATTGCTAACCGGAGCTGAGCTTATAGTTGCAGTGTAAACCAAGGTACCGCCAGCTTCTGTTAATGACGGGGTAGCAGTCAGGCTTACAGTCGCAACATCTGAATCCACAACACTTGTGGTCACGCTGTTTGCGACACCGCTAATCGCCAAATCTTCAAAATTACCGCCGGTGGCAGACGCAATTGACACTGTAAAACTTTCAGGCCCTTCAACCAAACCATCGGTTAAAGCGGCAATACTAAAGTTGGCAGAACTACTGCCAGCTGGAATGGTAACCGTGGTAGCACCGTTAATGTCAGTACCGTTGGCCGCCACACCAGAATAATTCAGCGTTACGGTAACCGCCGTTTGCGCAGTGCTAGTCAGGCTCAAAGTATATGTACCCGAGCTACCTTCAGTAATGGAACCCGTACCCGTCAGGCTGATGGTTGTGGTGTCCTGACTATCTGTTACGCTAGTAACCGCAGCGGTTGTATCCAGAGCCAAATGCTCGAAATTACCGCCCGTTGCAGAGGTAATTGTGGCCGATACGGAGCCAGCATCCACGTAAACATTGTTAACATGAGTTGGCACAGACACTGTACCCGTGGTAGCGCCATTGGCGATGGTAATGCTTGCGCCATTGCTCAAATTAACGGTAACCGCGCCCTGCGCTGGATTGGTAAGGGTTGCGGTATACACAATGGAACCGCCTTCCACAACCGAACCCGTTGCCGACAAGCTTACCGTTGTGGTGTCCACTGTATCGGTAATCGTGGTCACGGCTGCTGTGTTACTCGCTACCAGACTTTCGAAACCGCCACCACTTGTGCCGGAAATGGTGACCGACACAGAGCTTGCATCCAAATAAACATCGTCGGTTGGTGCCAGTACAGAAACCGTACCCACGGTAGCGCCGCTGGCAATAGTAATGGTTGCGCCATTGCTCAAGTTAAAAGTGACAGGGGTTTGCGCTGGATCAGTCAAGGTTGCGGTATAAACAATTGAGCCACCTTCCGCCACCGAACTCGATGCAGTTAAAGAGACGGTTGTGACATCAATTACCGAATTAACCGTGATGCTTGCGGTTGCTGGCGTTGCATCCTCCAAACCTAGATTATCTTTGGCCGCGTAGGTGAAATTGGTTGAGCCATTCCAGTTGGCGGTTGGGTTGAAATAAACCGGCCCGCTGACGGTATCGCCTGCGGTAATTGTATGAGTCAGAGCTGCATCGCTGTAAAGAGTGCCATTTGCGGGCAAACTTTTAATCACGAAGCCAGCGACTGTGCCATCACTATCCGAACCAGAGAGCGTGACCGTAATCACTGTATCTTCATCGCCGGCTGCAGAAACAGCAGCCGTCTCAGGCGCGGCGTTTGTATGGGTTACAGTGATATCCAGGGTTGTGCTAGAGCCGGTATTGGTGGTGTATGTTACCTGTGGAACCGAGCCATTCCAGCCTGCGTTAGGTACGAAAGTGTAATCGCCATTAGTTTCAAGCTTGAGAGTTCCCACGCCTGCGATAGTTGCTGTTTGTCCAGCGGTGAAGGAACCCACCACACCAGACACATCAAAACTGGCCACTGTAAGCGTGCTATCAACATCTGTATCGTTAGCTAACACATTACCAGTAGCGGTAGTGTTTTCCGCTACTGTCTTGGTATCTGCAACCAAAACGCTTGGGTCATCTACCGGGGTTACGCCAATGTTTACAGTGACTGTATTACCGTCAACGGTGCCGTCATTCACCTTGTAGGTGAAACTGTCTGCGGTGGTTTCGCTGCCGTCATGGGTATAGCTGAATGTACCGTCAGCATTGAGGGTTAAGGTACCGTGCGCAGGGCCAGTAACTAGAATCGCGGTGAGCGGGTTATTTTCGGCGTCTGTATCATTGATTAGCACGCCATTGGCTACCGTAGTAGTGAGCGTGCCGCCTTCGTTGACCGAATAGTTATCTGCTACCGCAACTGGAGCATCGTTCACTGGCGTTACTGTGATATTAACGGTGACCGTATTGCCATCCACCGAGCCATCATTAACTTTGTAGGTAAAGCTGTCGGTAGTGGTTTCGCTTCCGTTGTGGACGTAGCTGAAAGTGCCGTTTGAATTAAGCGTCAAAGTACCATTAGCTGGGCCAGACACTAAAATTGCGCTTAACGGATTATTTTCAGCATCGCTATCGTTAGTCAAAACGCTGGTTGCACCGCCGACCAATACTGTTGCTGTGCCGCCTTCAGCAACGGTGATGCTATCGGCGACAGCTACTGGAGCGTCATTTACCGGCGTTACATTGAGCGTAACCGTGACAATATTACTGTCTGCAGAACCATCGTTTGCTTTATAGGTGAAGCTATCAACAGTGGTCTCGCTGCCATCGTGTACGTAGGTGAAAGTGCCATCAGTATTCAGGGTCAGAGTCCCGTGGGCGGGGCCAGTCACCAGAACGGCATTAAGTGCACTACCCTCTGCGTCTGTGTCGTTCGCAAGTATGCCGTTCGCAACAGTGGCGCTGATTGTGCCGCCTTCGTTGACGGAGTAAGTGTCTGCTACCGCTACAGGAGCATCGTTTACAGGGGTTACGCCAATATTGACGGTGACCGTATTACCATCGACGGTTCCGTCGTTCACTTTGTAGGTAAAGCTATCGGTGGTGGTTTCGCTACCATTGTGGGTGTAGCTAAAGGTGCCGTCAGCGTTGAGGGTCAAGGTGCCGTTAGTTGGGCCTGAGACCAAAATGGCATTCAAGCTATTGCCGTCGGCATCTGAGTCGTTCGTCAAAACGCTGGTTGCACCACCAACCAATACAGTAGCCGTGCCGCCCTCAGCAACAGAAATACTGTCTGCAACTGCAACAGGCGCGTGGTTAGCAGCAGGGTTAACGGTTAACGAAATGGTGTCTGTATCCGTTTTGGAGCCACCGCTTCCGGTATTACCCAAGTCATTAGTGGTGATTTGCAGGCTTGCCGAGCCGTTGTAACCAGCTGTTGGGGTATAACTAAGACCATTTAATGCAGTGTTGATGTCAGCTTGAGAGCCTGTAAAAGTCATAGTCGCATCACTGCTGCCAGAACCTACCAGGAATGATAAGCCTGTAGTTCCAGACAAACTGATCAAGCCATGAGTGGATGTTAGAGTGACCTGTATAGTCGCAGAGCCCGCATCCACATCGCTAACGCTGATTAAGTTGCCGTTACCGCTATTGAAAACCAAGGTTCCATTTTCATTGAGGTTTTGTGAGGCTGGCACCGAGTTGACTGGCGCATCGTTAACAGGCGTTACGCCTATATAGACGGTCACGACATTGCCGTCCACAGTTCCATCGTTCGCCTTATAGGTGAAGCTATCGGAAGTGGTTTCACTGCCGTCATGGGTATAACTGAAGGTGCCATTAGCATTAAGCGTCAAGGTGCCATGCGCAGGCCCTGACACCAAAACAGCAGACAAGGTGTTTCCATCGGCGTCAGTATCGTTTGCCAGCACACTAGTCGCGCCACCGTTTAAGCTAGTCGCCGTTGCACCTTCTGCAACGGTAATGTTATCTGCAACACTCACCGGCGCATGGTTGACTGGAGCGACAGCGTTAACGGTTACAGTGACGGATGCGGTAGAGGTAGCGCCATGACCGTCATCAATGGTGTAAGTAAAGGTGTCGGTACCTGTATAACCGGCGTTGGGGGTGTAGATTGGGTTGCCGGTAACGGCATCAATCACCACTGAACCATTTGCACCCTGAGTTACACCACTTACGGTTAAGGCGTTGCCATCTGGGTCTGTATCGTTACTGCGAACTGCAACAGTTACCGCGGTAGATTCATTGGTGGAGGCTGTATCGGCATTAGCGGTTGGCGCATGATTGACTGGCGCAACCGCGTTTACGGTTACGTTAACCGTGGCAGATGCCGTGTGACCATTACCATCGTTAATGGTATAGGTGAATGAATCACTTCCGGTGAAACCGGCATTGGGGGTGTAGATGGGGTTACCCGTAACCGCATCAATCACCACAGAACCATGTGAACCCTGGGTTACGCCAGATACGGTTAAGGCATCGCCATCTGGGTCTGAATCGTTGCCGCGAACCGCAATAGTCACCGCGGTAGCTTCGTTGGTGGAAGCTGTATCAGCATTGGCCGTAGGCGCATGGTTAACGACTGGAGGTTGAACACCTATGGTCACGGTGCTGGTAGTTGTACCGCCATGACCATCACTCACTTTTACAACAAATGTATCGCTACCGTTATAGCCTGTGGTGGGTGTATAGGTAAACGTACCCGTTGTAGGGTTCACTACTACAGAACCGTGACCGGGATTTCCAGAAACGCTGTAAGACAAGGTATCGCCGTCCGGATCTGTTGCGCTGATAGAGCCGTTGATTGCCGTATCTTGAGGTGTAGTTAAACTTTGGTTGCTGGTGGTGGGCGCATCGTTAACGGGGGTCACACCAATATTGATAACACTGGTAACCACCCCGCCCTTGCCATCGCTGACGGTGACGGTAAATGAGTCGCTGCCATTGAAATTGGTATTTGGGGTATAGGTGAAATTGCCAGTGGCTGGATTGAGCGTGACGCTGCCGTGCGCTGCGTTTGATGCGACTGAATAAGTTAAAACATCGTTATCTACATCAGTGGCGACAACCTTGCCCGCAATCGCCGTATCTTCAGGAGTTGTGAGATTTAGGTTTGAGGTTACTGGAGCGTCATTAACCGGTGTAACACCTATCTTAATAAGGCTCGTACTAACACCGCCGTTGCCATCAGATACGCTAACCACGAATTGATCTGGGCCGTTGTAGTTGGCGCTTGGGGTATAAACAAAGCCGCCGGTAGCGGGATCAAGCGTAACCGTGCCATGCGCTGCGCTGGTGGAAACAGCATAAGTCAGTGTATCGCCTTCAATATCGCTCGCAACAACCTGACCGGAAATCGCCGTATCTTCTGGCGTGGTGAGGTTTTGATCTGCAGTAACAGGCGCATCGTTAACAGGGATTACACCAATGTTGATTGTGCTGGTTGTGGTACCGCCATTACCGTCTGCAATGGTTACAACAAAGCTGTCAGGGCCGTTGTAGTTAGCTGCCGGTGTATAGACAAAGGCTCCAGTGGCGGCATCGAGAGTTACTGTGCCGTGTGTAGCAGCTGTCGTTACCGAGTAGACAAGAACATCACCATCAACATCGGTTGCCACTACAGCGCCATTCAGCGGAGTATCTTCGTCAGTTGTAAGGTTTTGGTCGTTGGTTACTGGAGCATCGTTAACGGGGGTGACGCCAATCGTGATGGTGCTGGTGGTTATACCGCCATTGCCATCGTTAACCGTCACAACAAAACTATCGGAACCGTTGAAGTCTGCGCTGGGGGTGTAGATGAAACCACCAGTTGCAGCATTGAGCGTAACCGTACCGTGAGCAGCATTGGTCGAGAGGCTATAGCTCAGGGTATCGCCTTCAATATCGGTCGCTACCACTTGGCCAGAAATAGGCGTGTCTTCTGGGGTTGTTAGGTTTTGATCATTGGTGACAGGCGCATCGTTAACCGGAGTTACTGACAGGTTAACCGTAGAGGTTGTGCTATTACCATGATCATCAGTCACAGTAATAACAAAACTATCTGGGCCGTTGTAGTTGGCCTTAGGCGTATATTTGAAATCGCCCGTTGCAGTATCAAGGGTAATTACGCCATTCGCAGGCTGGCCAACAATGGCATAGGTTAAAGTGTCGTTTTCAACATCATTAGCGATGACACGACCACTAATGACTGTATCTTCATCACCGGTAAAGCCTTGCGGAGCAACCAAGGGCGCATTGTTGGCAGGCGCGGAGCCTTGCGTGTTCGGCGTACCGCCGTTATCGCCATTAGTCGCACCAAAGTTGAATGCGTTGGGATCGGTTTGCTCTACCACACGCGTCAACTCAACAAAGCTATGACCTTCGCTCGCCGCACCACCATCTAAACCTGCAGCGGTTTCATCTAAGCTAGTGGTTAAATCACCACCATTATTGAGTACGGTTAGTGCCTGCTGAACAGATTCATTATCAACCGCCGCTTCTTTGTTATCGGATGCTAAATCTGTCCACAAATCGCGGTTCATCAGTACTTCCTGACCACCTGCGATAGTGACGGGGTGACCATCACCAAAATCCAGCTCTATATGCGCACCACTTGCGGTTACTACTACCTCGTCTGCGGCCACAGTATCGCCAACTTTTAATGGGCGTAATTTCCCATCAGGGCCTTTCGCCCAAGCTTGACCTTCGAGAGACGCAACCGTGGCAACAGAATTAGCCATAACAGAACTCCAGTGGTGATACAAAGAAAAGATGGAATGATGGATTTTTTAGAAGTCTAGCGGATGGCGTTTAAACCGCCATTGGACTAAAGGACAATAAACACATAAAAAGGGAATTAAGAAGGAACCACGAACGAGCAATAATAAAATTCTTTATTGACGACCGGACAACACCAACACTAAATGCAAACGATCACGCACATTCAGCTTCTCAAACACCGCGCTTAAATGAGCTTTAACGGTACGCTCGGTAATATCGAGTTCGCGCGCAACTTCTTTATTGGACTTACCCGCAGCGACTGCTTTGGCAACATCCTGCTCGCGCGCGCTTAACAAATCCAAATGAACTTTTTCCGGTTCGGACTGGAGAATATTGGCTGTTGCGAAGACTAACTGCCGCATCAAATCCACACCGAGCCACAAACCACCCATCTCAACAACCTGACTCACCTGTTGCAACACCGGAGCCGCTGCCAAATAGTGCAAATAGCCACTCGCGCCCGCCTCTAAAACTTGCTTGGCCTGGCGCGGATCTTCAGCTTGTGTGAGCCCAATTACGCGTGCGCCCGCAGCTGCCCATTTTGAAATGTGCGCAAGCGTAAATACATCACTGAGCACAACCCAAATAAGCGACCCACGCAGATCCTCAGGCAATTCACGTTCGTTACTCAAAACATGAGCCGAAGGAAATGCCTGCTGCCAGCGCGGAGATTCTATGTGAGATGGAGAGACAAATAGTGACTGCATTAGCGCTCGGTTAAGGCATTTTGTTTGGCCCGCAATACAGGCTTCAGTAAATAAGATAGAACAGTTTTCTTGCCGGTCAAGATATCCACTTGCGCAGTCATACCCGGCATGATCGGCAGCGAAGCATCGAAACCAGAGCGCTCAGTACGCACACGCACCAAATAAAAGACATTATCTTTATCGTCTTTCATAGTATCCGCACTGATGTGTTCAAGCTTGCCGGTTAAGCCGCCATAAATCGCAAAATCATAGGCGGTAAATTTCACGATTGCCGTTTCACCGGGATGCAAAAATGCAATATCTTTTGGTGCAACTCTGGCTTCAATTAATAATTGGTCATCCAGCGGAATTATTTCAATTACATCATGACCTGGCTGTACAACGCCACCTAAGGTATTGGTGTGAAGTTTTTGAACGGTTCCATGCACAGGAGCGCGAATTTCTGAATATTTAATTTTGTCCGCAAGGCCTGTTCCCGTTTCACTCAAACTGGAGAGTTTTGCCAAGGTTTCTGATAATTCGGCACGCCATTTATTGACTTCATTTAATTCAACTTCACGCACCTTTCCTTCAGCTTCATCAACCGCCGCCAACAAACGCTGCTCCTGCGCCAAAGCTTGTTGACGCGCGCCTTGCGCATTGGAAACTTCACCTTGTAACTTTAAAATTTCAACTTCAGATACAGCGCCACTTTTTAACAAAGGCGTTGTTACGGCCAACTCCTGATTTGCTAACTCAAGCGCACGTGTCACTTGAACTAATTTTGCACGCACTTCTTGCAATTCGCGTTGACGCTGCTCCAATTGGCTGCGCGAAATACTCAACTGCTCATCCAACTCACGACGATTAGCTTCGTATTGTGAACGTTCGTGCTCTGCAATATCAGGAGCCGAACTAATAATTTCTGCCGGAAGCTCAAATGGAACATTAGTGGTCAACGCCTTTAATCGCGCAGCGCGTGCCTCCAAAGAAACTAGCGACGCATTATTTTCCCGAAAGCTGGATACAAAACGCGTAGGGTCAATGCGCACCAGCAAATCACCTTTATTAACCACATCGCCTTCGTGCACCAAAATTTCTTTTACAACACCACCATCGTAAGACTGAATCACTTGCAATTGTTGCGACGGAATAACCTTACCCTCACCACGCGCCACTTCATCCACTTTTGCAAATGCAGCCCACAACAACAAAATTAAAAACACAATGGCAATTGAATTTAACAACAAGCGCGCACGCAAGGGTTCTTGTTGTACGCGCGCCCAATCGGCATCGCTCAACCAGTCGTGCGACTGTTCATTAATAGGCGAAAGCCAACGCTGATAAATTTTGTCGATATAGGCGCTAGCGGGAATACCAATTTTATCGAGCCACTGCCCTACCTTCTTAAAATACAATTCAGCGCCAGACAACTCTTTTTCTGGAAGAGGAGCATTCATTATGATGCCCTCCCAATACGGCCTTGACGTAGAGCTTCGACTACTTGTTCTTTCGCACCATCTGCCACAATTTTTCCAGCATCAATAACAATAATGCGATTCACCAACTCCAGGAGCGATGTTCGATGCGTAATCACCACCATGGTTTTACCTTGGGAATAATCAGCAATATTACGTTTAAACTCCTCCTCACTTGAATGATCCATAGAGCCGGTGGGCTCATCGAATAACAAAATGGCCGGATCATTTAACAAAGCTCGCGCAATAGTGACGCTCTGACGCTGACCGCCCGACAACAATTGCCCGTGCTCGCCAACAGGCATCGCCAATCCTGCAGGATGTTGATTCACAAACTCCGTTAATCCACTTAAACGCACGGCATCTAACAAAGCTTCATCAGACACGTGCCCCGTACCCATAGCAATATTGTCGCGCAGCGTGCCGTAAAACAAATTCACATCTTGCGATACAAACCCAATGTTACGACGCACTTCTGCTGGGTCGAGTTGGCGAATATCGATTCCATCGATAAGCACGGTTCCCTCTGTTGGCTCATACAAACCCGCAATCATTTTTTCCACAGTTGTTTTTCCGGAACCATTGCGCCCCAAAATTGCAACACGTTCACCCGGATTAATTTTGAACGAAATGTTGCGCAACACTTCACGCTCATCATTGGGATATTTAAAACCAACTTGCTTAAACTCAATACCACCTTGCAAGCGTGCGCGGCTAATCCAATTGGAGCCCACTGGGCGATCCACTGGTTTATTCATGATTTGCTCTAGGTTAGTCAAGGCTGTCGCTGCTTGATGATATTGCATCAACAAAGCAGCCGTTTGACTGATTGGCCCCATCACACGGGCAGACAACATATAACTCGCAATCAAACCACCTTGAGTTAAATTTCCATCAATAATTAAATACACACCCACAATAATAATAATGACCGATACCACTTGCTGAATCCACGCAGTACCCGCACCCACAGAACCGGAAAGCATGCGCATTTTTACTGAGGTACGTGAAAGCAATAAAGTTGTTTGCTCCCAAATTGCCTGCATGCGCCCTTCTGCACCTGTAGTTTTTAAAGTTTCAAGCCCCTGTAAACTTTCAACAAGAATTGCGTTGCGCTGTGCAGACGCCTGCATGGAGTTTTCAGAAAGACTGTGCATCTTATGTTGCACTGCGGCGGCATAAATTATTGAAGCAACTATGCCGAATAAAATAGGCAAAATGAGCGGCCAAGAAATAATGGCGATAACAACGGTAAACAATAAAACAAACGGTAAATCTACAAAAGAAAGTACAGTTGCTGAACTAATAAAACTGCGAATAGATTCGAACGATTGCAAGCTGGACGCAAAAGATCCAACCGACACCGGACGCTCAGATAATTTCATTCCAAGCACCCGCTCCATAATTGTTGCAGAGAGCTTTATGTCCGTTCTGCTCGCGGCCAAATCAACAAACCAAGCGCGCATCATGCGCAAACCAAAATCAGCGCTGATCATCAACACAATTCCTAACGCCAATACCCAAAGCGTGTCTGTTGCATGATTGGGTACAACACGGTCATACACATTCATAACAAACAAAGGTGATGCTAGCGCGAAAATGTTGATAATAAATGCGGTGAGCAAAACATCTCGATAGAGTTCGCGATGCTCACTAATAGCACTCCAAAACCAGTGACCGCGATTTACTTTGGCAATGCTGGTTGTACGCGCATCAAATTGCTGCTCAGGTCGAACATAAATAACCTGACCACCGTAAATTTCTATCAAGGCGGCTATATCAACTTGAGTTGGCGCACTACCAAGCTCAGGAAAAACAACACGCGCCGTCTGTGTATCTTTATTAAGCTCAAGCAATACGCACGCCGAATTATTTTTGAGCAAAAGAATGACGGGAAACAAAGCATCATTTAACTTTAACAAATCACGTGCAATAATTTTGCTTGTGAAGCCTGCGCGTTTTGCCGAGCGAGAAAAAGATGAGGGTGTTAACTTATTGTGAATGAGAGGCAAGCCTGAGAGAAGTGTCTCGGCAGTCGTCAATATCCCGTGGGCTCGGGCAAGAATTAGCAAGCATTCCAACAAGGGACCGCCTTTTTCCAAGGCGCCAGTTTGTTGCGTTACCATGCAAAACTCCCGTGATTTTCTATCCGCACAATCAAATAAAAAAGTAATAAAACATTACACTGACGAATGAACTACGCAAACACATCAGTACGATTAAGGTAAGGTACGCTAAATATAGTCGCCACAATCAAGTTCTGCAATTTTATATCTGCGATAACTATTTGTTTCAGAAACAAAAAAAGCACAGCATTCTCACGAACACTGTGCTTTTTAATGACATAAATCAGCTTATTCCTGCCGCGATACAGTAATCTCTACACGGCGGTTTGCGGTGCGACCAACGTCTGTACCATTATCGCCTACCGCACGAGTCGCACCATAACCTTCGGTTTGATAAACAATTTGATCCAAGCCATTTAAAATAAAATAGTTTTTGACACTCTCTGCTCGTGCTTTCGAGAGAGGGATGTTAATCAGATCAGTTCCTGTGTTATCTGTATGCCCATCAACTTTAATCTGCACGACTTTCGGCGTGCTTTTGATTTTTTGGATTAGCGCATCCAGTTTCTGTGTTGCATTGGCGGTTAATACAGAGCTACCGACATCAAACAAGGCATCGCCACTTAAACGGATCATTTCTGAAATAAGATCTTTACGGGTATAACTTTCACCAACCTCAATTGGACAAGCATTACTGCCATCGATTTTAATGTTGTCGGTAACTTTAGCATCTTTAACTTGCACCAAAGATTCACGCGTTATGTTAAGTGCAGGTAACAATTTCCCCATTGCTGCCAAGGTGCGCGCATGGGCAATATTTAAATCAGATAAAGCACTGGTATAGGCACGGTTAGCCTGAAAGTATTCGTTCTCAGCATCAAGCAAATCCAACAATGAACGCTGGCCAATTTTGAATTGTTCACCATAGGCTGTACGAACTTTATCGCTCGAACGACGATGTTGATCTAAGGATTTCAATTGTTCTCTAATGCGCTGCGAATCGTTATAGGCAATTTGTGTGGTTTGGCGTAAATCAACGCACGCCTTATCTCGCAGATCTTTCGCCGCATTTACTTCTTCCAACGCCCTGCGCACACCAGAACGTGTAGCTCCACCCGAAAATAAATTGTAGGTAATCGCCAACTCTATTGCACTTTCTTCGCCATAACGCGCGGCATCAACTCGTTCATCAAACCCATTGGTGTTGCGGCTCGCAACTTGACGAGCACGCAATTCAGCCTTCGGAAAGTAGCCAGAACGCTCAACAGTCACGTTTGCCTGCATTGCAGAAATATTTTTGATAGCTGCATGAAAACCTGGATTGCCTTGGTAAGCCAGCTGCAAGGCTTCGCGAATATTTGCGGGCAGATTAGTTTCCGAGAGTGAAGACTCAGTCAAATCCGCTGACGGCAATTGGCCAACAATGCGTAGGTAACGAGCGTTTACATCATGCAAGTTGGAGGCTTCCGTTAAGAGATTGGTCTCGGCAAGCGCCAAACGACCAGCCACTTGTTCCAAATCTACTTTACGCCCCACACCAGACGTCACTCGTTCTTCAATCTGAGCAAACACCTCTTGGTGCTTAGCATAGTTTTCGCGAGCGGCCTTTAACAAAGACCGCTCGCGACTGACATCTTCATAGGCTCGCACAGCTTCAAAAGCTGTAGTTTCAACATTCTCCAAGAGCTCGTAGTAACGCACCAAGCGTGCGCCTTCAAAATGCTCAACTTGACCCGTGGTTCTAAAACCATCAAATAAGCTTTGGGTTAATGAAATTTGGCCTTGGGTGGTGTTGTAGCGATCACGACCATCAAAGTCACGAGACACATTGCCGCCATTAAGGGACAGGTCAACTGAAGGCATGTAGCCCGCACGCACTTCACCCACTTGATAGGTAGCCGCATTAAATGTATGCCAGCTAGCCTGAACCTCAGGGTTTGATTCAATAGCCTCTACAACCGCATCATGAACATTTGATGCAGGAGCAGCCTGAACCATAAAACTTGAAAGGGTTAAACAACCAATAAGAGTGCGTATAAATTGCGAACCGACGCTGACAGCTGAACCGATTTTCATTAATTTGAACCTTTTATAGGCTTAACAGATTGTTATATATGAATATTTTGCACTTAAACCACACGAAACGCCCATTTTATATAACTATTTGCGAAATATCTTTTAACTACATCAGCTAAAATCGCATTTAAAATTCCCGCGCCATGATACCGCAGCAAAAAAAGACCCACAATACAGAAAAACTTTCTGTGACACATTTCACACATTAAAACACTGGAGAGAGAGATTGGGGTGCGACAGGCTTTTAGGCTCCTTAGGGCTCAAATAGAACTCAAACCTCCTTTCTCATAGAGGCTAAGTTGGAATTCAGCTCTGTCCGAAAGCCCTTCTAAAGCCATTTGTTCTAGCAAGTTCGGCGCCAGCTTCCAGGCAAAAGGAGTCATACTTAGCAATGAAGCCGTCAGGTCACCCGCAGGAATCACTAAATCAAAACCAACGCTTCGCTCCTCCACAACAAAAAATCCTTTTGGCGCCTTGGGTTTTTGGTGGGGTTTAATTTCTTTATAAATTTTTTGACGCAGACCTATGAGGTGCTGCTCCCCGGGGATAACTATAATCAATTTTCCGCCCGGTTTTATTACACGCAATAACTCCTCATCCTTACTTGGTGCATAAATTCTGACAACAACATCCATACTCGAATCAGCGAGTGGCAGCTGATGGCTCGACGCAACGGCATAAGTGATATCGCTATTTTTAGCGGCCAAACGTATACCTGCCTTGGCAATATCAATTCCATAAACATCCGCCAACACACAATGCTGACTGAGATTGCTCGTGAAGTAGCCCTCTCCACAACCTATATCGAGAAGCGCCCTTATCGTTGGGTCAATCAGGCTCTTTAATTCCTCAACTAAGGGCGCAAAATAGCCCGCCGTTAAGAATGCTCGCCGAGCAATCAATTGCTGTTTTGCATCACCAGGTTCGCGAGAGTTCTTGTGCTGCACCGGTAGCAAATTGAAATAGCCTTCTTTCGCACGATCGAATTGATGACGATTTTCGCAGGCAAGCCCCTGCGCATTAGCAACTAAAGCAGCTGAACATAAAGGACAAATTAATGCTTTCATAATACTAATTCTAAAAAGTTGGCAGCATGCCGACCACATTTTAAATTAGCAAGGGAAAATACAAAGGATCTGAGACGCACCTAAACCAATCATCAAAAAACAAAAAGGATGCGCTATTACTAACGCATCCTTCTGATAACAACAAATCAAACTTATTCGGCTTCTGGTACCTCATAACGATCGATAATATCGCGCACCAAGCCACTGCGAACAATATCGTTGCGCACAAATTCGTGCACATAAACATTCGGCAAATCGCTTAAGCGTGCTACTGCATCCGCCAGACCATTAGGGCCACGAATATCACTTTGATGAACATCGCCATTAATAACAACTTTACAATCTTCACCAATACGCGTTAAAAACATTTTCATTTGCGCGACGCTGGTATTTTGCGCCTCATCCAAAATTACAAATGTTTTACTGTTAAACGTTTTACCGCGCATGTATGCCAAAGGCGCAGCAACAATTCTGCCATGACGCAAACAATAATCCACGGTACCAGCACCCAAACGCTCGTTTAAAATATCGCGAAAGGCATCAATATAAACCGAGAATTTTTCGTCCAGATCACCCGGCAAAAAGCCCAAGCTTTCACCAGATTCTACCGCAGGACGTGTAAGAATAATTCGCTCAATTCGGCCAGACTCCAATGCCTCAGCTGCCAAAGCACCTGCACAATAGCTCTTGCCCGTACCGGCCGGGCCAATGCCAAAAGTTAAGGCGTGATGATTAATGGCGGTGATGTATTCTTGCTGGGCTTGGGTTTTAGCACGGAGAGGTTGGGCGGAGCGAGGGGGAGAGTAAGCTGTTTCGATTTGTTTCGAGCGGGATTTTAAATCAACTATATTGTCATCGATTCTCGGCTGTTTTCGCGATGATTTGTGTCGCGAACTTTTCTGAATGCCGTCGTCGGCGAAGCTGCTATGAGAATTACCACTATATGAGTTACTGCGTCTAGCGTGATTTCTTCTTGCCATAAATGGTCACCGCCCTTAAGGTTCAAAGTTAACAACAAGGTTTAGGCTTTCTAATTTCTATTAACGCACTACCTATATAACAACGCATTAGCTATTTAACGCATCACCTGTTTGTAGACAGAACACAGCACAACTTTCCTATTGCTGAAATCACCTCACTCATGAAAAAACAGTTATTAAGAGTTTAAAGAGGTAACAGAACCCTGTGAATAATTGATGACATTCACCAAGCATTCACTCACGCACTTTTACCATATCTTGTGGATTTTTTTGTCACCCACAACTAGATACTAGGCCTAAAGCAGAATGGGGTCAATAATTTTTTACGTCTTTATTACACCGAGCGCTGGCATAAAAAAAGCCGCTATTGCGGCTTCTTTTTGAACACGGAAAATCCATCACCAAAATCAGCAACAGGTTCAACTTTGGCACTGGGCGTTCGGCGCTTACCAATATTCTTTTTATCTTTTGTGCGCACTTTCACTTTTGTATCCTTAGTCGCAGACACTTTCTTATCGTCAACTTTCTTTTTAACACCAACAGCCTTGCCGGAAGATTTCACTTTGTCCGGGCCTTTATAATGCCCAACCAATCCTGGAATGGTAATTAATGCAAAACTAGTATCCAGATAGCGCTCAATACCTTTCGTTAGATTCCAGTCGTTGGCCGCTACAAATGAAACCGCCCTACCCTCGGCATCGGCGCGACCAGTACGACCAATGCGATGTAAATAATCATCGCCCGATTGCGCCATATCAAAATTCACAACCAGATCTACACCGGGAATATCCAAACCGCGTGCAGCAACATCAGTTGCCACCAAGACTTGTGTTTTACCTTGACGGAAAAAATCCAATGAAATGCGGCGCTGATCTTGTGTGATATCGCCATGCAAGGCGCTGACTTTATATTTGTTGTAGCGCAACACATTATCCAACTGAACTGCTTTAGCTTTCGTATTAGTAAAAACAACTACCTTTTCAAACGATGATTTTTCCAAAAGCGCAACTAACAACTTTTCTTTGTGCTTCACATCGTCAGCTAAAATCATTTGTTGTTCAATGGCATTCGCCGTTTCGTTAACAACAATCTCTTCCGCTTCACTCAACACTACTTGCTTAATTAAATGACGAATACCTTGGGGCTCAAGGGTTGCCGAGAACAACAATGTTTGGCGATCAGCGCCACAAGTCTTTGCGATTGCAATCACATCTTCACTCAACCCCATTTCAAGCATGCGGTCAGCTTCGTCGAGAATTAAAAAATCTAAACCAGTGAAGTCAGTAGATTTATGAGTGACGTGCTCCGCTAAACGCCCCGGCGTTCCCACAATGATTTCTGGGTTTTTGCGCAACATGGCTTTTTGATATTTAAATTCCTCGCCCCCGCAAACCATTCCCACCTTTATATGGGTGAATTTCAATAGCTGTTGAGCATTTTTTACGATTTGGCGAGCCAACTCACGCGTTGGGGTCAAAATCAAAATACGGGAGCTTTCAGGATTCGCAGTCGGCGTTGAGAGGATTTTCTGCAAGGCTGGCAACAGGAAAGCAGCCGTTTTTCCGCTTCCAGTCTTTGAACTTACCAATAGATTCTTACCCGCCAACACTTGCGGAATCGCCCGCAGCTGCACCGGCGTCGGCTGTTCGTAACCATGCGCATCTATCGCCTTGAGCAGTTGTGGATCGGCAATCAGCTCATGAAACTGGGTTGATGACATGTGAAATCCTCAAAATAGCGTTACCTGAATGGCGGCAATGTAAAAAGGGGCGCAATCTACGCAGATTGTGAGTACTTATCAACCCAAACGGCTCATATCAACCAAAAACATCTGCAAAGCTCAATTAGGTTCCGTAAAATGCCGCCCTCGATAAACCCAGCGAACACTTGCAACCTATGAGAATCATGCTGGCCCCGATGGAGGGCGTTGTAGAACATCACGTGCGGGATATTCTGACACGTATTGGCGGGCTTGACGGCTGCGTGACAGAATTTATTCGCGTAACGGACCAAAAGCTACCTTATCGCGTCTTCTATAAGTACGCACAGGAACTTGAGTCCAACTCATTGACCCCCAACGGCACGCCTGTGAAGGTACAACTTCTGGGTAGCAAACCAGAGCCCATGGCGATCAACGCTCTGGAGCTAGTGAAATACGGGGCTAAATCTATCGATTTGAATTTTGGCTGCCCAGCCAAAACTGTGAACTCTCATGAAGGTGGCGCTTGCCTGCTACGCACGCCAGATCGCGTATACAACATCATCAAAGCCGTACGCGATGCGCTCCCCAAAGAGATACCTGTTTCTGCCAAAATCCGCTTGGGATTTGAAGACAGATCCACGTACATGGAGAATGCCCGCGCCGTAGAGTCTGCTGGTGCAAATGAGCTCACAGTTCACGCGCGCTCCAAAGCGGATGGATACAAACCCCCAGCTTACTGGCATTACATTGCAGATATTAAAGCCACGTTAAAAATTCCCGTGATTGCGAACGGAGAAATTTGGACGATTGACGACTACCTTCGCTGCCGGGAGCAATCCCAATGCGATGACGTAATGCTTGGCCGCGGATTATTATCCTGCCCGGATTTGGCACGTCAAATTAAAGCGCATTTATCTGGCGAAACATACCAACCTTTAACCTGGTTAGAGATTTGCCAAACGCTGTTTGATTACTACCAAAAAACCACACCGCTTTACGATGAAAGAAATTGCGGCAATCGCGTTAAACAATGGCTGATGTATTTAAGCCGCCAATACCCGCAAGCACAAATTTTCTTTGATGAGGTAAAACGCAAAAGCAATCCGCAAGACATTGAAAGCTGTTTCAAAAAAGCGCTAACTAATTGCCAAGAAACACAATAAAAAAAGCCCGCAATTTCTTGCGGGCTTTTTTGTTTCACTATTAATTAATCAAGCAGCTCATCAATGGCTGTTGCAAGATCTTTCGTTTCCTCAATATTCTCCATCATTTTAACCAAATTAATACCCAATTCAGTTGCTAATGTACTGGGGAAGCTTGCGAGAATTGTTGCGCTATCCGCACCTGATTCGTTCATTTTGTTAATGTATAGCGCAATACTGATTACACCCGCCAAACGAGGGAAAAACTCAGCCTCATGTGGATCTAATTGGTAACGAATCCCCTTAACAATTGCCTCGGGGAATTTCCAACGATGCGCAAGCTCAGCGCCCGCTTCAGAAAAATCAAAGCCCAAATAATTTTTTTCGATATCAACGTTGCGCGCGCCCTTATCGACAACTTTTTGCATTTCTGCACATTCATTTGGCAACAAAATATGAATCAATAATTCACCGATATTGTGAATCATTCCACAGGTAAACGCCGTTTCAACATCATCATGAGAGTAACGCGCAATCCATTTACAAGTTGCTGCCACAGCAAAACTACCATGCCAGAATTTTTTTAAATCAAAACCTTCAGGCGCTTTGAAAGCACCCGTTAAACCTGAAGCCAACACCAATGTTCTTACCGCATTAAAGCCCAATAAAAATACAGCATCGCTTACTGAACCTACTTTACGGTTACCGCCATAATGCGCTGAGTTTGCGGCGCGAAGCACTTTAATAGTGAGCACTTGGTCCGCACTGATTTTTTTCGCGATAGCATCATTGCTCACATTCTCATCACCAAAACTCTCTATAAGTTCTTGAACAACTTTAGGAATGTTGGGCAATTTTTGAGCATTATCTATTAGAGTTTGTAAGTTCATGATGTCGCCTCACTGGTGTGGATATACATAAGCTGATAATAGTTCAGCTTTAGCTGTTTGCTAATTTTATTTATATAAAAAATTTACTTCTGCGATGCATCGGAATATACGTTCAAAGACCTGAGAAATTCTTACCCACATCCAAATAACAAATCGCCAAACCACTGCATTCCCAAAACCACTTGCACTACGCGTGCTTTAAATTTCCAATCTCTTTTAGGCAGTTTTACTGTGAGTCAACTTAGGGGTTTGTTAGAATCTCCGCTCTTCGAATTTGATAGCCATGAAGTTGGGCCACAAACACCTACATCCCTCCTCATTCATGCCATCCAACAACTGCATTGATCTACCGAGAACAGACAGAATAATTATGCAAAACAACGAGTTGCAAGCTAATCAAGAATCGCTTCACACACCTATGATGACCCAATATCTGCGGATTAAAGCCCAACACCCGCATGAAATGGTGTTTTACCGCATGGGTGACTTTTATGAGCTATTTTTTGACGATGCTAAAAAAGCCTCGGAAATTTTGGATATCACGCTCACCGCGCGCGGTAAATCCAATGGTGAGCCCATTCCTATGGCGGGAATTCCATTTCACTCAGCTGACGGCTACCTCGCAAAACTGGTGAAAGAAGGTGTATCTGTCGCGATATGTGAACAAATCGGCGATCCCGCCACAACGAAAGGCCCCGTTGAACGCAAAGTCATGCGCATAGTGACGCCGGGCACTGTGAGCGATGAAGCACTGCTCGACTCCCGCCGCGACAATCTACTCGTTGCATTACACCAAGCCGGAGAGACTTTTGGTATTGCATCGCTCGATATGGCAAGCGGCCGTTTTTTAGTGTTGGAAGTTGATGGCTTGGATGCAGCACTCGGAGAACTGCAACGCTTAAGCCCCGCTGAGTTGCTATTAAGCGATCATTTAACCAATCCTTTACTTATCGAAAACCGCAAAGGCTTGCGCCGTCGCGGCCCCTGGGAATTTGATTACGAAACTGCCGAGCGCCTACTCATTCAGCAATTTGGCACTAAAGATTTGGCAGGTTTTGGTTGCGAACACCTTAAAACTGCACTTTGCGCCGCTGGCTGCCTGCTAAGTTACGCGCGCGAAACTCAGCGCACGGCTCTGCCCCACGTGCGCAGCCTAGCGCATGAAAACCGCGATGAAGCAGTAATAATGGATGCGGCGACGCGCCGCAATCTGGAACTGGATATCAACCTCAATGGAGGCGATGAACATACCCTGTTTTCAGTGCTGAATCGCGCTGCAACCAGCATGGGCAGCCGCTTATTGCGCCGCTGGTTAAATCGCCCATTACGCGACATTGATTTATTGAATGCCCGCCAAGCTGCAATTACCAGCCTCCGCCACAATTACGCCTTTGAAATCACCAACGGTATTTTGAAACAAGTTGGCGATATGGAACGAATTCTGGGGCGTTTGGCGTTGCGCTCATCACGCCCACGGGATCTGTCTCGTTTAATGATGTCGATTGCCTGTTACCCGGAACTGCAATCTGAACTGGCCAAACATAAATCAGCATTGATAGCCGAACTTGCCGTTCAAATCAGCACATTTCCGGCTCTTGTTGAATTGTTGTCACGCGCGATTATTGAAAACCCTCCCGTGGTGATTCGTGAAGGTGGCGTAATTGCGGATGGCTACGATGCCGAGCTGGACGACTTGCGCAATATCAGCACTAACGCTGGTCAATACCTGCTGGATTTGGAGTTGCGCGAGCGTGAACGCACCGGCATCCCCACCCTCAAAGTCGGTTATAACCGCGTGCATGGCTATTTTATCGAGCTGACCAGTGCCCAATCCGAAAAAGCACCAGCTGACTACATTCGCCGCCAGACCCTGAAAAATGCTGAGCGTTACATCACACCTGAACTTAAAGAGTTTGAAGATAAAGCCCTATCAGCGAAAAGCCGCGCCCTCGCCCGTGAAAAAGCGCTCTATGATGAGTTGCTGGATATCCTTAACGAACAACTGATTCCTTTGCAGAATTCAGCCAATGCAGTGTCTGAGTTGGATGTGCTCGCAACCTTAGCCGAACGCGCCGATGCATTGGGCTTCTGCTGCCCAACCCTATCCTTAAAAGCAGGCATCAATATCCAGGGCGGACGTCACCCCGTCGTAGAACAAGTTACCACCGCACCCTTCGTACCGAATGATTTAGTCTTTCATCGCGAGCGCCATATGCTGATTGTGACTGGCCCAAACATGGGCGGTAAATCAACCTATATGCGCCAAGCAGCTTTGATTACGTTGCTCGCTCACATAGGCAGCTTCGTCCCCGCGCAAAGCGCTGAAATCGGCATTGTGGACCGCATATTTACCCGTATAGGTTCCTCCGATGATTTGGCTGGTGGCCGCTCAACCTTCATGGTGGAAATGACTGAAACCGCGAATATTCTGCACAATGCAACTGCGCGCAGTTTGGTACTGATGGATGAAATCGGACGCGGCACCAGTACCTTTGACGGCCTCTCGCTGGCTTGGGCTTGTGCTAAACATCTCGCCGAAAAAGTCAGCGCATTTACCTTATTTGCCACTCATTATTTTGAAATCACCAGCTTGCCGGAAACCATTCCCGGCATCGCCAACGTTCACCTTAATGCCACCGAACACAACGACAACATTGTGTTCTTGCACAAGGTTCAGGAAGGCCCTGCGAGCAAAAGCTATGGTTTACAAGTGGCAAAGCTGGCCGGTATTCCTGCTGAAGTATTGGCGCAGGCACAGGCCCAACTTCATCTGCTTGAGCAAGGTGTTCACCCTGAACACTCTACGCTCGCTATTACGCAAGCTCCCGTGGTAGCCAAAACGGAAACCCTAGTCACAACTGAAATCGCATCGCCCTTACAATCTGGCTTATTTGATGCTCTACCAGATCCTGCGCTAGAAGCATTAAAGAAAATCAATCCAGACAACCTTTCACCGCGCGAGGCCTTGGAACAACTATACCGATTGAAAGAAATTTTAAAGAAAGGTCGTTAAATAAAGAGCACGCGCTAGACTCTTATAATCCCAGCGCGCAAAATGCTATTCAAACGAGGCTTGTCTGTTTAGAATGCGCGCTTCTTTATGTCGTAATTTATTTTTTGTCGTGGAGAGTCAACTATGACTTTTGTTGTTGGGGAAAACTGCATTAAATGTAAGCACACAGATTGTGTGGAAGTCTGCCCGGTAGATTGCTTTTACGAAGGCCCCAATTTTTTGGTGATTCACCCGGACGAATGTATTGATTGCGCACTCTGCGAACCAGAATGTCCAGTGGGCGCAATTTTCTCTGAAGATGAGTTGCCAGAAGATCAAGCAGGCTTCCTTCAGCTTAATGCGGAGCTTGCAGAAGTTTGGCCAAATATCACCGAGATTAAAGAGTCTCCAGCGAATGCTGCTGAGTGGGATGGCGTACCCGGTAAATTGCAGTATTTGGAGCGTTAATCACTCACCAAAAGCTCTGCCGAAAAACCGCGCTTGTCGCGGTTTTTTATTGCTCGCCTATTTTCAAAACACAGCTTTCAAAAAATGGCGTTCAAAATACAAACACCAGAAACAACAAAGGCAGCCGAAGCTGCCTTTTGTTTTTGAAACACGGAATTGATTAGGCGCTAAACAAAGCCGCACTATCCAAACCTTGTTTTTCCATGATATCGCGCAGGCGCTTTAAAGCCTCTACTTGAATTTGACGAACACGCTCACGAGTCAAACCAATTTCGTGCCCCACCTCCTCCAAAGTGCTCACTTCATGACCGCGAAGACCAAAACGGCGTGAAAGCACCTCACGTTGCTTTTCAGTCAACTCGTCCAACCATGAATCCAAGCTCATAGTTAAATCGCGATCTTGCAGAATCGCAGCAGGATCGGAAACATGAGTATCAGCAATGGTATCTACGATAGTGCGATCAGATGATGGGCCGATTGGAGTATCAATTGAAGTCACACGCTCATTCAAACTCAGCATGCGCTCAACATCAGCAACAGGCTTTTCCAACAAGTGTGCAATTTCTTCTGGGGATGGTTCGTGATCGAGTTTTTGGGACAGCTCACGTGCAGCACGCAAGTAAATATTCAATTCTTTAACAACATGAATTGGCAAACGGATAGTGCGTGTTTGGTTCATGATAGCGCGCTCGATGGTTTGACGAATCCACCAAGTCGCATAGGTTGAGAAACGGAAGCCACGCTCTGGATCAAACTTTTCAACAGCGCGAATCAAACCAAGATTACCCTCTTCAATCAAATCAAGAAGCGCCAAACCACGGTTCACATAACGACGGGAAATTTTTACAACCAAGCGAAGGTTACTTTCAATCATGCGCTTGCGAGCAGCTTCGTCGCCTTTAAGGGCTTTACGGGCAAAGAAAACTTCTTCTTCTGCGCTTAATAATGGGGAAAATCCGATTTCATTGAGGTAAATCTGAGTTGCATCGAGGGTTTTGTTAAACTTGTCATCTACAATTCGTTCACTAATTCCTGCTGAGCGCGTTGCTTTCGGTGATTCATCTTCTTCCGCCAACAACATATCACTTTCATCAAAATCAACTTCTTGTGCCATGAATACATCGTCACGGTCAAATACGCTTGATTCTTTAGTTTGCAAAGTCATTTTTCTGCCCCTTAAATCGTAAAATTTAGCTAAGTGCACCTTAGCTTACCCAAGCTATACCATTCCCTTCAGCCTACTTCTTTATTTTGGATCAGGTTAACGAGTCGCTTCACAGACCCCTCTTATCTTTGCTTTTCGAATGTGTGAACTCTATTGGCGCTTGGGTAAATATTTCAGTGGATCCACTGGACTACCGTCGCTACGAATCTCAAAGTGAAGCTTAACTCTATCAGTACCGCTTGAACCCATATCGGCAATTCTTTGCCCAGCTTTAACAAAATCGCCTTCTTTTACTGATATTTCATCATTGTGCGCATAGGCGCTTAAGAAAGTTTGATTGTGTTTAATGATGAGCAACTTGCCGTACCCACTCAGCCCGCTACCGGCATAAACCACCCGTCCAGAAGCTGCTGCAAGCACAGGCTCCCCCAATTTACCGCTAAGATCAATACCTTTATTCAAACCTGAGTCGCCCTGAAAAAGGGCAAGTAACTTTCCTGAAACTGGCCATTGCCACTTAACTGAGCTTTGAAAATTATCATCATTTGATGACAATGAGCTTTCAGGTGTTCTATTTACTGAACGACCAGATACTTTATTTTCGCGCGAATTTGTTGAATTTTTTAACGTAGGTTGTGATCCTTGATAGCGCTCTTTGGTGCTACGAATATCAAGGCGAATTTGCTGAGAGGGATAAATTGTATAAGGAGGCTTTATATCGTTGAATTCAGCTAGTTTTTTCAAATCTAAGTCATAGCGCCACGCAATAGAAAAGAGCGTTTCACCTTTGACTACACGATGAGTTTTACCTTTATAGTTATACGGGCTTGAGCGCTCATCAACCGTTGCAGCTCGATTAGATGAGCAAGAAGAAAAAAGCGAAGCAATGATCATTATAATGACCATCATTAAAGTAGAGGCTGAACTTTTTTGTGGCTTTTTACTCATAGCACAGCACAAGACATGAGGTGAATTTTTGACCTTTTTTATATCATTTAGTGCTAAATATATGAAATTTATTTTAAAATTATCTAAAATTTTTATATTAATGTGCACCAATGCTGATTAATTTATCGTCAAATACTGTGTTTTTATCTGTTTTCGAAATAGCATTGCACAAGTTAAACGCGAAATAGGTTTATTCGACTCGTCTATTTTCGAAGAACAAATTGGGAGAAATATCGTGATTTTTTCTACCGGTAGGTACCCGAAACCAAGGGGACAAACTTTACCGGTTCGATAATTCGAGTGACGAAGTTGTCCGTCTCACCATCGCGCATAATTAAATGCAGATTTTGTTCGCGCCCACCAATCGGAATAACCAGAACACCCGCAGGAGCAAGCTGCTTAAGCAACTCTTGCGGCACCGCATGGGGAGCGGCAGTACTAAGAATACCATCATAAGGACCCATTTCTGGCCAACCGAAACCGCCATCCGCATGGCGCAAACTTACATTACGCAAACCCAGCTGACGTAAACGGTCTCGCGCCTTGTCTTGCAGGGGTTTAATGCGCTCAACGCTGTAAACTTGAGGAACCAATTGGGCCAAAACTGTTGTTTGATAACCAGAACCAGTACCAACTTCTAAAACCTTATCCAACTTTCCCGCTGCTCCGAGCAAAATTTCGGTCATGCGCGCAACTGTGTATGGCTGGGATAAGGTTTGGCCGTGGCCAATTGGTAAAGCAGTATCTTCATAAGCGCGATGAGCAAGTGCTTCATCGAGGAAGATGTGACGCGGCGTGTTGCGCATTACATCCAACACACGCATGTTGGTAACGCCCTGATCGACCAAGCGTTGAATTAAACGATCACGGGTTCGAGCGGAGGTCATACCCACACCTTGCAACATCAAGTCACTCATTATCAGCCCTCCCCCGTTCGAAATTTATTACGATTAACGCGCTTATTAGAACGTCAACTATATCACACAGAAACCGAATCTGTTTTTATTGCCGATTGTAAAATCGCCAATTCGCGCAAAATTGTTGTAGCAAACTCACCACTACCCAAACTAAAACTGACCTCTATATCTCTATCAATCCAGCGCCATGAAGTAGCCTCAGGCTTGAGTACAAGCGCTCGGCGCTCTTGCGATAAACCTACATGCTCCAAACCATCACGCCACTCACACCAAGACTCCATAGCAAGCGATTCCACCTGCAAAGCTTCATCACTCGCAGCCGAACGACCGCGCCCCCACAACGGAGCTGTTGGATAAGCCTCAGGCTCACCTTGCAATAAACAACACCAATTATTCGCCAAGACTCGCGCAGATAACACTTGGTTAAATAAATAAGAGCGTGCTGCAGATAAAATTAATCCGCGCTTTTGTTTATCGCGAATTCGTTTGCCCTCAACCAAAATTGCTTGTGCTTCCGGCAAATTATTTCCATTACGACCAAAGCGTTGTTCACCGTAATAGTTGGGTACACCCTGCACCAACACCTTGGCAATTTTTTGCTCGAAAGCTGACTTATCTGCTACAACCAAATCACGCAAACGAATAATAAAACGATTGGTTTCGTGATCACCGCGGCGCAACTTATGTTGATGACGGCTGATTGATAATATTTTTATGGATTCCGAGTTCAAACCTGACCAATCAGGTTCCAATTTCGTTTTCGGTAAATAAATACTGAACCACTGGGTTGTCACCGCATGGCGATCTTTGCGGCCACAGTAGCCAACATCCATTACTTGAACTTGCGCAAGCTCGGCAATTTTTTCTGCAACCCAGGCGGTGTTTTCGCCGCGCTTCCACACATGCAAATAAACGTGCTCCCCCTCGCCTATGGGTGCAAAACCCAAATTTTCATCGACTTGAAAATCTTCTGGCTCAACACGAAAAGCTGCAGTCACATCTGGTTGACCATAGGCGTAGGGAAAATCTAATGAAAAATTTGTTTGCATAAAATAGCTTCAAATAAAGGAAAATAAAAAATCCAATATCCAGCTTTCTAGATATTGGATTTTAAACAGGAAAATCGAATTTAAATTTTTGACAAGAGAACAACAGCGTAAGCTGCAATACCTTCTTCACGCCCGGTAAAACCTAATTTTTCCGTTGTGGTGGCTTTCACATTAACTTGATCATTTTCTGACTGTAAATCTGCAGCGATATTTTCAACCATATGCGGAATATAATTTGCCATGCGTGGCCTCTGCGCAACTATCGTCATATCGGCATTTTCAAGTTTCCAGCCTTTGGCTTTTACTTTAGCGTAAACCATGCGCAACAAAGAGCGACTATCTGCATTGCGATATTGCATATCTGTATCGGGGAAATGTTTACCAATATCACCTAAAGCAGCAGCACCTAAAAGTGCATCACACAAAGCATGCAACAAAACATCACCATCTGAGTGCGCAATTAAACCGCGCGAGTGCGGAATAACTGCTCCGCCAATAACAATTTTGTCACCATCACCAAAGGCATGAACATCGTAGCCGTGACCAATTCTCATAACTGTTTCTCTTGTTGCTGCAAAATAAACTCGGCTAATAATAAATCATCTGGACGAGTTACTTTTATATTGTCGGTTCGACCTTCAATAACTCGTGGCTTATAACCACACAATTCGACCGCCGATGACTCATCGGTAATATTTTCGTTGTTTGCAATCGTCTTGGTTAGACAATCGCGTAACAATTGATAGCGAAACATTTGCGGAGTTTGCGCTTGCCATAAAGAACTGCGATCTACTGTAGTTTGAATTTCGTTTTTGTTGGCAATTTTTTTAAGCGTGTCACTAACAGGTACGGATAGAATTCCACCCACATTACTATCAGCAAGTTCATCACAAAGTTTTTTGATGCTTGATAAAGTCACGCAAGGGCGCGCAGCATCATGTACCAAAACCCAATCCAATGCGTGAGCCTTATCGGCCAAATAATTCAAACCGTTTAATACCGAATCAGCGCGACTGGCACCACCATGAATAGTATGCACTAAGGGGTGCTGAAGAATGGTTAATGAAGTCCAATAGCTATCGTCACTGCTTAATGGAACAACAACTCCCGCCAAGTTAGGCAAGGTTAAAATACGTAAGAGCGTATGCTCAAGAATAGTTTTGTCGCCCAACACTAGATATTGCTTTGGCTTGCCCGCACCCATACGCGCACCTATTCCTGCGGCAGGAATAACAAACCAATTACGAGGAGGAGTCAACAGAGGCATTATTTTTCAGATTTTTTCTTGGCAGGAATCATAAAAAAGGTTTCATCTTTTTTAATCATACCTATATCGTTGCGTGCGCGTTCTTCTACGCTATCCGCACCCGATTTTAAATCCTGAACTTCCACGTCTAATATGCGGTTACGTTCACGCATACGGTCATTTTCAGCTTGCTGCTGTTTGATATCGCGATCCAGTTGTGCTGCGTGCGCAAGACTACCTTCACCATGCCAAAGGCGATATTGAAGTGCAGCGAGCAGAACTAACAAAACCGCAAAAAGCCATTTCATAGCATTTATTATTTATTTAATGGATTACCGGAAAACTACCGAACAAAAAATAAAGGCCGACATAATCGGCCC
>JAGKXD010000112.1 GCA_021151525.1 Cellvibrionaceae bacterium | reverse complement strand
ACCTAGAAATCAATAAATACTTTATAGTTATGTGGAAAAAGAGTTGAATCAAAAGAAACAAAAAATAAAAACTTAATTAGAAAAGTTATTAAAAACATTCTTATCTTTCATAAATAACCACACAAAATGTAATGACAAATAGCGCGTAAAGCGCCGTAATAACATTCACACAACAACTCACTGTACTATTTGAAGAGACGTTATACACTTAATTAGTGTAACCCCCTACACGATGGGAAATTAATAGTGTGGCTTCAGCCAAAACTTACGTCAGTGTAAAGCTCGCTTGACTATGTTTTAAAAAGAAATTCTGAGTCGCACTGCAATTTTTTTGCGCGTACACAAATGAATCGCAAACTATCTGGTGGCCTTGATCTCATTTAATGGATGCAGAGATAAAGCATGAATGCACAAGAAAGTTTTACCCATGTCTCAAGAACCAAGCCGATCGTTGCCACAATTGCAATAATTCTGTGCCTGCTAGGTATGAGCGTAATTTATGCATGGCATTCGCCTAGCGCTTTCGGAACTATACATCACACCATTACTAAAATGGCTTACAACTCAGCAATATGTGTTGTTTTGTCTGGCGTTGCATTAATTGCATTACTCCAAAAGCAATTGCTAGTCGTTCGCAGCTGCGCTGTTATTATGGTAATTATCAGCGCCCTCACTTTTATAGAGTCATTAGGCGGCCCTGCGTTCAATGTGAACTATTGGTTTATTTCAAAACCTGTAAGCATGGCATTAGATGGTGGGTTAATGTCCCCCACAACAGCTGTCTGCCTTATGCTGCTAAATACTTCACTACTATTATTCAACTCAATTCAACCACGCATCACCATTTTCATTATCTTTCTAAATTTAGTGAATTTAACAGTTACGCTTATTGCAATACTCGGTCATGGAATAGGTTTAGTACCGGCCTTCGTTTGGCTAGGAATTAAAATGGCACCCCACACAGCTATTGCATTGAGCATTTTCTCTATCGCAATCATTATTCATATTCATCACCCAGCAACTAAAGCCTTCAATCAACTTAATTTTTTTAACCGCATAGTTATTGGATTTGGATTTATGGCTATATTGGTTATTGCTATAGGTTCTGTAGCGCTCATGCAAATCCACACTGTGTCTTCCCTTACTCATGAGCTTTACGAAAACCCGTTGCAAACCAGTAATGCCACACAAAAAATTAAAACCGAAGTTATAGCCATTAACAGACAACTCAAAAATATTGCAATTCAAAAAGAAAAGGCCGGCAGCTACAACATCCCAAGAGATTTGGAAAACGCCTCTAAAAAAATTAAAGGCAGCATTTTATTGATTAAAAATAATGACCCCGATCTTAAGGATAAAATTAGCAGCTTAGAAAATGAAATTGATCAATGGGAAAAATATACTCTAGAATCCTGGCAAATATTAAACACCGGAAATTTTGAAAGTTTTTCTGCACGTACAATTGCCAATGGGAAAGAGTACGTACTCACACTTGAATACATACTCGACCGTATTGCTGATTCAGCCCAACAGAAAATCGCTAATCTGAATACATCTGTTACGCGCACGGAAGATGAAGCTAGGCAACTTGTTATTGTTATTGTCACTGCATTTCTTATCGCTGGACTCACGGTTGCGAGCTTAATAACTCGCGGATTAACACAACCGCTGAATAAAATTCGCCAAACGATGCTTGCTATAGCCAACGAAAAATTAACTTGGCCTATACCCTATCGCGACCACCCGGATGAAATCGGAGAAATGGCTCGCGCACTGGAAATATTTCAGGATAGCTTTGCGGCACGTAGAGATCTTGAAACCCGATTGCTACAGGTTATAGAAGCCATGCCTAACGGCATCATTATGGTTAATGAGCTGGGCACTATTGAAATCGTCAACCTGCAAGCTGAGAAAATTTTTGGATACGACCGCAAAGAATTATTAGGCAAGTCAATTGAACAACTCATTCCGCAAGATGCGGCAAATGCTCATTCCCACAACCGTGAATCCTATTTCACCAACCCATCTCCGCGAACCATGGGCGCAGGACGTGAGCTATTTGGGTTGCGTCGAGATGGAACAGAATTTCCACTCGAAATAGGTTTAGCACCGGTCACCACCAAAGATGGAATTAAAGTACTTGCGTCTATCGTTGACATCACCGAACGCCGCAACGCCAACATCGCTTTAAATGAAAGCCGTGAACGTCTGGAACTCACCACAAGAGTGAATCAAATTGGAGTCTGGGAATACTTGGTCGATGATGACAAGTTGATCTGGAATGATGCTATGTTCGAGATTTATGGGCGCAACAAGAATTACTTTACTTACAACTATCACGCATGGCAGCAATGCATTCATCCAAACGATTTAGCGAATACAGAACAACAATTTCAATCATCCTTAAAAAGCATGACGCCATTATCGTGCAAATTTCGAATTATTCAGCCCGATGGAACCATTAAAAACTTGCAAGCAAAGGCAAAAATCGAACGCACAGCCCAAAATAGATTGCGCATTCTGGGCACCAATATAGATATTACACGCGAAGAGCGAGCTCTAGAGAAAATCCATAATTTAGAAATTTTGCGGTCAGCAATTGTGGAGTTTTCTGAAGATGCAATCATTAGTAAAACGCCCACGGGTATTATTACCAGTTGGAATTTAGGTGCTCAAAACATATTTGGGTACAGCGCTGCAGAGACTGTCGGGCGCCCTATAAAAGAATTAGTTTTTCCTCCAGAACTCATTGACGAGGAAGAAATGCTGTTAGCTCAAGTACGCGCAGGGCAAGTGATCAAACATTTTGAAACACGCCGGCGTTGCAAGGATGGCCGTATCATCAACGTATCTATAACACTGTCTCCCATTAAGGATGCAGACGGAAATATTATTGGCATATCTGCTATTAAGCGCGATATTACGGAATATATTGAAACCGCAAAAATATTGGCATCACGGCAATCAGAATTAGAACACAGCAACCAAGAATTAGAGCGCAGCAACAAAGAACTAGAAACCTTCGCCTATGTCGCATCTCACGACTTAAAATCGCCATTGCGGGGCATAGCGCAATTATCAACGTGGATTGAAGAAGACTTGGCAGCGAACGAAGTTGCAGCCGTCACTGATCATACATTGCTATTGCGCAATCGCATTCAACGTATGGAAAAATTATTGGATGACCTTCTGCTGTTTTATCGAGCGGGAAAGACGGAAGGTAATATCATTGATATCGACGTCAACCAAATGGCGATAGATATATTTGAAATACAAAACAACAAACCAGGTCTACGCTTGGAGTGTATCAATGAACTTCCTAAATTCACTACCTTAGTAACACCCTTCGAACTCATTATTCGAAATCTTTTTTCTAACGCTATAAAACATCACGACAAACCTGAAGGCATTATTCAAATTAGCTCGCGCCAACTCGATAACGGGTATCTTGAGTTTAGTGTGAGCGATGATGGCCCTGGCATACCAGAAAAATTCCACTCTCGTATTTTTGGCATGTTCCAAACGTTAAAACCGAGAGACGAGTTAGAAGGTAGTGGTATGGGCTTAGCGTTGATTAAAAAAATTATAGAAACCTATGGCGGTTACGTCACATTAAAGTCGTCTGGGCGAGGTAGCTGTTTTAGTTTTAGCTGGCCCAAAACCATACGAAGGAGACAGGAAAATGATTGAGCGAGTTTATCCAACTACCCCCAACCATGAGTGCAAGGAAGTGAGTTTACTCATGGTTGAAGACGATGATATAGACGCAACCGCATTAAAGCGTGCATTGCAAAAGCTAAAGTTACTAAACCCCATTTATCGCGCTCGCGACGGCCTAGAAGCTATCGAAATATTACGTGCTGATGGAGTGCCTCCACCTTACATAATCCTGCTTGATTTAAATATGCCGCGCATGAATGGTTTGGAATTTTTGGAAGAGTTGCGTTCTGATCCCAAGCTCACGCAATCAATTGTATTTGTGTTAACTACCTCAAAGTCTGATGAAGATATCTTTGCCGCCTATCGCGAACATGTCGCTGGCTATTTATTAAAGCAGCGAATGGATAATGATTTTTTACAGGTGGTTGGTTTACTTAATCATTATTGGCGCATCGTAGAAATACCGCATCCAGTCGTTTAGTTACAGAAATGGGGTCATCAAATGAAATTGCTCTTAATTGACGACAATGAACTGGATCGCCAAGCTATTGTTCGCACGTTTAAAAAAACGGAATGGAATATTCAAATCACCCAAGCTTCCTCGGCAAATGGTGGTTTAGCGGAATTTGAATCTGATGATTTTGATGCAGTCTTACTGGACTATCGTCTGCCAGATATGGATGGGCTAGATACATTGCGACTGATGGTACGGCACCCAAATCACCACGCAGCAATAATCATCCTAACCGGTGCAATAGAAGACGATTTACTTGAACAGCAATGCATAGAAGCTGGCGCTCAAGACGTACTTTTTAAATCTGAAATTTCTCACAAGCACTTAACACGCGCCATTGTTCATGCGCGCACCCGCCATTTGCTTGAGCGCGAATTATTTGAAAGCCACCAGCGGCTACGCACTCTTGCGGAAAACGATTCTCTCACAGGTTTAGCAAACCGATATTATTTTGATGAAAGTTTGCGCACCGCTATTCCGCGCGCAGCTCGTTTAAATGATCAACTTGCACTACTGTTTCTCGACTTGGATAATTTCAAAATAATTAACGACAGCATGGGGCACGACGCTGGCGATCAATTGTTAAAAGAAGTTGCTCGCCGCTTACTCCACGTAGTACGTAACGGAGATATTGTGTGTCGTTTAGGTGGCGATGAGTTTGCAATTCTTGCACACAATTTTGAATCGCAAGATCCCATTATCCAACTCGCGGAACGCATACTGGAAGACCTACGCAGACCAATTATTATCAAAAATTCTGAGCAATATATTTCCGCCAGCATTGGTGTAGCAACCTATCCCGATGCAGGAAATAACGCAGGTGACATGCTCAAAGCCGCAGATTTAGCGATGTATCGTGCGAAACGTGATGGGAAAAATAATTATCATTTTTTTTCCTCAGCGCTTCACGCTCAAGTGCAAGAACGCATCCGCATGGAAAAGGAGCTACGTTCACTGATCCCCACCGATCATTTCATTGTTTATTACCAGCCCATCATCGATGCCAAGACTCTAGAAATTTCTGGAGCAGAGAGTTTGATTCGCTGGGATCACCCAAGTCGTGGGGTCTTGCCCCCTAGCGAGTTTATTGGGCTTGCTGAAGAAATAGGGTTAATCGTAGAAATAGATTCGCGCAGCCGCCTGAAAGCATGCCAACAATTGTCAAAGTGGCGCGCACAAAAATTAGTAAGCGATTCATTTTGCATACGCATAAATGTATGCGCACAAATGCTGACGGATGATGAGCTTTATACGGCCATAAAAAATGACCTCGACAAAACTGAACTGCCCGGCTCCTGTATAGGATTAGAAATTACAGAGTCAGTGTTAATTGAAAATTTTTCTGCTGCTGCAGCACTTTTAGAGCAAATACAAAACCACGGCGTCGAAATATCGGTTGATGATTTTGGCACCGGCTATTCGTCTATGGCCTATTTGAAAGCACTGCCTGCACGCACACTTAAAATAGACCGAACGTTTGTACAAGGCGTACCTGAAAATATCAATGACAGCCGTATATTGCGCGCAATGATTGTGTTTGGGAAAAGCTTGAATTTGAAAATCGTCGTCGAAGGGGTCGAAACAAAGGAACAGGCAAAATTTTGTCGCGAATGCGGTGCAGATTTATTGCAAGGTTATCTATTCTCTAAACCTATTGCGAACGACCAGTTTGAACAACTGTTACGCACTCACGATCCCGAGGCTTGGAAGGCGCTATTATCCATGGACACTAACATACTGCCCTGCTAAGGGATTATTAACTTTGCTGGCGCAACTTAATAGCGGCTCTACGCTCTGCCGCTAAACGCAAAATCGCTTCTTTCCCAAGATCGCTGCTTGTGCTCCAACGAGTAATTTCCTGCAGGCTGCGGCCACACCCCAAACAAATATCATCTTCATTCAGACAGCAATTGCGTACGCAAGGTGAGTCAATTGGTTTGGCAGGCGGCTGAAACATAAATCGTTGAAAATCCCGAATGTGGCAAATGATATAAGTGTAGTTCTTACCAAGCGCGGCGGCTAAGACTATTGATAGCTTCCCCCAATGCCCCGTATTAACACAGACAATTTTGCGCCGCCCTTGGGATTGGCCTATTATGCCCCCACATTAGCAAAACCCTATTTGAAGACCCAGCCCATTATTGAGCGACAAGCCTAAGGAATCACCATGAGCGACGTACAACATCACCGTTTAATTATTCTCGGTTCAGGCCCAGCAGGTTACACCGCCGCTATCTATGCTGCGCGCGCAAACCTTAAACCAGTGATCATCACCGGCATGCAACAAGGTGGTCAATTAACCACCACTACCGAAGTGGAAAACTGGCCAGGTGGTGTTCACGATTTGCAAGGCCCGGATTTGATGGTGCAAATGCAGGAACACGCTGAACGCTTCAACACTGAAATCATTTTCGACCACATTCATGAAACTGTGTTGACTGAGCGCCCATTCAAATTAATCGGCTCTAACACTTACACCTGTGACGCACTGATTATTGCGACTGGCGCATCTGCACAATATTTAGGCCTGCCATCTGAAGAAGCTTTCCAAGGTCGCGGCGTTAGTGCTTGCGCAACCTGTGACGGCTTCTTCTACCGCGGCCAAAAAGTTGCTGTTGTAGGTGGCGGTAATACTGCTGTTGAAGAAGCACTTTATTTGTCCAACATTGCCAGCGAAGTGACTTTGATTCACCGTCGCGATAAATTAAAGTCAGAGAAAATTTTGCAAGATAAATTGTTTGCAAAAGCGGCTAACGGCAACATTAAAATTATTTGGAATCATCAACTGGAAGAAGTTTTGGGTGGCGATTCAGGCGTAACTGGTTTGCGCTTAAAAAGCACGCAAGATGGCGCAACTCAGGAGATTGACGTTGCAGGTGTATTTATCGCGATTGGTCACAAACCTAACACCGATATTTTCGCCGGCCAACTGGACATGAAAGATGGCTACTTAATTGTGCAAAGCGGTTTACACGGCAATGCAACAGCCACCAATGTACCCGGTGTATTTGCGGCAGGTGATGTTGCTGACCACGTATATCGCCAAGCGATTACTTCATCAGGTGCAGGCTGTATGGCGGCGCTGGATGCTGAAAAGTATCTCGATGATCTCTAAGCTTTGTTTGTTCGAAAAAAAGCCGCTCTTTTGAGCGGCTTTTTCATTTGTATCAAGATTATTCTGCGATTGGTGGGCAGTGAAAACTCTGTTTGATTTCATTACCATCTAATGAGTGTAAATGCACATCGAACCCCCACAAGCGGTGCAAATGTTTTAAAACTTCATCAGCAGACTCCGCCAAAGGTTTCCTATTGTGCATGGTGTGATGCAAGGTTAAAGCGCGATCACCGCGAACATTAACACTATAAACTTGAATATTGGGTTCACGATTCCCCAAATTGTATTGCCCCGCTAGAGTCTCGCGCAATTTCTTAAATCCACTTTCATCATGAATTGCAGATATTTCAATTTTCTCTTCTTGATCATCATCAACAATGCTGAATAGTTTTAAATCGCGCATAACTTTGGGCGATAAAAACTGAAGAATAAAACTCTCGTCTTTAAAATTGCGCATTGCAAAATGTAAGGTTTCATTCCAATTGCTGCCAGCAATATCCGGAAACCAGTCACGATCCTCGGCAGTAGGATTTTCACAAATACGGCGAATATCCATCATCATGGCAAAGCCCAAGGTATAAGGGTTAATGCCGCTGAAATAAGGACTATCGTAAGCAGGCTGCGCAATTACACTGGTGTGTGATTGCAAAAACTCCAATATAAATCCATCGGTTACTAAACCGCGGTTGTACATTTCATTCAACAGAGTGTAATGCCAAAAACACGCCCAACCTTCATTCATTACTTGGGTTTGGCGTTGCGGATAAAAGTACTGGGCAATCTTTCGTACAATACGAATGACTTCCCGCTGCCAAGGCTCTAACAAGGGGGAGTTTTTCTCCAGAAAATATAAAATATTTTCCTGCGGTTCAGAGGGGAAACGCGGTACATTTTTTTCGGCTTTACCGCTGGTGGATTTAGGAATAGTTCGCCACAAATCATTCACTTGTTTTTGCAAATACTCTTCACGCTCAGCTTGGCGTAACTCTTCATCGTGCGCAGAAATAGGATAAGGGCGCTTGTAGCGATCAACACCATAATTCATTAATGCATGACACGAATCAAGAATTGCTTCAACTTCTGCGATACCGTAACGCTCTTCACACTTGCTGATATAGTTTTTCGCAAAGACCAAATAGTCAATAATGGAATCGGCATCAGTCCAGGTTTTAAATAAATAATTACCTTTAAAAAAGGAGTTGTGACCATAGCAGGCATGGGCAATCACCAAGGCCTGCATTGTCATAGTATTTTCTTCCATTAAATAAGCGATGCAAGGATTGGAGTTAATGACAATTTCATAAGCCAACCCCATTTGCCCGCGCTTATAGGAATTCTCTGTGCTGAGAAATTGCTTACCGTACGACCAGTGATGATAACCAATCGGCATTCCCACCGCCGCATAGGCATCCATCATTTGTTCAGAGCTAATCACTTCAATTTGATTGGGATAGGTATCAAGACCAAACTCTTTGGCAATTTCACCAATCGCTTGGTCGCATTCACGAATCAATTCAAAATTCCACTCCGATGAAGTGAACAAGGGAGTGGCTTTAGCGGACTTATTGCGATTATCTGTTGGTTTCATGCGACCTTCTTATGAAAAAGTTCACGAAAGACAGGATAAATATCTTCAACACCAATAATGTGCTGCAACGAAAACTTATCGGGATGTTCGCTCTGAATCTCCTCGTAGGTTCGCCATAAGGCTTGGTGCTCATTAGGCGTAATTTCAATATAGGAATAGTATTGGCACAAAGGCAGCAAACGTTCGCCCATTAACTCTTTACAGGTTGCAGAGTCGTCACCCCAGTTATCGCCATCGGAAGCTTGCGCACCATAGATATTCCACTCATTTGGTGAATAGCGATCTTCAATAATTTCCTGCATAAGCCTCAACGAACTGGACACAACCGTTCCGCCAGTTTCACGCGAATGAAAAAACTCATCCTCATCAACTTCTTTAGCGCTGGTGTGATGGCGAATAAATACAATATCGGTTTTTTCGTAATTACGTTGCAAAAACAAATACAACAAAATAAAGAAGCGTTTGGCAATATCTTTGGTGGCCTGATCCATAGAACCAGACACATCCATAATGCAAAACATGACGGCTTTTGAGCGAGGGATGGGTTGTTTGATTTGCAGATTGTATTTTAAATCAAAGGTATCCAACCAAGGCGTACGCTTTATCGCTTGGGATAGCTTTGCCATTTCTTCAAGCAAAGCTTGGCGCTTAACCAAATCGCGTTTAGATTCTTCCGCCTGATCAAGCAGATTCAATTGCGCTTCCAGCTCTAATAAACGTTTGCGTTTACCCGCAGTCAACGCGATGCGGCGCATATTAGCGGCGCGTAAGGAGCGAACAATATTGATACGCCCCGGCTGCCCTTCGTTGGCGATCCCGCCGCGTACTTTCTTAAATTCTTCTATTCCAGAAAGCTGACGCTTGATTAAATTCGGCAACTCCAAACCATCAAACATAAAATCTAGAAATTCTTCTTGCGAAAGCGTGAATGAAAAATCATCTTCGCCTTCACCAGAATCACTGGCATTTTTTCCACCACCACCTGCCCCACCCTGTGGCCGGTTAACTTTGTCGCCAGTAGAGAATTGTTTGTTGCCGGGAAGTACGCGAGTGTTGTGGCCGCCATTACCGTGGTGAATAACCGGCTCGCCAATATCTTTGGTAGGAATGCTGACCTTACCGCCCTTATCAATATCTTTAATAGAACGGCTGCTTACAGCATCAGAAACGGATTTTTGGATTTGTTCTCTATAGCGCCGTAAAAATCGTTGACGATTCACAGCACTCTTGTGTTTAGCGTTAAGGCGTCTATCGATGATATAACTCATGCTTAACCCTTATACAAAGAAAATTAAAACTTTCTTTAACATCCATCGCCCGCTTAACTGGGAATCGTCATCCTCGCGCAGCGGGGATGACGATTCCCTACTTAAAAACTACTGCGATTTTCTAACACGCAAATACCATTCAGACAACAAACGAACTTGTTTCTCGGTATAACCACGCTCCACCATGCGCTGTACAAAGTCTTGATGTTTTTTCTTGTCTTGTGCGGATGCTTTCGCATTAAATGAAATTACCGGCAAGAGATCTTCAGTGTTAGAGAACATTTTCTTCTCGATAACAGTGCGCAACTTTTCGTAACTGCGCCAATCCGGGCTCTTACCAGAATTATTCGCTTTCGCACGCAATACAAAGTTCACAATCTCATTGCGGAAATCTTTTGGATTGCTAATGCCCGCAGGTTTCTCAATTTTCTCCAGTTCTTCATTTAAAGAAGCGCGATTGAGAATTTCACCGGTTTCATGATCGCGATACTCTTGATCCTGAATCCAGAAATCCGCATAGGTTACGTAGCGATCAAAAATATTTTGACCATACTCGGCATAAGATTCCAAATAGGCGGTTTGGATTTCTTTGCCAATAAAGTCTACATACTTGGGCGAAATGTATTCTTTTAGACCATTGAGATATTTTTCTTGCACCTCTTTGGGGAATTGTTCCTGCTCGATTTGTTGCTCAAGCACGTACATTAAGTGCACGGGGTTAGCTGCAATTTCTGTAGGATCAAAATTAAATACCTTGGATAAAATCTTAAAGGCGAAGCGAGTAGATAGACCTGTCATACCTTCATCAACCCCCGCGGCATCTTTATACTCTTGCAAAGATTTTGCTTTAGGGTCTGTATCTTTTAAGTTTTCACCATCGTATACCCGCATTTTGGAATAGACGTTGGAATTTTCTGGTTCTTTAATACGAGACAACACTGAGAACTGAGCAAGCATGCGTAAAGTATCTGGTGCGCAAGGCGCTTTTGACAGAGAACTGTTTTGCAACAGTTTTTCGTAAATCTGCATCTCTTCTTTAACTCGCAAGCAATAAGGTACTTTGACAATGTAAACACGATCAATAAAAGCCTCATTGTTTTTGTTGTTGCGGAAGTTCTGCCATTCAGATTCGTTGGAGTGCGCCAAAATAATTCCATCAAACGGAATTGCGCCCAAACCTTCGGTACTGTTGAAGTTACCTTCTTGGGTTGCCGTTAATAAAGGATGCAGCACTTTAATTGGCGCTTTGAACATTTCCACAAATTCCATCAAACCTTGGTTCGCGCGGCACAGACCGCCACTGAAGCTGTAGGCATCAGGGTCGTTTTGTGGAAATTCTTCTAACTGGCGAATATCAACTTTACCCACGAGCGATGAAATGTCTTGGTTGTTTTCATCGCCCGGCTCAGTTTTGGTAATTGCAATTTGGTTGAGAATGGATGGATAAACTTTTACGACTTTAAATTGCGTGATGTCACCATGAAACTCTTGCAAACGTTTTGCAGCCCAAGGCGACATGATGGTTTTAATATAGCGGCTTGGGATACCGTAATCCTCAAGCAAAATTTTTCCATCCTCTTCAGGGTTAAATAACCCCAGAGGTGACTCAAATACAGGAGAGCCTTTAATGCAGTAGATGGGCATTTTTTCCATCAAGGTTTTTAGCATTTCTGCTAGTGATGATTTACCGCCACCCACAGGCCCGAGTAAATAAAGAATTTGTTTCTTCTCTTCCAAACCTTGCGCTGCATGTTTGAAAAACGACACTATCTGTTGAATGCATTCTTCCATGCCGTAAAAATCACCAAAGGCTTTGTAGCGCTTGATCATTTTGTTGGAGAAGATGCGACTGAGACGAGGATCGGAAGCAGTATCGACCATTTCCGGCTCTCCGATAGCCATAAGCATACGCTCGGCAGCGGAGGCATAAACGCTGGGATCTTTTTTACATAAATCCAAATATTCCTTGATGCTTAGCTCTTCCTGCTGAGTGGCTTCATAACGCTCACGGTAGTGACTGAAAATGCTCATAATTTACCTCAACTAAGCGATTAAACCTGCAATTGCTACAACGTAAAAGTCGCGTTGCAAACACATATAAACCGATGCTGAAAAACAATTACTATCAATTTCAAACCTTTGCTTAAGCATAGCTGTAAAAATCGAGGCGTACCGCAATAAAATTCAAATTATTGACACTTTTGCTTTTATCCACCTCACCATGAATTACACACAAAAATCACGCCAACTTGTTTATATTTTTTACATCGGTGTGATTACAAAACCCCAAAGGTTATGTGACTATAACCATCTTCTTATTAATAAACAGTTACCTGGCTAGCTTTGAATATACGAATTTAAATCTTCTATGGCTCACATCCCTTGGCTCAATCCCCACAGCTTAAGTTTCCCGTCGACAGAATTTGCCCTGGAGGAACCGGATGGCCTCTTAGCTGCGGGCGGTGATCTGTCGCCAGACCGGATATTGGCAGCTTATCGGTATGGAATTTTCCCCTGGTTTAGTGCCGGCGATCCAATTCTGTGGTGGAGCCCCAACCCGCGCACGGTTATTTTCCCTAAGGATCTGCATATTTCCCGGAGCTTGCGTAAAACACTGCGACAGGCTGCATATCGCGTAACATTTGATCGATGCTTCACGCAAGTGATGCGGGCCTGCGCCGCGCCGCGCAGTTACGCCAATAGTACCTGGATTAGCAAGGATGTAATTGCGGGTTACACAGCACTACATGTTCGCGGTTACGCACACTCTGTGGAGGTTTGGCTTGAAGATGAATTGGTCGGCGGTTTGTATGGTGTTGCAT
>JAGKXD010000027.1 GCA_021151525.1 Cellvibrionaceae bacterium | reverse complement strand
TTTAACGCCGAGCTAAGCGGCAGTTTTTAAGTTGTGGTTTTGTGGAATACTTTTGCGCAGCAAAACCACAAAACTGCGACTTAAAAACTGTCCAGTGCCGAAGGCACGATGCTTGAGCGACTTGTTATGCATTTTTACATGACTCTAAAGCTTCACGTACCGCTGGAAGTAAAAAAAGTTGGTCTGGATTTTGATTTGCGTATTCAAGGATGCTCTCTCCCGTTTCCGCTAAAGCCATAAAATTTGAAACAAATTTTTCAAATAGCTCGTGAATCATACTATTTCTAATGTCATCACTTATTTCTGATTCCAGATCAAACGCTGGCCTATACTCGGCTGGCTCTCTGCGAAATATATGCCCCATTTCTTTGTGGAAAGGATGATCTTTCTCGAAGATGGTTCCGAACAAGTTTTGTACGAGCACTTTAATGTATTTTTTCTCTTGATGAAACCTAGAGAAGCTGCTTCTGTATTTACAATTTTCTTCAATTCATCTTTATTCATAATTAGCACATTGGCTTTGCATAACATTTGTATACCGCGCATGCACGATATCTACCTTAAAGCTTTTTCAATAAAAAGCATTCCAATTATTTGATTCCATTGTCTTTATGGATCATTTCAACCTAAACACAACTAATACAAAACGAGCATGCGTGTTATCCAACTCACTTCGTGCGCGTTATCATTACAACACCTTTCGCAAGTCTTTGACTATAAAGAATTTATTTTTAACTTAATAGCATTTTTGAGCATTGTAAAGCGTGTAAACGAGCATGATATTGCGCTGCTTTTTAATATACTGTATAAATATACAAACTTATCAGCCTGGATGCTAGAGGGAATTATGTCATCGTCTACCAGTCCTTTCATGGAAATGCTGCGCGGAGAAATCCGTTTACGCGGTTATAGTCTTCGCACCGAAAAATCTTATTTATTTTGGGTTAAACAATTCATTTTGTTCCATCAAAAACGTCACCCCGATACTATGGGAAATAGCGAGGTAAAGCAGTTTCTAACTTGGCTTGCAGTCAAACGACATGTTGCGGTAAACACCCAGAAGGTTGCTCTCAACGCTCTTGTATTTTTATATCAAAAGGTCTTGAAAAAGGATCTTGGTGAGCTGGGCTTCTCGCTCGCAACAAAGCAACGCCAACTTCCGTCAGTACTTACACCAACCGAAGTGGCCTTGATATTTCAGCACCTTCAGGATCGTGATCGCTTAATTGTTGAGTTGCTCTATGCAAGTGGGTTGCGAATTACCGAAGCCTTGCGATTGAGAGTCCAAGATATCGATTTTGATCACTACTCAATTACCGTTCGCGATGCCAAGGGCAACAAAGATCGGCAAACTCTCTTGAGCGAGTCTGCGGTGCCACAATTGAAAATTGAAATTGAAAAGGCATTGGCGATACAAAAGCAGGATAACACTTCCAAACTCGGTCCCTCTTTGCCTCACCAACTTGGCATTAAATATCCCAATGCGTTTAAGTCACCCGCGTGGATGTTTATATTTCCTTCGTCAACGGTTTGCCCGCACCCTATCACCGGAGTCAATTGTAGACATCATTTGCACGATTCGGTGGTTCGAAAAGCGTTAAAAAAAGCAGTTACTCTAGCCGGTATATCTCATAAGCGAGTCAGTTGCCATACCTTCAGGCATTCATTTGCAACCCACTTGCTGCAAGCTGGTTGCGATATTCGGAATCTACAAGAACTTCTGGGCCACAACGACGTGAAAACCACACAGATTTACACGCATGTCATCGGACGTCATTTCGTAAACATCAGAAGCCCAGCAGACACCTTAAAATTTCTTCAATAGGAGTTTAACGATTTATTTGTGAAGGTCTGCTTAGGGCACAAAGCAGCAGTTCACCGCAGCTTTCCGAACTAAATATTATAAAACAATAAAGCGCGATTATTTTTCATCACCCGCTCCAGCGGCCCTGCTCAGGTGTGCTTTGGTATTAGACCCGCACGACTGATCACAATGGCACTTTCATCAATAGTGACGCTGATCTTCTCTTCTTGATTCCACTGACAGGCATTCACTACGTCCCGTATGGCAGAGATCAGATTAGCCCTGTTCTGAGCTTCTTTTGCACGGGCAGGATCTTCAATCACCGCTTCAAAAATATTTTCAAATCTTAGTTTCATGCTTTAAACCGCCCCCAACATATCCTGAATAATAAAATAGTGGTCTTCAAACATCAGCTGTGGGTCTAGCTCACTTAAAGGTACCCAACGCGCATGCTTTGCATCATCGCCGCCTTTTACTTTTGGTAATTCTGCATTGGGCTCTAATTCAATATAAAACGCATGGGTTACCGTGCGGCCACGAGCTGAGCGATGAGGATCATCGTAAACCGCTTGACGCTTGATAGAACCTTTCAACACAGGGGTTGGAACTTTCAATTTCGTTTCTTCACGCAATTCGCGTAAGCATGCATCAAGCACACGCTCACCCTGATCTAGAAATCCGCCGGGCAAAGCCCACAGGCCTTTTCCTGGATTTGCTTTTCGTTCGATTAAAAGTACGTGGCCAGATTGAATAACAATTGAATCAACGGTTACAAAGGTTGGCGCATAGGGGGCCGCTTTCCACGCTTCCTGATATTTTTTGATAAACAGGATTTCATCACGCACTTGCACATAACCGTTATTTTCTTTCGCGAAAATCAATAAAAAGTTTGCGACTGATTTCGGCAGCACCTCGGTGTCCACCATACTCGTAATGACCTGCTGAGCATTACCAATGAAATAACCTTCTCTCACCGGTGTGGCGCTGATCGCTCTATGATTTTCAATACTTATACTGTGCCATTGTGGAAACAAATTTAGGTAAAATCCTGTTTGATCTTTTTTATGACCAATCAAGGCAATTTTTGCTGCGCGATGAGGGGTTGTGTAATGCGCGGTTACCAGACCGTTTACAGTAGATTGCACATTGCGAACCCAAATTTCATCGTTGTATGGCACGTCCATTAAAGGTAAGCAAAGCAGGCGCGCATTGTCTTCTTCGCTTAAACAGGCACGAACCATTTCTTCGCGCTCTTGGTGCGTCCATGGGTTGCGGGTATTACGTGGCTGCCACGCAGAACCTATTAAGAGAATAAGTTTGTCGGCTTGTTTAAGACCTTCCTGTACCACTTTTAAGTGGCCAGCATGGAATGGCTGGAAGCGACCGATAAAAACGGTAAAGTCGAATGGTTTGTTCATATCGCAAGACCCTTGCTGATGGTGAAAGTGGCAAGTCTATCTCGCCACTATTAATGACCAGCACTGCAATTAACTTGCTATATGTACTGACCGAGATTATTATTGGCTAAATGCCACTTAATTGGCAAGTTATTTTAAATCTTTCTTTTTGAGAGTCACAATTCCTATGCATAGCTCCGAAAAAGAGTATCTAAAGCACTACAACATCCATGACTACGACGTGCCATTGGTATCAGTAGATGTGGCTATTTTTACTCTATTGGATGGCAAGCTACATGTATTGATGGTCGAGCGCGGTGAGTTTCCACAAAAGGGACGCTGGTCTTTACCGGGTGGTTTTATCAATCAAAAGCAAGACAAGGATCTTCACGCTACAGCGCTACGGAAGCTAGTAGAGAAGACCGGCGTTAAAGCGCCACATTTGGAACAAGTCACAACAGTGGGTAATCCTAACCGTGACCCAAGAGGTTGGTCTGTTACGTCGTTATACATGGCACTGATTCCCTATGCACCTACGGCAGAATTTATAGGTGCCGTTGTTGATGCCCGTTGGTGGCCAGTTGATGCAGCACTCAAACAAACATTGGCCTTTGATCATGCAGACCTTATTGCGCAGGCAAGAGAGCGTTTGCGCGCAAAAGCCGGTTATACGGCATTACCGATGTATGTGTTAAATGCGCCCTTTACCCTAACCCAGCTTCAGCAAACCTATGAAGAGCTACTGGGGGCCCAGCTGGAAAAGAAATCCTTCCGTCGTAAGTTCCCCGTTGATGAGTTACTTGAGGAGGTAGGTGAAGGACTGCCTGAAAGTGGTCGAGGTCGTATTGCGGCACTTTATCGACCTAAGAAAGGCGGAGACCGTTATACCTTTTTGCGGTCATTTGGAGCGGGCGAAGAAGCCTAAACCCTCGCCAATGCTGACTTTCCAACCGAAATTAGAGATTTTCGCAAATTAGGGTGGAAACATAGATGTATAAAGGCTTTAGACCTAATTGACTCATTATTTGTATCGGAAGCGCAATGAAACAAAAAACGGCAAGAACGAGCATAAGCCACCCTTTAATTATTAATACCATCTCAGTATCAAATGGTGAACTTGGGCTAACTTTTTGCCCCGGCAAAAAACAAGCAAATGCCATGACCGGATCATGGGATAGAGATGTGAGTCTTGATATTGAATCGGTAAAGGCTTGGGGCGCTACCGCAGTTATTTCATTGTTAGAAGATTTTGAGTATGACGAGCTGGAAGTACGCAACTTACCTGCGGTCTACCAAGAAAATTTTAAGTGGTTCAATTTACCTATTCCAGACAAGTGCGCTCCAAACGAAGCTTGGCTAAGCCATTGGCTAACACTCAGACATGAAATCAAAACCTTGCTGGCCAAGAACGGGAAAATCCTGATTCATTGCAAAGGTGGCTTTGGGCGGACGGGCACTGTTGCTGCATTAATTTTAATGGATCATGGGTTCACAGCTGTTGACGCTATAGCGGCGTGTCGCCAAGCGAGGGAGTTTGCGGTTGAAACTAAGGTTCAGGAAAAATTTGTGATGGCTTATGAGCGGTTGAAGCTATCGTAATTTTGTTGCATCAAAAGCCAACTTTCAGGCGAACGCCCTAATGCTTTTGATAGTCGATCTGTCCACTCTTCATCAACACTTAACTTCGCCTGCATTAACTGATTAAGCAATTCCAACGGAACACCTAGCTTATTGGCTAAATCCTCTTTAAAAAGTTGCAGTGGTTCGATAAAAACCCGAGCTATGAGCTTGCCTGGATGTGGTGGATTATGTTGTTTCATCGATGACCTTCATCCAAATACGCCAACATATCAATCATTGAGCTAATTTGATGTGCCTGTGTTGCAACACTTCGCGCTAGATGCAAGGCCTTCATACCTACCGCGATTGGGCCCGCATAATCAGCTTCAAATGTATCGCCGATAAATAGACACTCATCGGGCTCGCAGCTATAGCGACTTAAAATCGAATCGTATATTTGAGCTTCGGGTTTGATGGCACCCAACTCGTAACTAAGAAATCGTTCTAGATCGACTCCACTTAACAACTTGTCGATGACCGCGCCATAAGGTTGTGCTAGGTTCGAGCAAAGCCCGATTTTTATGCCGCGAGATTGCAAGGCGTTAAGCGTTGAAACGACATCATCAAATAGAGAAAGGCTAGACAGTTCATCCTCGATTTGCGCTTCGATTTTTTGTACCAATTCACGCGGAGGGTTGATGCCTAGTCTGTGGCTAATAGCATCAACACCACCGTTAATTGTCATGATTGTACGTGCGTCATCAGGCAGAACTTGCCGGCCATTTTCGCGAGCCCATTTAAGAAGTTGTCTGAACGGGTGGTGCTGCACACCAAACTTAATTAGAGTACCAAAAAGATCTAAAATAACGATATTGATTTCTCTTTTTGCTTTCATAGCTAGATATTGATTAAAGGTAAAAGAAACAAGAGCAAAATAAAAGGTGCCATTAGAAACACAACCAAAATGGACGGCAGTCAAGTAAATATTGCTCAGAGGACTTTGAAAAGAGGTTTTCCACTACTGAGTATTTCTGCCAACCTATTTGTAACAATCGTCAAAACCTCTGCGCCAGTTTGATTGGATATATCTGGAAATGATTTATCAAGATCACGCAATTCACTAAATAAATGATCTGCTATCAGAAAGCAACACTCAGATGCGGGAGGCCTTATTGTTGCCGCGTCGGTAGAACATGCCAACAAAATTGCCGATATCCTTTATAGTCGGACAGGTGAAAAAGCATATGTGGCCACCTATAGAGAAGACGACGCGCTACAAATAATTAATACCTTTAAGTTTAACTTCGAAAAATGGATTATTTCTGTTGGTATGATTAGTGAGGGCACCAATATACCCAGGCTGCGCGTATGCTGTCATTTAACTAGAGTGAAAACAGAGCTGCATTTTAGGCAAGTCTTAGGCCGAATATTACGCAGCAGCAACGAAGTAAATGGAGAGGGCTTTCTATTTATGCCAGCAGAACCAAATCTTATTGAGTACGCAAGCCGTATCGCACAAGAAATACCCGATTGCACTGCTATTAGAGTAGAAACGATGTCGATTTCAAACGACCTCAATAGCGATGCAATTCAGCTGGATAACGAAAATGACTCAAGGAACGAAGTTGTTTTAACTATTGATTGCAGTTCAAGTTATGAATCAGTGTTGGATAATGATCTGAAGAATACAGGCGATTACTCATCACTAGCAAAATCATATGAATCTACTGTTAATATATCTGGAAGATTCAAGCAAGAGTTACTTTCCCTGCCGCTGAATGCATGCTGATGCACCCTTAAACTTATAACCAAGTTAAGAATCATTTAAGGGCATACATAAAACACCATTCGATTGAACTGCTATTTAGTTTAGTGGGGTGTCTGCCGGCTATTTTTTCATAAAAATTTAAGCTAAGCTCTTTTAACCGGCAACTATCCATTGTCAAATTAGATGTGTCAATTTAAACCTTTTACTTTTATCGAAACACTATAAATCCAGTGGTAAATTAACCATTTCAATAATTTGACACGAATTGTATGTCCATAAAATAGCTCGCGTTTCAGAGGTGCTGAGGCTACGTGTAAAAGATGTAGATTTCGGCATGGGTTATCTTGTGATACGTGATGCCAAAGGAGCAAAAGATCGTACAACACTTTTGCCAAAGTCACTCATCACTGATTTACAAAATCAAGTTATTGTTGTGGCCAAACTTTTGGAGTTGGATATTGCGCGTGGTGTTGATGCCGTTTATTTACCTCACCTTTTAGAACGTAAATATCCCGATGCTGGGCACGCGTTAGGTTGGCAATATATGTTCCCGTCTAACGAACTGAGTAAAGACCCACGGGCAAACGCCATTCGTAGACATCATATTTATAGCACCAGCTTACAAAGTCACGTCAAAAGTGCGTTGAAAGAATCTCGGATTCATAAACACGCTAGCTGCCATACATTTCGCCATTCCTTTGCAACACGATTGCTGCAAGCAAAATACGATTTAAAGCAAATACAAACATTGATGGGACACACAGATATCCGCACAACCGAGATTTACTTACATGTGCTCGATGAATTAGGGGATAAAGTGAAAAGCCCGCTGGACTTATAGCGGATATTGAATTTCAATATCGCAAAACAACATCTCTTTGCAGGTATTTAGTATGAGCATATCCAAGCGTATTCGCGTCCATTCTGTTGAAGTGCTATCTGATGATTGGTACCTGCTTAAAAAAACGACTTTTGATTTTTTACGCAAGGATGGTTCTTGGCAACGTCAAAGCCGCGAGACTTATGACCGAGGCAATGGCGCGACTATGTTGTTGTATAACCTCGCGCAACAAACCGTAATTTTAGTTCGTCAATTTCGCTACCCGGCGTTTGTAAATGGGTTAGATGACTTGCTCATTGAAGCTCCTGCGGGCCTCTTGGATAAAGCGAGCCCGGAAGAGCGAATTAAATTGGAGGTAGAGGAAGAAACGGGTTATCGCGTTGCGCAAGTACGAAAAGTATTTGAAGCCTACATGAGCCCCGGCTCGGTTACAGAAAAGTTGTATTTCTTTGTTGCCGAATATGATGCGCACTCTAGAGTAAGCGATGGCGGCGGCATGGAAGACGAAGGTGAAGATATTGATGTGCTCGAACTCCCTATTAGCCAAGCCTTAGAAATGATTAATACCGGTGAAATTGCCGATGGAAAAACCATTATGTTGTTACAGTATGCTGCGTTGAATATTTTTAATTAAAAAAGCCGATGATTCTACATCGGCTTTTTATTGGCATCTTTTAATAAATAAATTTTTGGGCTTACTGATAATCCACTCTGTAAATTCGTCCGCCGCTATCATCAGAAATTAACATAGATCCGTCCGACAGAAAATTGACATCTACCGGGCGGCCTATAGTTTTTTCATTTTGAATAAAGCCTTCTACAAAAGGTGTGGTGCTAACCACTTTATTATTGACGATAGTTGCCAGTGAAACTTTGTAGCCAATTTTTTGCGTGCGATTCCAAGAGCCATGTTCCGCAATAAATAATTGGTTGCGATATTGCTCGGGGAATTTTTTGCCAGTGTAAAATTTTAACCCCAAGGGCGCAACGTGTGGACCGAGGTTGACCGCGGGCGGGGTAAATTCATCGCAAGATCTTAACTTACCAAATTCAGGATCGGGCAAAACTCCGCTGTGGCAGTAGGGAAAGCCAAAATGCATACCTGCTTTTGGTGCATAGTTTAATTCGCACGATGGCATATTATCGCCCATTTCATCGCGGTTATTATCGGTAAACCACAACTCTTTAGTGATGGAATGGAATGCAAAACCTACGCTGTTGCGAATCCCCTTGGCGAAAACTTCGAAATTAGAACCATCGGGATTCATGCGATAAATTTTTGAATAGGGTTCGTTTTCTTTGTCGCACACATTACAGGGCGCGCCAATAGGAATATAAAGTTTTCCATCGGGGCTTGCTTGAATAATTTTTTCGCCGTGCCATTTATCTTTTGGAAAGTCATCTTTCACAACTTTGTATACTGGCTTTTTAGTGTAACTTTTTTCGATATCGTCAAAGCGAATGACGCGACTCATTTCACTCACGTAAAGCGCGCCATTTAAAAGTGTTAAACCTATAGGTGCATTTAGATTTTCCGCAAGGGTAATGACTTCATCAGCAACACCATCATGATTTTTATCTAATACAGCGTAGACTTTTCCTGCTGTGCGCGATCCCACAAATACAATACCAGAATCAGTAACCGCGATGGCGCGTGCGCTGGGAACTTGATCCGTATAAACAGAAATTTTGAAACCGACTGGCAAGCGAAAATGTTTTAATTCCGGGTAAGAATCTACCGCATTTCTTTCGGTGGTTTTTTCAAACTTCGGCATCAGTATATAGTCAGCTAGCTCGCCCAATTGCTTTTCATTTAACTTGTTCTTCCATGCAGGCATCCCGCCCTCAGGCGACCCCTTAGCGACAAACCCCATAATACTTTCGCGCTGAGCTTGAGCCTTTACCCAAATAGCATCCGCCAAATTAGGGCCAACACCACCTTCCATTTTTTGACCATGACAGGATGCGCAATGCTGTAAATAGAGCTTTTCGCCCGTTTCTGCATAGGCTAAATTCACTGTTAATGCACTTAAAGCAATTGATATTAAAAGGAATTTCATCAGCTATACCTCGCAGCTAAAATCTATATTCAAATGATTAGATGCTAAATATAGGCTCTGATTGCCATATTTGAAATTAAAATATTAAACAGCAACAATCCAAAAAGAAAAAGGCCGGTGAATTACCGGCCTTTTTCTGAAATCAATTTACTTCTTAGGTGTAAGCCGCAAGACGACCACATCATGGGCTGGAATGCTTAAATTCAACTTGGCTTTGGTATCACCAGTTGCACCTGTCCACACATTTCTAAAGTTAAAAGACTCTTTTGAAAAATCAATTTGATGCTTGCTAATGTCATCTTTCATTTCATTAAACGCCCAATCATGCACATAAGTTTTTTCATTGTCTGAGCGATTCAAGAAAAGTACGGCGTAATCGCCTTTATCCATTGGCTTGATAAAAATTTCTACGTCGCCATCATCAATCCACTTAAGCGCTTGAATTCCTAATGGATCTTGGTTGATCGCAATCATTTCTTTGTTGGTTAAAATTTTACGCGTGGTGTCTGACATGCTGCGTAAATCGTTGCCGGTAATTAACGGCGAGGTCATTATCGCCCACAGAGAAAAATGCGAACGGTCTTCAGCTTCACTCATGCCGTTGCCGACTTCCATCATGTCCATGTCGTTCCAGTGGCCTGGGCCTGCGTATTTACGCAAACCTTCTTGTTTATCGAGAATGCGCAACACACCCCATGACGACCATGAGCCGTGGCTGTGCTCGCAATTCCAGCAAGGATCTATATCACCCGTGGTGCGCCATGAATGGCCGATATCGGTTGCCCACTCCCACGGCTTGTTATCGCCCCACTCGCAAATGCTAAACAACATTGGGCGGCCTGCACTTTTAATCGCATCGCGCATAGTGGTGTAAGCGGCTTTTGGATTTATGTCTTTGGTATCGCACCAATCGTACTTCACGTAATCAATGCCCCAACTCGCGTAGGTAATTGCATCTTGATATTCGTGACCTCGACTACCGGGGCGACCGCCGCAGGTTTTTGAACCCGCGTCCGAATAAATACCAATTTTCAAACCCTTGCTGTGCACATAATCGGCAAGCGCTTTAATGCCTGAAGGAAAATGAGTTTTATCGGCTTGAATAAAACCATTTTTATCGCGTGTTCCGTGCCAGCAATCGTCGATATTGATGTAGTTGTAACCCGCGTCTTTCATACCGGTTTTCACCATGGTATCGGCCATATCGCGAATCATTTGCTCGTTAATTTCACACGCAAAAGTATTCCAACTGTTCCAACCCATTTGCGGCGTTTTGCCCAGCTCATCAAATTTTTGTGCGTGCGCTTGTGCGCCTAATAAAAAGCTCGCACAGAGCGCGAGCAATAGGGATATTTTTTTGTTCATAGCAAAAACCTTTTTATTTTAAACTTCAGGATTGAATAGTGCTTACTTAAGAAGGGAATCGTCATCCTCGCGTACGACTGCACGGATGCAGAAGGTAGCGCAACGCAGGAGCAGTTGCCGAGTGGGGATGACGATTCCCAGATAAAATTTATTGCATAAAACTTTCGTAGGACTAATCATATAAATTAATTTTGATACAAAAAAACTGCAACCGAAATTGCAGTTTTTAACGCTTTAAACTTTTGCCGAGTTTACATTAAGCAAATCACTCACCACATCCGTGTGGTTCGCCCTTAGGGCAGCTGTGCTGTGTAAATTGCTCCTGCAATTTATGAGCATTTTTTTTGGATTTAACGCTGCAATTCCTAAGCAAATTTATTTTGGTAACGCGTGCATTTTGTCGGCGTATTCTTTGATGATTAAGATGGTAGTCACATCCGAATCAAACACGCCGTACATACCTTGTTGTTCTTGTGGTGGATCACCCATGAAATCATCACCCGTTTGCCACCAGAAATTTTCACGACTAGTGCGCGCTGAACCATTCCACGCCCAGAAGTTGTAGCCGGCAATCGCATCGCCTGCTTTCACACGGTTGTACAAAGTGTCGAACACAATGCGATAAAACTTATCGCGGTAATGCGTGGTAGATTTAACATCGTAAGCACCCATATCGCGATCCAAACCAAATTCTTCTAACACAATTGGCTTGTTTAATTTTTTAGCAATGTCGATATGCACATTCAAATAGGTATTCCCTTTTGCTAAACCGGCATCCCAAGTTTCAGCTGGCTTTTTCTGATCAAACCAACTCCAGTTTCTAATCCACATGTGGTAGGTCAAATAATTGATGTAAGGCGATGAGTGTGCATCGCTATACAATTTCTCATCATTATTAGAACCCATCAAACCTTCACTACCGGTACTCACCATGTGGTTTGCATCTAGCTCGTGAATATATTTTGCAGTGTCATTGACCCACTTAACGTAAACGGCTTTTTCTTTGTCGTTAGCTTTTGAATTGCCAGCGCGTGGTTCATTCGCCAATTGCCAAGACAAAATAGTGGGGTCATTGATATAAGATTTACCAGTAATGGTGTTGGTTCGCGTAACAATTTTCTTAATAGTTTTGCGCCATTCTGTTTGCGCCTTTTTACTTTGATAGAAGCTGGCAGATTTTGCCATGAAGCCTTCCCAATCATTCGTCACATTGGGATCTTGTACGGGCTGACCATCAATCCAACCCATGTACTGGGTCATACCGCCGGACCATTGCCAGAAATTATTTAAATAAATTACGACACTCATATCGCGCTTGGCCATTTCTGCAACTAGGAAATCCAAACCTGCTAACAACTCTTCATCGTATTGACCAAAGCCATTAGTGGTTGCGGGATGCACAGCGCTGTTGAGATCACTTTTTTCTGACACAGCAAGCACACGCAGGTTGTTAATACCGAGTGCTTTTAAGCTATCCAATTCTTTGGTTAAACGCGCACGGTCACCTACTTTTCCAGCGGAACCTAAATAGCCGCCGTACCACATGTTTGAACCCACCACATAATAGGTGTTGCCCTTTAATGAAAAGTGGGTGCCATTGGTGGTAATAAAATCGGCCTTATTCGGTGCTTCAGCTTTTTTGCTATCGGCAGCAAAGCCAAAGCTCGCCGCACTCAGCAATAAAGCTGCAGTGCACAGACTCATCATTTTCTTCATAGCGTCTCCTCGCAAGATTACTCGTATAGTATTTTTAATTTGAGTGGATTTACTGCAATTTTTTTCGCTGCAAGTTGGTGTAACTCGCACTAAACCTCATCTTCCGCGATTAATAAAAGACTAGGATTTAAGGCTTGTCTAGTTTTTTACCCGGTGCAACTGCGTTTAGGGCATACAGTAATAAAAGTGTTACCGGGCGACACTGCTTTAATGTTGTTGTCGCCCAAAATGTTTAAAAGCTATTGCACTTTTGATAGATAATTTATTCCTTCCATCATGGCGCGACCGTTGTGGTAAGGACACTTCCAGAAGCCGACTTTGTAATAAGGCGTTGCTTGCGGCTTATCGATACTGGATAACCAAAACCATTCGCCGTGCTTTTTATCAATTTGGTATTGTTTAATAAACTCCCAAATATTTTCCGCTGCACTCAAATATTTTTGTTCGCGCGATTCGCAATAGGCAAATAAAAATCCGACCAAAGCTTCTGCCTGCACCCACCAGACTATATCGGGCAAATGGGTTTTGCTGGCGAAGTCGTAGGCATCCATCACATGGCCGTGCGCACCAACACCTTCGTGCAAAGTGACTTCTGCAATTTTCACCAACGTGGGCATTAGATTTTTGGTGTAAGTTTCATCACCCAAAGATTCAAGCGCTTTGGCAATTAACCAACTCGCTTCAATATCGTGGCCATAGGTAAAACCCGGCGAGTGATCTTTCCAATCTTTATCCATAAACATGCGCAGGTGATAAGTTTTTTTGTCAATCATGTACTTATCAAACAATTCAATGCTGTAACGCAAGGCAGCACTAATTTTTGCAGACGGGTGAATTTTATTCAGCTCGGTATAAGCCTCCAACACATGCAAATGGGTATTTTGCGATTTAGGAAAATTTAAATCTTTTTCACTTAAACGCAAATCATCCATAGCTCCCCATGAACGAGTGAACGCCTCCAAATAACCTTCGCGCTTACGATCAATGGTTTTTGCTTCCAGCAATTCAAAACACTGCAATGCGTAGGCGAGCGCTTGCTCGTCTTGCGTTAATTGATAGTAAGCACTCAAGGCATAAATGGTGAACGCCTGCGCATAAACTTGTTTTTTGGTGTTGACGGGGTTGCCTTGTGCATCCACTTCCCAATAAACGCCGCCGTGTTCTGCATCAAAAAAATAATTGGCGATGTAATCATAAGCGCGTTTGGCTGCCTGACGACTTTCAATACCTTTAGGATCTGTTAGCGAACCTAATTCCAGTGCAGCCTCACTAAAAAACCAAAGGATGCGCGAGTTTAAAATAATGCCTTTGCTGGCATTTTTTACCGGTTGATTATCAGCGCTAACCTCGCCATAAAAACCGCCAAACTCGCGATCAATCGTATTTGCCAACCACCAGTCAACAATAGCAATTAATTCTTGATGAAACTCAAACTGCAGCCCCGATAGATGGCTAGCTAAACTCGCAGCATTCATTGTGGGTTACACCAAGTCCTTTAATATTTTTAAGTTTGCACTAATCAATTCATTGCGCGTTGCCACAGATGCCGCAGAACGCAAACCGTCTTCCGGTGTGTTTTTGCAGTAATCAATTAATTTTTCTACAGTCGATGTTGCAACATGCATACGCGTGTCTGATGACGCGTAATAAATAAAGACTTCATTTTTTTCATTCACAATCCAACCATTCGCAAACGCAACGTTGGAAACATCACCCACACGTTCTGCACCGTGCGGTGCAATAAAGTGACCGGCAGGACTGTGTAAAACAACCCAAGGGCGCTCCAACTCAGTCATAAACATATAAAGTGTGTAACGCAAACCAGCGGCGGTATTGCGCACGCCGTGAGCCAAATTCAACCAGCCTTCTGCAGTTTTAATAGGCGCTGGGCCCTGGCCATTTTTCACTTCTTTGATGGTGTGATAAACCTTGCCGTCTACAATTACTTCTGATTTAACTTCGGCGCGAGTCATGTCTTCTACAAGACCCCAACCAATTCCACCGCCCCCGCCAACGCTGATAAAACCATCTTGCGGACGCGTGAACAAACCGTATTTGCCATCAATAAATTCCGGGTGCAAAACTACGTTGCGCTGCTGACCAGAATATGTAATTAAATCGGGCAAGCGCTCCCACGTAATTAAATCTTTAGTACGTGCGATGCCGCATTGTGCTTCCGCCGCAGAGGTATCATCGGGGCGCGTTAAATCTTTGCGCTCGGTACAGAACAAACCGTAAATCCAACCATCTGCGTGCGCAGTTAAACGCATGTCATAAACGTTAGTGTCCGGGCGATCAGTCTCAGGCATTGTGATGGGATAATCCCAGAAACGGAAATTGTCGATGCCGTTAGGGCTTTCGGCAATCGCAAAAAATGATTTGCGGTCTACGCCTTCAACGCGCACCGCTAAAATATATTTTCCATTCCAATAAAGTGCGCCGGAATTAAACGCGGCGTTCATGCCTTGGCGCTCCATTAAAAATGGATTGGTTTTTTCATTTAAATCGTAACGCCAAAAAATGGGAGCGTGCTCGGCGGTAAGAATGGGGTTTTCATAGCAGGTGTAAATGCCATTACCGTCTACTTTGGCGGTATTTATTTTGGTAATTAACGCCTCGTGCTTCGCGAGCAGGGCTTTCGCTTTTTGTTTAAATTCTGTCATTGCTCAATACCTTAGTTGCTATGTGAAATAGTTGTTAAACATGATTCAGGTTTTAACAAGTTTTCACTTTTTACGTTGTACAAGTAACGCTACTTGCTGTTAGTTGGTCACCCACCAAAAATGGTAATCGATTACATTTTTGGTTAAATTGATGCGAAGCGCTTCATGTTAAAAATCCGTACAGGAATTTAAAGAGGCGCTACGCATTACTCGCTTAGTTTTTCTTTAACAAATGCTCATCGGTAGTACCGATTAAAATTTCCGGTGGCAAATCGTCCGGATAATCTTGCAAATGCTGGTACCAGTTTTTCCACAAAAATAAGGTACACAAAGCCGCAGCACCCATGCAGAGAGCGAACTCAGTGTAGTAATGAATGACGAGGAAAATCGGCGCAGCAACCAAGCTGGTTTGCCACAGAATACCCACTGCCACATTCACCATATCGCGCAGGAAATTGGTATTTTTTTGCAGTGCTGGATGATCTTGCAAACAAGCATGGTGCACGGGTTTCCAGAAGCCCCATGGGCGAACTTTCAAATAGAATTTTTTCAAAATTTCCATATCAGTTGGCGCAGTCAGCAATGAACCCAACACACAAACAATCAAGCAAACAACAAACAACCAAGGGAAGGCGTAGATAAACTCAACTTTTTCCAGATGCAATCCGAATACACCCAAACCGTGGGCAACTGCAGCGTTTGCTTCTGGAATTGCTAAGGCCAAGGCCAAGGCAATACCTACTGCCATGCCCCAGAAATAACCGTAAGCATTGAATCGCCACCAGTACCATTTCAACACGTTGGATGCGGTGTAACCGCCGTAAAGACCACTCACAATCCACTGCAGTACAGTGTTCACGCTGGGGATATAAAAACCGAGCGCAACGCCAATCACAATAAACACCAAGGACACCACATAACTTAAGTACACATATTTTTTGGGGTGCGCATTAGGGTTGATGTAACGCTTATAAATATCGTTCACCACATAGGCCGGTGCCGCGTTTACAGTCGCCGCAAAGTTGGACATGAAGGCGGCGAGCAAACCGGCAATCAAAAGTCCAAGCAAACCGCTGGGAATGTAATTCTTTAATACGAAGGGCAGGATTTGCTCGAAGTCCACATTCGGGCCCATAGCGCGCAGGTCATTCATAAAGAAGGCGAGCGCGAGCACAGTCAAACCGGCGATCAACATATAGCGCGGGAACATCAACACCACGGTTACGAAGCCGCTCATCTTGGCGGCATCGCGTGGCGATTGGGTGGAGAGCACGCGCTGCATATCGTAGTTTGGTGCAGGGCCAGCGAGACTCAAGAGCACGCCTTTAAACAACATCAACATAAAGAAGATGCCAAACAGCGAATAGCCGTCTGCTTCAATTTTGAGGTTGGCGGCGTCCAAACGCCCTGCCCAATCCACATTCAAATGCCAGTTCACCGCCAAACTATCCCAACCGGCAGGCACAATCGCCGCAATCATTTCGGGCGATACGCTGTGCATGGCGATCAGCCCCACGCCTACGCTGGCGATGGTGGTCACTACAAACTGGAACACCTCGGTAAACACCACCGAGAACATGCCGCCTTTGATGATGTAAAAGGTGGTGATGGCAGTCATACCCAAGCCGTAATAGACATCGTTCATATGCGGGTCAGCGGAGAGCTTCCAAGGGAAAAACACAGAGGCAAATTTGCCTATACCGATGAATCCGTATGCCAAAAAGCCAATCACGCCGACCAGCGCAAAGGCCACCACAATAATGTTGGAGAGGCGCGCACCGCGGTCATCGCCAAAGCGGAAGATGATCCACTCTGCCCCCGTCATAACGCCCGAACGGCGCAGCCAAGTCGCGAGGAACACCATCAGAAAAATCTGGTTAAAGGTCGGCCACAACCAAGGGATATAAACGCTGGAAAGGCCATAGACAAACAGCAGATACACCAGCCACATAGTGCCCGAAATATCGAACATACCCGAGGCGTTGGAAAGGCCGAGCATGTACCACTTGAGCTTGTTGCCGCCGAGGAAATAGCTATTAATGTCTTTGGATGCCCGGGCAGAAACCCAAAAACCGACGCAGACTGTCGAGCAAATGAATGCAATGACAATCAAGATATCAAGCAAGGGGAGATTCATTGTATTTTCCACTTATTATGTTTTATCCCGCGGGGGATTTTAAGTATAAGGCTGCGTTCAGGATGAGCCAGAATCGAATTGACAGCGATGTCATTCAATACAACAGAATCATGCCTAGCGCGTAAACTTTGTTCAACCTAATCGGTTACATCTTTACAAATATAGATGCATACCGCAGCCCATGTGACCTATAAATCCCTCAGGCTTAACCGCAAAACCATAAGACGCATAATGTAATCGGTTACAGAGAAATTTGCCAGCTAAATTCAATGCCCTGCTGCAAATATTCTTTGCGGGCGCCCTGTATTTACATCACTAGAACGCTTATTGTTACAATAGTCGAACAACTATAACTTAACCCTAAAGAAGAGACAGTTTATGTCCAGCATTCGCGATGTCGCCCGCCTAGCCGGAGTTTCCGTAGCCACCGTTTCCCGCGCACTCAGCATGCCTGAAAAGGTATCCAGCGATAGCCTGGAAAAAGTCCATAGTGCCATCGCCCAAGTGGGCTACAAGCCCAATATGCTGGCGCGCAACTTTCGTTCAGCTCGCTCATACGCCGTAGTAGTACTGGTGCCAGACATTGCCAACCCCTTTTACTCCCTGTTTATTCGCGCCCTTGAAGACCGCGCGCAACAAAAAGGTTACGCCGTACTTTTAGGCGACACGCGCGGCACCACCGAGCGCGAAATCGAGTATATCCGCCGCGTAGAAACCCGCTTAGCCGACGGCATTATCCAGCTGCGCCCAAGCTCAGAGAAAAGCCAAAACAATATTCCGTCCGACATCCCCTGCGTAAATGCCTGCGGCTGCGAATACACCACCGGCCCGGCAATCCGTATCGACAACCGTGGCGCGGCCAAAACTATGGTGGATTATTTGATTTCCCTCGGCCACAAACGCATTGGCGTAATTTCCGGCCTCAAAGACAACCCGCACACGGTTGATCGCCTTGAAGGCTACAAGGATGCATTGCGCAATGCCGGTATAGAATTTGACCGCGACCTGATTGCGGAAGGCGACTTCACCATGTGGTCTGGCCTCAACGCGGCCTTCCAGTTCTGCAATATGAAGCAGCGCCCTACCGCCATTTTTTCCATGAACGACGAAATGGCGATTGGCGCTATGCAAACCTTGAAAGCGCAGGGTATTCGCATTCCCGAAGATATGTCAGTCACTGGCTTCGATGATATCGCCTACGCCAAATACTGCGACCCAAGCCTGACCACCATTTCCCAACCTGCCGAAGAAATGGGCAAGATGGCCATGGATATGTTGTTGCGGATTATTGAAGGTGAGCCGCTCAGTCAAACGGAGTGCGTGCTGCCGACTGAGTTTATTATTCGTAAGAGTACGGCGCCGGTTAAGGCGTAATTTCAGATTTATCACCGCGATAAAAAAAGGGGCTTTCGCCCCTTTTTTATCTTCTGAAAATTATCACAACATATAAGGCTTATATTAAATAAGGAGTCGTCATCCTCGCTCAGCGGGGATCCAGTTTTTTATTTTTGAACTGCAAAACACTCCAAGAAAAATCAAGAGCTGGATCCCCGCTACGCGAGGATGACGATTCCCTGCTTAATATTTTTTTTCACACCTAAATCAGCAAGTCGCCCGTAAAGAGTGAAAAGTATTACGGGATTTTTATCCCCGTATTACGCAGGCTCCATACGGGCTACGATTGAGTTATTTGCTGTACACGCCATTGCAGTGATCAATCAATTCCACTGCGGCAACTATCAAATGGTAAAGCGTGCTTGCAGGTGCGACATCCACAACCACCTCATCATTAGCGCCACGTTGATCTACATAAGAGCCGGGCGTGCTGGCGCAGAGATAATAAGTGAACAAATCATCCACACCTTTAATCGCAATGGTTTCTGCTTTTGGATTGCCAGCGCGAATTTGTACGAGGCTCGCTTTAATTAATTCGGTAATGCCCCAGCAGCGTTTTTTGGGGTCGATGACGCGACCATCGGGAGCAACTGCGTCAAACAACAAACCGGATTTATCCATACCGATTTGCAAGCCTTTTTCGTAGAGTGCTTTGGTGTAGTGCGCAACGGGGCGGCCGCTGCGACGGCTGTACCAATCGAGCAGCCACACCCATTCCATCATGTGACCGGGTTCAACAACGTCACCTTTGGCATCACGACACAAACTCCAATCGTCTTCGAAAAACTCGAACAGAACTTGTTTTTCTGCATCGAAAAAATGGCTTTGGAAAAGTGCGAACAATTCTCCCACGCGTGCGAGCCATTTTGCATCTTTAGTCGCATCGTAAAGCGCGAGGAAAGCTTCGAACAAATGCATGTGGGGGTTTTGGCGGCGGCAGGCATATTGGTAATCGCCTTCAATCCAACCACCAACATTTGAACCAAATTTTACGTCTAAATGTGCAACTAATTTTTCTGCTTCAGCGAGCGCATTTTTATCGCCAGTAACGCGGTAGACCCAAGCATTGGCGAGCAGGAAAAAAGCGTGGTCGTAAAGGTCTTGTTTGGTATCAACGACTTGGTAATTTTTGTCTAGCAGATGTGTATAACCGCCGCCGGAAGTTGGGTGCGCTGCATGAGTTTGCACGAAACCCAGTAAGCGTTGCGCGACAGCTTTACCTGAATCGCACCAACCGCGATCAGCGGCTTGGGCAAAGAAAAACGCCTGACGCGCCTGCACGCGCACGCGCACGCTCGATTCAAAATCTATCTCACCGCTTGCCAGCAAGCGCTCGTAATTAACGCCATTTTGCGGGTTTAAACCACGCGCTAACCAGAGGGGAATTGCATCGTTTTTAATCCAATTTTCGAGGCGCTGAGCCTGAGCCTTGAGTTGAGCAGACATGTGTTTTCCTTTGAAAAGATAAATCGGGGCATTCAATCGACTAGGGCTGAACTATACCCACAAACAAGAAGCAAGTTAAATAAAAGCATGGCAAGTTGAGCTGTTCGCCAAATTTCGCTCATAAAAAACCCCGGCATGCCGGGGTAAATAAAAAACAACAGCGGGCTAACACCAGTACTTGCATCGCAAGGATGCTAACCAGCAACTTCTTTAACAATATGCTAAATAAGTAACCGATTACTCTTTCAAAAACAGTTAAATCAAAGAGCTGGTGAGGTAATATTGCCAAAAAATGTAACCGATTACAATTCTTTTATTCTTGTCTCTGGGTAAATATATGCAAATGCAACCAACAGCTCCCGCTTTCTTCACCCCTAAAAAAGCCTAGTTTAAGTACAAGCCAACTCATTCAAATAGGTGCGGTGATCTGGAAACAGCAAAGACGAGCTTTTTAGCAGTTTTTGCAATGGTTGATTTATGACTTCTGCGATAGTTGACAGCTGTTGGTTTCCATTTCCCCAAATCCCCATACCCGCCAAAATGCAGTACCAAGAGGGCGCGGGATAATAGCGATCTATACCTAATACTTGTACCGCATTTGCAAGATTTTCGCCGCGAAACCATGCGCCATAAAGCTCACGCATGACTGAAGACACATTGCGCTGATCAGCCGTATTAGCGCGCCAATATTCGGTATCAGTACGCGCACTGGTTTTATAATGTGTGACTATGTAATCGCGAATTCCATCAAAATATGCATTCACCTCTTTATTGAAGAGATCTTGATATTGCGCGCTGAAGTTGCCTTTTTCAAAAGCCTCAATAAAAAAGTCCATTGTCTGCTGCACTAAATACAGCGCCGTTGCTTCCAATGGCTCAATAAACCCTTGCGACAAACCCACGCCCACACAATTGTGTTTCCAGTGCTCGGTAACCCGCCCTACTTTCATATTTAGGTGACGCACCGGAATATCTTTTTCCAACAAACCAAGATGCGCCCGCAATTCAGTTTCCGCTTGATCGGCTGAACAAAAATCCTGACTGTAAACATAACCATTACCAAAGCGATTGGTCAGTGGAATTTTCCACGCCCAACCGCAATTCATCGCAGTTGATAAGGTTTGCGATGGAATTTTCTCTGTGATATCTGTCGACATGGTTACAGCAGCATTATTAAAAAGCTGCGAAGCGTAGCTGGTAAACTCAGCACCCAAGGTCTTTTGTAAAAGCAGTGATGCAAAGCCAGTACAATCGATAAAAACATCAGCCTCTAGTAATTCGCCGTTTTTTGTTTTTAGTGCGCTTATATCGCCCTGAGAATTTTGCTCAATTTGCTCGATGTGAACTTGCTTATGAACGACACCAACTTCTGCCGCTTTACGCGCAAGATATTTTCCAAGCAAACCCGCATCAAAGTGATAACCATAATAAATTTTTGGTACATCTAGCGTTTGCGATTTAGGTGCACGCTGTTGCTGTGCAAGTAAAGCTGTTAGAAAAAACCCATCGGGTTTTGCATAAACATGTTTACCGGATTTTCTGGCATGTACATGTTGCATAAAAACAGGAAATGACTGCGAATCCAATTCACACGAAAAAGGATGGAAGTAACTTTCGCAACCAACTTTTCCTGACCAATTTTTAAATTCAATACCGCACTTGTAAGTTGCATTACATTCCGGCATCCATTCTTCTTCACGAATTCCCAAACGCTCAAATAAAAGAGCCAGCGCAGGCGTAGAACCTTCGCCCACACCAATAATGCCGACATCTGGCGATTCAACCAAGGTAACTTTAATACCTTGCAGTGGCCACGCCTTGGCAAGCATAAGTGCTGATAACCAGCCAGCCGTTCCACCACCCACAATCATGATATGTTTTGGCTTCATGTGTTGCCTTTATTAGGGATTTATTATTGTGCTACTTATTTCTTCAAACCACGTATTTAATTTTCTCTTTCAAACAAAAAACCCCTTTCGTTTGAAAGGGGTTTTATTGCAAAGCGGATTGAGTTTTAAATTAATTCACTTTAGGTGCTACATAAAAGTTAGCTGGAATGCTGGTCGCTTTTATGCCGAACATACCATTAACAATATCTTCACCGCGTGCAGTCAAGTCAACAATGTCTTCTGCTTTGGAAATATCCAACACCGCTTTATCGCCCGTGTTGCCTTTCCATGAACTTGCCAACCAACCGAATGGAATTACTTTCCACTCAGAATATTTAGCCGTCGCCAAGCCAGATTCAGTAAACGCACCTGTAGCAGATTCGAATTTCACCGAATTAAATTGCGCTTCAGTTTCAAAGCCCATGGTGAAGATTGGTTTTGAATCATCTACCTGAGTTGCACCGAAGATTTCGATATCATCTAACTTGATAGTACCCGCTGGAACTTTTCCGTACTGCATACCAAACATTTGTGGCTTCAATGTGCGCGAGAAGTTTGCTGGGAACTCGTTTACTTTGAAACTTAAACTTGTCCATTCACCCGGTGTAAATTTGCTCACATCCAATGCAGGTGTGTACTCAAAGTGGTTCCAGTTACCGTCTTGCATAAAGAATTTAATCCAGAAATCGCTGCCAGCCCAATCAGCAGGAATAAAGACTTTCATATTTACAGTAATGCCACCTTTGAAATCAATTTCTGCAACAGAATTGATATCACCTTTATTAATTGCACCCCCATCACCGGCGGGAACAGTCACGAGCAATTCACCGTTTGCCATTGAGGTAACTGCTTTTCCGTTATCCCAACCGGCATTGACAAAACCTTCAGTACCTTTAGTAAAAGTTGCCTTGTATTGCGATGCAATAACAGTTTTTGTTGGCTTAGCATTTACGTCTGAAATACTAATTGAGTCAATTAATATTGGTGCACTTTCAGTACCGCTAAAGCCACCAATTTGCATACCAAATGCTTGCGCAGTATTGATATCTGATGCAGCTACAGTTTCGTTAAATTGAACTAACTTTTTCAACTCAACCCACTCACCCGGCTTCAACGCACTTACATTTAATGGCGATTCATTCCACGACCAACCTGGACCAAATTGGCCAAAAATTTTGCCCCACAAATTTTTACCGGCATATTCTGCGGGTAGAAATACGCGATAAGTCACTTCCAGTGTTTTGTTAAATGGAATTGTATTGATGCTTGGACCATTCCAACCCGCTAATTGAATTGCAAAATCGCCGCCTGTTGGTTTAAGTGTTAAAGCACCGTTAGCTTGACCAACATCTACTGAGCCCCAAGCCTTAATCCATTCGTCGGTTGATGAATCAAATTGCGCAACATAGACCGGCGGTACACCCGGCAAAATACTAAGATCGTCGAATTTAATGGGCGCTTTTAGTGATGCCTTTTTGCCGTTGGCCAAAATTTGAATACCCAGTTTTGTGACCGAGGTTAAATCAAATGAAGTAGCGCCGTTCATTAAATTCGCAGGGTTAATATCACCGGCAGATTTCGGTAAGGTGTACGCCAACTTGCTCCATTGGTTGCTACGCAAATCAGACGCAGTTGTTGTACCTGCTTTCAAGGTATTACCTTTGGAATCTGTTACGTAGAGTGCAAAACTCAATTTACCTTTTTGGATGTAATTTCCTGAACTGTTGAGTTCAAATTCCGCATAAAGTTTATCGAGAAATACGTAGGTAGATAAAACGGCGCCGCCACGTAAATCCAAGGCTTTATCCAAAGTAGTTGCATAAGAAGCACCGTCATCTGCAGATGACCAAGGCAAATCAAACGCAAGCGCAACATTACCTGCAGCCTTCTCCATTAAATCTTTGTGATCAACCGGAGCATCACCTTCTGCTGCAACACCTGAACCTGTCACATCAGTCACAATGAACGGAACTTTTTCGTTATACAACTGAGTCGCTGCGTTAATGATTTCATCGCTGCTATTCCATTTAGGGCCATCCGCATGAACGCCAAACACCAGATTTTTTGCGCTGTCCGCGGCCATCAATTCGCGTGAGCGACCGTTTAAAAATGCGTTGAAATCCTGGCCGCAACTTGGAGCGTCAATCACTAAGGGAAATTTAAAACCGGCATCGCGGAATTTACGAATCAAGGCTTTGTAGGTATCAATGTATTCCTGATAGCCCAAGCTGTCTTGATTGAAAATATCCATTGCGCCCCAACCGTTGGCGATGTTGAGCATGATGTAAGACTGAAATCTGTCTTGCACCAGAATCGGCATAAATTTTTTCAGCCACAAAGTATCAACAGCATTCAACAAATAAGCGCCGTCTTCTGTGCAGGTTAATTTGTCGCCCGGCGCAGTTAAGGTCACTACTGCAACCAAACCGGCTTCAACAATTTTTGCCATTGCACCTTCGAATTGTGTTTCGGTGGTGTTCTCATTAATTTGCAAACGGATTGCGTTTGAGCCCGCTAATTTAATTGCGGCGATACCGTTAATGTGTGTGGTTGGGCTATCGCCATACAAATGATTAACGCCGCGTAAGAAAATCGGTTTTTTCAACGCGTCGTAAATCATATGTTGATCAGTCGTAATGACCACTGCACCTTCCGGTGGACGTGGGCGCGCAGACACATCTTCTGTGCCTGCAACTGGGCGCATGGTGTCTATATCTTTGTTATTGCCACCAGCCAAGCCACCGCCGCAAGCCTGTAACAATAAAACGCTTGAGAGAATGGCAGAATAGTGCAGCCCCTTTCTCTTCATTAAAAATTTATTTATCGAACGGTTCATAATCCGAACTCCAATTTGAATTTGTTTTGGCCTCCATAGAGGCAACTATCGTTGGCTGCACATTTTTTTGTTTATCTCGTGCAGCCGAGCCATATTTTTTGATTTATTACAAAGAGAGAGTTACGCCTGCTGAGTAGCGACGCTCCTGCACCCAAATGGATTGCAATTGACCTGTGTATTGGGCGTAACTTTTCTTGCTTTGCTCGGTGAGGTTGGTGCCGTTCACGAATAAGCTAAGATGCGGGTTAACCCAGTAGCTAACGGATAAATCCAGATAGCTTTGCGGCTCAATCCAATTGGCGAGCTTGACGGCTTGACCGCTGGTGTTGAGGCCAGCGAAACCATCGAACTCTTTGCTTTTCCAGTTGTAAGCGAGGCGCACGTTAAGGCCCGCTTTGTCGTACCAGAGAATCATGTTGGCTTGATGTTCGGAGTTGGATTGCAAAGGCAATACATTGCCTTGGATATCTTTATCCGCAGATTCGTTTTTGGAATAGGTGTAGTTAAGTTCAATACCTGTCGCGCTCAGGAATGGGCCCGGCAAGAATTTGAAGGGTTGTTTGTAGCCAGTCTCCAAACCATAGAGCGAAGACGCGCCTACGTTTTGCGAAACCCAAACGTTGCCGGTGTTGCCGCGGTCGATGCCATCGGCATCCACAAAGCTGCGACGCTCCTGGAAGTTTTGTACCGCCGTGCCCACATCGATTTTGAACAAACCAACGCCAAGAATAGCGTTCTCATCGAAGTACCATTCCGCTGCCGCGTTATAGACGTTTGCCGACCAAGGTTTGATGTCGATATTGCCCTTGTCATTACCGCCGCCGGTACAGGTCACGTTGTCGCCTACCAATTGGCCAGCGCCGTTCAACACCAGCACGCGGTTGCCGTTTTCGTCTTTCTTCTCACACTGGGTGTACCAGAGGTTCAAGCCTGAACCCACGTTATCCAAATTGTTGCGCGTGGTGGTTTTGGCTGCGCCGAGACGGACAATCACGTCGTCCACGGGGAAGAAGTTTAAGTTGACCGATGGCAGCATTTGCACAAAGGATTTGTGCTTGGTTTCTACATCGTAAACAAACGCGAGCTTTTGATAATCTTTGGCGCCGATGGAGTTATACACATCCAGCACTTCTGGAATTTTATTGCGATCTACAGTGCGGTCAGTACTCAGGATTTGTAAGCCGACGTTGCCCTTGTAGGGGATGCCAAAGAAGCCATCAGCATCATCCAGATTGGCCTGAAAGTAAGCCGAGCTGGACGCTTCTTCCACGCGGTAGGCGTAAGCCGGATCATCAACCGTTTTTACCGACATTTCGCTGTTGCCATAAAGACGATTCATAAACGCTAGCGGGTTATCCCAAGCTGCCGGGTTGAGCGCCGATACACCTTTTTCGAAGCCTTTGAAGGGGCCGAAATCTTTGAATACAGTAATGGCAGGGTCATCTGACCTAAAGCCGTTATCTTGCAAACCGGCGGCGCGCAGTGTGGCGTTTTCGCGGTTGTAATCGAAGTAGCGGAAGTCGGGGTAGCGCTGCCAAATTTGGTTGCCCGAGTAGAGCTGGTTGCGTTTGGTAATTGGAATGCGCTGATCGTCGTCGTAGCGGCCTGTTGGAGTTACGTAGTAGAAGGCGGTGTATTCCGCATCGCGCACGCCGTAGCGGAAGCCTGCATCTACCGAGCTCAGGATTTTGCCACCCACGTCATAGTTCACGTCGGCACGCACTACATCGAGCGTTGCCTTGGTATTGTTGCCGGTAGCGTTGGATTGATAGAGCGCGAGCTTGCTTGCATCAGATACATCGCCATCGTAGCTAAAGCTTGGGAAAGCGCCGGTATAGTCAACACTTAAGCGATAGGGAGTGATGGGGTCTTTACCGTTGATGCGGTCGCCGTTGGCATCGCGATCCACATCCACCCACAACCATGCAGGGCTACCTTGCATCAAGGTAGCCTGACGCTGCTCTTTCTCTGCCTCTGCATGAACAAAGCGCAAGGTTGCTTTGAGGTTGTCTTGACTGTCGTAATTGATTTCAAAGTTGGAGTTCAAGGCGCCAGTGCGATTGATACTGCTGTTAGAGATTGACTGGAAATCGGGCGACAAAACCTCAGCCACTCGCAGCGTATGGATGGAACGAGTTTGCTGTACCCCCTTATCGTCGATGTAAGTGAAGTTTGAGCCATCGCCCACCTTGGTGCCGGGTAACAAGGTGTTGTAGAGACCGGCATCCGGGTTAGCGGGTTTTGGGTAAGGTACGCCGTTCACATCTTTGTAGGTGCCGGCTGGGGCGCTGGGTGAACCGTTAACTTGATAGGAGAAAACGTTATCTTTACCGCCGAAGCTGGCGCGTACACCGCGGTCGAATTGCTCCATATGGGTGTAAAAAACATCGCCGCGCACAGTGAAGTTGTCGCCCACACGAGCTTCAATACTGAATGAACCACCTTCGCGTTCACGGGTCATGAAGTTACTGCTAACGGAGTAGCTGTCGGGCGCGAGATACCAGTCGTTAACCAGATCGCCGTCACCATCCAAATCCAGCGGATCAGTTGGTGTTCCATTTTGCTTATCCAAAAAAGCAAATTGGGGGTTTACGTTCATTTGGTAGTTGGCGTTATAGCTAGATTGCTTGAAGCCGCCTACCGTCACCGCAAAATCACCGCCATTGTTGAAGCCCAGAAAAGCGCTGATGTTGTCATCTGGCTTGCGAGTGCTGGTAGAACCATCAGCATTCATTTCAGTTTTGGAGCGGTTGCCCTGAGAGGCTTCCAATTTCACATTGCCAGTAAAGCCTTCTTTCAGCGACAAAGGTTTGATGGTTTTCAAATCCACTACACCAGCGATACCGCCGGCCAGGGTATGCGCAGATTGGGATTTATAAACATCCACACCGCCGATCATGCCGGCGGGGATATCGCCATAGTTAGCGCCTACATCGGTAATATTCCACGGGCTCAGAAATTGCTCGCCGTTCAAGGTCGTCAAAACTTGTGGCATACCGCGCACGTTCAGCGATGTACCCTCGTTGGCCTCGCGCTTGATTTGTACGCCAGTCACGCGCTGCAAAGAGTCAGTGATTGTGGCATCCGGCAGCTTGCCGATGTCCTCCGCCACAATCGAATCCACCACGTTAACGTTGGTGCGTTTGATATCAATGGCTTTCGCTTGGGAGGCACGCACCCCCTTCACGATAATTTCTTCAGGAGATTCCTCGCTAGTGGGCGTTTGGTCCTGCGCGTAAACAACAGTGCCCCAGAGCGCACTACTGATCGCGAGAGCTAAAGCCTTCTTTCTATTTTTCAGGGTCATACAGAGCTTCCTCGTTTTATTTTTTTGTATCTTTATGTGTTTGTAACTTTCGGTATTAGTCAGGTACTGCGACTTGCATAGCCATAAGCGACAGATATGCATAAGCAAACCCTGAGCTGTGGCGAGATTGGGACGGACGGAACCTAGTTTTCAGCTAATGTATTTGAGCAATCGACACGACCAGGCGCCTGAACAGAGCCACTCTGCTACCCGAAGCAAATCCAGAAAATGCAGTTTCAGGATGAAACAATGGATTCACGCCAAATCGTAAATTGCTGCCGTTATTGTTCCCCTGTGCTTTCAAAAGCCGCCTGAGGGATCTGTCATATCTTTTTTAATTGTTTTTTGAAAATTATTAACTAGTTGATTTACTTATACTTTTAACAATTTCTACAGCCAAATATCCCTCGCCAATAACTATCAAAAGGCAATTTTTATAAGGGGATTTTTAAATCTATTACCTGCTTTTATATTTTAGTAACCGGTTACTATGTATGGAAAATAGCCGTCTATTTAAGATTTCGTACATAATCTTACAAAATGTAAACGTTTACAACACGTTTTATGTTATTCACGTGTGAATTTTTATATCTTTTTAGGCGCATAAATCATCAAAAATAGGAAAAACATCAACAATTCTGCTGGATTGATATTCGATTACATAAGATTTTGAGAGAAGAATAAGGATTACAAGGGAAGCGAAAAGTCGCCTTTGAGAGGGGAGACTGGCAGTACGGGAGATGAGCAACAAAAAAGGGGCGCCAGGCCCCTTTTTGCACAATAACAATTTCAGTGTTGGCTTATTTCGCCAAAGCCTCATCAATCGCTTTGGTGAGACTGGCGGCATCAGGCTCGGTCATACTGCCAAAATGCTGAATAACCTTGCCATCCTTACCCAATAAGTACTTGTTGAAATTCCACTTGGGCTCGCCGGCTTCGGTGCCGAGGTACTTAAACAGGGTATTGGCCTCTGCGCCCTTCACATGAGTTGGCGCTAGCATAGTGAAAGTTACACCAAAGTTTTTAAAGCAAATACCGGCGGCGTTGCCTTCGTCTTTGTCTTCTTGGTTGAAGTCATCGCTGGCAAAACCTACAACAACCAAACCCTTATCCTTGTAGCGTTTATGGAGCGCTTCCAAGCCTTTAAATTGCTTGGTGAATCCGCAATGGCTGGCAGTGTTCACCACCAGCGTCACCTTATTTTCCACAATGCTGCACAGACTAACGGAATCAGTAGCGTGCAGCTTGCGGTAGTCACCTTGCAAATGAGATTCGCAAGCCGCTGAAGCGGTTGATGAAAGCAATCCCATGGCGATGGCTCCTAAGAATAAATTTAGCGATTTCATAGTGGTCCCCGATTAAAAGCTGTCGTTTGTGGATGTTATACGCGGTGCTACAGGAATTAGATGATAGGCGTCCTCTGGCTATTTAAGCCAGAGAACGATTGTTTAAAAAGGTTTAAAACCAGAAAGAAAGGTAAAAGCGGATCACATCGGCGTCCAAACTATAAAGCGGCTCTTCGCCCGCTTTATAGCCACCGTCTGGGGTTTTGACTTTGGCGAAATTCGCATAATCGCGGAAATCGTCATAGTTCATGGTCATGTGATCCCAATAAAGATTGGCCGTACTTTTGTCAAAGCCGGGCATAGTCCACGGGAATTTGTAAGTTAAACCCAAGCCAAAAGTTTTGGATGAAAAAGGGCTCAGCTCTTTATCGCGCGCCATAAAATTTTGCGCATCTTTATAAGGAAATAAATCGCTGTAAAAATCTGCCTTAGATTGGCTATACACACGGTATTTTGCTTCCAGCAAAAAGTCTTTTTTGAAATCGTGGATATAGCGTAATTCAGCGTTGGTGGCGGTCACACCCCAGCTATCTGTGTAGCGGCGTACATCGGCACGCACAGATGCGGAATAGGGTAAGTGATAAATTGCACGCAAACTTCCTGCATCAGAATTGTGCGTGAGCGGATATTTTTCGGGAGCCAAAGCGCGCGCGCCATTGTGTAAATAGCTGTAACCGCGATAAGGATTATTGAGACAAGATTCGCCTTCTTTCATGCCGATGCACGCTTCAGAGCCCGATTCCAAACTTACTTCGGCAATTAAATTTCGGGTGACAATTTGCGATAAATCTAAGGAGTAATGACGCTGTTCTTTATCTAAATGAAAATCCGGATCGGGCACACCTTTAATGTTTCGACCTACCACATCTTGTCCAAAGGAAAAGCCAAAACTCAGCGTGGTTAAATCACCAAAAAAAGATTGCGCTACGCCGAGATTATAGGTTTTCGCTTTGTAATCATTTTCGTCGCTGGTGGTGTACGACAAACTATAGGTTGTGCGGTCATGCATGTAGTCCATGCCGACTGATTTTTGTTTACGCTCTTCGCTATAGCGACTTGCGGATGCCAATACATCAATAGACGCACTGCTCACCATATCCACATAATAATTGGCAGTGACTGAAACAGATTTGCCAATACTTTTGCGCACTAATATAGAAGGGCCACTAACTTGAATGCCACCGCCTTCGTATTGGTGCTCTAATACATCAACTCGCTCATCAGGCAAAACTGCTGCGAAACTCGGCAATACACTGAATGCGCAAATAATTGCGACTAAGCTGCGCAAGATTTTTTTGTACTGCAAAAAATTAGTTACAACCACAACCGCCTCCCGAATCACCATCAGCACCACTTGCGCCTTCACGCGCTTCATGCACGTGCGATAAATAAGCATCCGAAACTGGATCGCGACTGAAACTCATAATGGGATCAGAAATATTTTGACGCTCGTAGGGTTTTACCCACGGCTTAACCCTGCTGCAGGATGAGCAAAGCAGGGTGCACAATACCAGCGCCGTTAACGCGATTTTGGTTCGCATCATTCGCTAATCAACTCTTTAAGTTGCTTGGTATATTTTTCTTCATCGCCCAACACATAGCCTTTATGAATGTGGCGAATCTGGCCTTTCTTATCAATAAACACGCTGTAAGGCATGCTGTCTACATTGTACAAAGTGCTCAATTTTGAATCTGGGTCGAACAAAATGGGATAGGTCACTTTCACTTTTTCCAAGACTTTTTTTGCTTCTGCAATGTCTTGATCAGTGTTGATACCCAAGAGCACTACGCCCATTTTTCCGTATTTAACGCTTAGCTTATCGAGCAACGGCATTTCTTCGCGGCATGGGCCACACCAAGATGCCCAGAAGTTCAACATCACCACTTGGCCGCGCTGTTCTGCCAAGCGAATGTTTTCGCCGGTTGAACTTTTAAGCGTGAAATCTGGTGCAGCGTCTGCGGCAAATAAAGCACTGCTACTAAACACCAATCCTAGAACAGCGAATTTTTTAATATACGAAAAAATTGACATAAAAACCTCTGTTAAAACTTAATTCTATTTTATGGCGTAGCCCGTATGGAGCAGTGCGTAATACGGGAAATTTCCCGCAATGCGTTTCACTTCTTGCGGGCTACTAGAAAAATAACGAAACCCCTAAACGCGATTCCAAATTGTTAGTCTTTTTACTCACGCCAAATAATTCGTGACTGAATGAATAGTCGCGCATACTCAAATCGAGTAACAGCCAATCCGTTGCGTAAAATTTAAATCCCGCGCCCAAGTTGTAAGTGAAGTAATTTTTTTCCGCGAAGCGCGTATTGCCCGCACCACCAATAAAATATACGCCAGTATTAAAATGCCATTTCTCAGAAATATAAACTTGCCCTGGCAACAAATTGTAGCCGAGCGAAATATTGTAATAGCTGAGATCGCGCTGGTTTTTGGTCAGCAATTCAACACCGCCACTCAACAATTCATAGCTCGTCTTTTGCGTTTTACTGGTGCCGAAGTTTGCTTGCGCAAAAAAGTCTTCTGTAATGTGGTAGGAAAAAGTTACGCCAGCAACTGTATTGCTGCCAAAATCTTCCACACTCAGAATGCCGGAGTACAGGCCCACTTCAAAATCTTCTGTATCCAGATCAGCTTCTTTGATATGGCGGCGTTCGAGATCGGGTGTAATGATTTTTCCCAATTCGCCATCGTTATTTTTTTCTTTATCGTCAGCTGCAAATGCTGGCGCCGTAAAAATACCCAGCGCTCCCAAGAAGCCAGCCGCTAAAAGAATACGTTGAACCCGACTTTCCATTCATTAACCTCTTCATTGGTGTTGCGGCTGGTAAGCACATAATCGTTAATATATTCCGCGCGCACAAAGAAGCGGCCGGTAATATGAATATAAGCACCCAAACTCGCTTGCAGTAAATGATCTTTGCGATCTTCAGATTGCACGAGCGTAGTGCTGGGCATAGTTTTTAGTGTACCTGCGCCTATGCCAATAAACGGCGACACACGCAGCTCAGGAAAAGGTTGATGCAATACGGCCAGCGCAATCACTTGGCTATCTGAATATTGCCCGGTATTTGCTGCAAAACGAATTTCGGTGGATAAGTTTTTCGTAAAGCGATAACCCAAATTCACACTCATTGAATCTGCGCCATCGAAATCACCAAAGGCGGTGCCTATTTCAAAACGATCCACCAAATAATCGGCCTGTTTAGGGTCGAGAAATTCTGGCGTTTGACCATCGGGGCCGAGGGTTAATAAAACATCGCTGCGTTTTATCCAGCCTTCAATACCGCGCGAGGTTCTAATCTTGATCCAATCGGTTTGCATTTTTAACAGTGTGATAGTTTCTCCGCGCTCCACCACATGAAAAATAGGATAGCCGCGACCGGGCGCATTGTGCACGTTGATGAAGGCATCGTTCACCGTGACTTCTATAGGCGCATCGGGCGTAAACCAATTCAGTTTCCAAAAATCGGATGCCGACGCGTTTGCGCTCCACAAAACTGAGGTTAACCAAAAAGTGCCAAGACAATAAGCACATGCCTTTGCGCTGCGATGTAGTTGCGTTGCTTTTGTTATTTTCACAAGTCGATTCATCGAATGTTATTGTCTGATCATGTCAAAAGGATTGTTGTAGTAGGTGCCGCCGATATCCAACCATTCTGACAATAATTTTAACTCGCTGGTGTTTAATAGGCCGCGATGATCCACAGTGTCCGTTGCCGCATTAAAATTAGCAAATTTATTAAAAAATTTCGCACTTCCCAGCGCACTGCCGCGCGCCATTGGACCTTGAATTCCCACCGTAATATTCAGCGGCGTGGGGTTGCCCATAGCATCCAAAACCACCGCATCAGTAATCGGATCTTGCACGAAGGGGCAATTGGTGACGTCTTTGCACGTGGGCACGCCATTGGCATCACGCACTATTACACACGCCGGAATATCTGGATACAAATCTGCCGGTGCCAACTCACACACTGGAATATTGGTGGTGGGTAAACCATTCACATCCAGAATTTGTTTGGGCGTGCTCGCGGTCAGCTCAGTATAGGAGACCATGCGCTGATTGTTGGCTGCTTTAGTGCCCAAAAGTTCGAGTTGGCCATCGGGAATTTTTGCATTCACGGTGCCGTTGGCATCGGTGGATGTGTGGCAGGTGACGCAGGTGGTATCGGCAATGCCGTTAGCCGCACCGCGAGCGCGCTCCCATATTGGTTGGATATGGTTTTCGTAGTTGATGGTGACGCGGCACAGGCTCGACCAGCCATCATTTTCCATGCAGGCTTCTGCCGTAGGCGAGTGAATGTCGCTGGCAACCAAGGCAAGATTTTTATAGCGGTAGGCAAAGCTAGGCGATTTCGCACGCACGGCCGGATCGCTCCACTCATCATCAAACACCAAATCCACACTTGGCGCACGCAGGTTAGTCGCTTTGGCTTTGCTACTAAAAGGCGCGCAGGTAGTAGCGTCACCGGGTATTAAGCAGTAGGTCGTGTGGCTGGCAAATTCCGCCATTGTCTCACCCGTTTTAGGTTGGCTAGGCGTACCTAATTTGTCGAAGCGGACAGTGTTAGTAAATTGGGTTCCGGTTGCACCTTTGTTGATGCTTGGCAATTCGGCATCACTGCGGCCATGGCCGGCGTTCACCGTCACCGCATTGTGACAGCCATTACACTCGCGCACTTCGCCGGGGCGAACTTGCAGCCAGTTGCGATGCAAGGCACCTACGCGCTTGCCATCCTTGTTGAGCAGTTCCAGCGTAAAGGCGACATCTGCAGGCACTTTAATTTTGACCGAGCCATCGGGCTCTACGGGGGCGTAACCCAGAATTTCGCGCAAGTTGGTAAATTGGTTGAACAAGTTGCCGTAGGTGTTATCGCCCAAATTATTCTTTGTGTCTTTATCCGGAATCGACACCGCCTTAATCAAACGCACAAAACGCACGGGGCGTTGGTCAGGCGCGGCAGCGGCAATTTGTTCGATGCTGGTGAAAGCCGCTGCACCAAAATTATTAAATTTTCCATCCACATCGTAGACGCTGCGAATATGGATCATGCCCACCGAATCCGCCGCTAAATCTGCTTCCATTTTAGGTTGGATATAGGTTGACGCGGCACGCGGTTCCAGCGAAACCGGCTCGCTGAAAATCATGCCTTCTTCGGCCAAAACGACTGGCTGCTGGGTTTGCAGCGTGATGTTGTAAACCCAAATACCGTAAATCGGGTCTGCCTCTTTCACGCCCGCCGTTGCCAGCCAAGTCGGGGTACAGGGCACCAAGCGCTTATCTTTGGGCTCAATTAAACGGCATTCACTCCAACTCACCAGCAGGCGATTGGTACCATCGTACAAGGGCGTTAGGGATGAATAGCGACCGTGTTGCGAAAACTCGGTGTCACCCACTTTGATATTGATTGGCAATATCGAAATAGAACTTTGCGCTGTTGCACCGGTTCCGCCGCCAGCGGGTATTTGCAAATCATTTTCGAAGAAATGCGGGGTATCAATGACGACCATATCACCCCCAAGCATGGCTGCATTGGGCTTGAGAATGGCCGCTATACGACCATCCGGCATTTCCTGCGGACGGAATAAACGGTTGCGCGGCGCGTTGGCGGTTTCTGGCGCAACATTCAGACTGAAATAACCGTAGTGACGCTCAACCTGTGTGCCGTCAGGGTTGGCGGTGTAGAAACTGAGTTTATCTGTGCCGAACTGATCCCAGTGGGTATAGAGAATCCTGCCGCTTTGCAGCACGGCTGGCTGCAAATCGTGGCTTTGGTTGTAGGTGAGTTGCTGGATGTCAGTGCCGTCATCTTTCATTGAGTGCAGCACAAACGCCGGTGTATCGCTGCCTTCTTCTAGGGCTGAAAACTGGGGTTTGCCATCATCCAACAAAATGGCCTTGCTGCGAATTTGACGGGTGGAGCTAAACAGAATGCGGCCATCAGGCAGGTAGCGCGGGCTTACATCATGCCCCTGCAGCGCAACAATGCTGGAGGTAATAATCGGGCGCAGCACCTTGGTGGCTATGTTGTATTCCCATATTTGCCACTTGGGTTGCTTGTCCGGTGTGACCTTTTCCAACTTGGGTGGATGCAGGGCAAACAGCAGCTTTTTGCCATCGGGGCTGGTACTTAAATCTTTTACATCGTAAAGCGCTCCCTTATCAAAGGCCGCCTCGGTAATATTGACCGGCGCAGCCAAAGCCGTGGCGCGCTCTTTGACATAAACCGCTGCACCGGGATTAAACGCGGTTGGATCAAGCAAATCGGGGAAGATGGGGTTTTTATCGGCATCCACCGGAATAGGGCGCTTGATATAGGCGATGGGCAGATCAACCGCGACTGGATCAGGTTTTTGGCCTCCACTGTCCGGATTTTTACTGACGCTGCTGCCGCCACCGCAAGCACTCAGAAATACACAGACACTTAACAGGCCAACAAAGGCTGATCGAGCTAAGCCTGAATTCTGTGGTCGCAACATAAGCACTGCCTTGAGAATGTAGGGAGGACAATTTGAGGGTTATCATTGTCAGTGAAGTGTATAGGCCATTCTCTCGATTTAATCACGAATTAATGTGTCATTTGTTAAAGGACAAAAATCCTTTGCTACTTATTTCACAAAATCCATAAGCAGTCGCGATTATGTGATTGAGTTGTCAGCATATTTGCAAGCGAGACACAGGTTTAACCAAAACTCAGGCCTATAATCAACCCAGAAATTTCTTGTCTGATGACTAGCCCCCGGGAGCCGCCGTGACCCCTCTCAATCTCTCCAAAATATTCTCTGCAGTCGCCCCCGCGTGGCTGCGACGCCAACGCCGCCATGCGGGCATCGCCTTGGTCAGCGCCACCTTACTCGCCACCCAAGCGCAGGCTGGCTCACGTGAGCAGGCGCTGCAAATTCACAACCGCGTGGCGGGCGTGCCGCCGAGCGAAACCGTACTTCTGCAAATGGCCGCCTTTTTAGATGCTGGCCAAAAAGACAAGGCCGTGCAACTCGCCATGAGTAACGAAGCCTTTTACAGCGTAGTGCTGAAAAATATGGCAACGCCTTGGACCAACCGCGAACAAACCGTATTTGCCCCACTCAACGACTACACCGCCACAGTGATTGGCTTGGTGCGCGATAACGCTGACTTCCGCACCGTACTGTTTGATGATGTGGTCTACGTCGCCAACCCCAACCTCGGTTTCCCGGCCTACTCAACCAGCAACAACAATCACTACCAAGCGATTGAAGACCAGCACCTTGATCTAACAGATCCCACCAAATTTATGGCGATCAAACAGTCGAGCGTTAACGGCCTTCCCGCCGAGGCAACTTCGGGTGTAATCACCAGTCGCGCCGCCGCCAAAGCCTTCTTCATTGCGGGCACCAACCGCGCCATGTTCCGCTTCACCCTCATCAACCACCTCTGCCGCGATTTGGAACAAGTACACGATACTACGCGCGTGCCGGACTTCATTCGCCAAGATGTAAGCCGCAGCCCCGGTGGCGACAGCCGCGTGTTCCTCAATGGTTGCATCGGTTGCCACAGCGGTATGGACCCAATGGCGAAAGCTTACGCCTACTACGACTATGAATTTGATTCCGCCGCCGACCCGGATGCCGTAAACGGCAGCATCCACTACAACGCGGCCGGTACGGTAGACCCGGTTACCAATAGCCGCGTGGAGAAAAAGTACCTGCAAAACAGCACTACATTCCCTTACGGCTATGTAACCACCAACGATGATTGGCAAAACTACTGGCGTGAAGGCATTAACACCAATCTCGGCTGGAGTTCAGCGCTCCCAGGCAAAGGCACAGGCGCAAAAGAAATGGATAAAGAACTGGCCTACAGCAAAGCCTTCGCCAGCTGCCAGGTTGAAAAAGTATTCAAGCACGTCTGCTTACGCAAACCGGCAAACGCGGCAGATCGCAGCAAAATTGATGCAATTACCGCCAATTTTGCGTCCAGTGGCTACCAACTCAAGCAGGTGTTTATCGACACCGCCGACTATTGCAAAGGTGAGTAAGCGACCATGAAAAAACTCACACTCAAACTTATCGCACTCCCTTTAGCTTTTTCCGCCAGCTTGTTAATCATGACCGGCTGTGGCTCTGGCAGCTCAGCGAAAGTCACCAGCAATCCCGATACCAGTACCGGCAATACCGGCACTGAAGTGTTTAGTTACAAAGGCCAAAAACCCGCTGGCACGCCCGATGTTCTGAAATTCCAAACCAGCCTGTGGGTTAACATCGCCCGCGAAGACCGCTGCGGCGGCTGCCATAACACCACCCAAACACCCCGCTTTGCACGCGGCGATGATATCAATCTCGCCTACGATGAAGTGATCAGCAATGGCCTGGTGTCACTCTCCAATCCATCGCAATCCCATATTGTTGAGAAAGTCTCCAAGGGCCATAACTGTTGGTTGAAAGACCCCGTTGCTTGCGGCGATACGCTTACAACCTGGATTACCAACTGGGCTGGCCCCAGCGAAACCAAGGCCAACGATGTGACCCTAATCGCGCCCGCCGAAAAGGATGTGGTTAATAGTAAGAGTTTCCCAAAAGACCCTGCAGGCTTTGCAACCACCGTTTACCCTTTGCTAACGGAATACTGCTCGCGCTGCCACTCGGAAACCGCGCTCACCAAACAGCAACCTTACTTCGCCCAGTTTGATAGCCAAATCAAACCCGGCGATGCCAATTACGAGAGCATCTACGCCGCCAACCTCGCTATTGCCTATGCCGCCGCCAAAACCAAGATCCGCTTGGATAACCCAGCGCAATCGCGCTTCGTACAACGTCTGCGCAGCGATTTCCACAACTGCTGGAGCGACTGCGCTGCCAACTCAGCCACTATGGAGGCCAAGATCACCGAATTCGCCAACAGCTTGAAACCTATTGACGTTGACCCGTCACTGATCATCAGCAAAACCGTGGGTTTGAGCGATGCCTTCGTGCTCACCAGCGGTGGGCGTATTGATACCAACCTGATCGCCAAATACGAATTCAAATCCGGCAAGGGCAGCATCGCCTATGACACCAGCGGCGTGGAGCCAGCCGCCAACCTGAACATTATGGGCAACGTGGGCTGGAGCAGCGCATGGGGCATCAAAATCAAAGACACTGGCCGCGCACAGGCGACTACCGCCACCAGCCGTAAATTCTTCGACCTGATTCGCGGCTCCGGCGAGTACAGCATTGAGGCCTGGGTGATTCCCGATAATGTGACCCAAGGCACCAATGACAACAACCCCGCACGCATTGTGACCTACTCCGGCAGCGCCACTGACCGCAACTTTGCGCTCGGCCAATACGAGTACAACTACAGCTTTATGAACCGCACCGACAAAAGCGACGGCAACGGTTTGAAAGAGCTGCACACAGCGGATGCGGCCAAACGACTGCAAGCCACCCTGCAGCACGTAGTCGTCACTTACGACCAAACCAATGGTCGCCGCGTTTATGTAAATGGCGAATTTACAGGCGATGCTGATCCCAGCAAAGGCGCAGTTCTGAAAGATTGGGATAGCAGCTACGCACTAGCGCTCGGCAACGAAGTAAGCGGCGATACTAAAACCCAATGGCAGGGCAGCATCCGCTTCCTTGGCATTCACAAACGCGCCATGACCGCCGCCGATATCATGACCAACTACAAGGTTGGGGTAGGGGCGAAATACCTTTTGTTGTTCAACGTTTCCAGCTTGATCGGCACACCCGATAGCTATCTGGTATTTGAGGTGCAACAGTTCGACGACTACGGCTATCTGTTCGCCAACCCCTTCTTCACCAACCTGAAGGGCACTGCCATCACCACCGATATTCCGCTGAAAGGAATCCATATCGGCATCAATGGTGAAGAGGCGCCCACGGGACAAGTGTTTGCAAACCTGAATACCGCCCTCAACTCCAACGCCATGGTCAATGGCCGCCAGACCCTATCGACCTTGGGTACGGTGGTAGAAATCAAAGGTGGACCAGACCAAGACCAGTTCTTCCTGACCTTCGATCAAATTGGCAGCAAAACCTATGCACGTACCGCACCGGCGGTTCCGCCCGCCGCCACACCTGCGGATATTGACGGCCAACCGCTGATTGGCTTACGCCGTTTTGCGGAGATCAACGCATCGCTCTCGACCCTGACTGGCGTTCCGCAAACCAACGCCAGCGTGAAAACCACCTACGGCAAAGTGCAGCAACAACTGCCCACACTCGCCAATCTGGATGGTTTCCTCGCTGCGCAGCAAATGGGTGTGACCCAACTGACCGTAGCTTACTGCAACGCCTTGGTAGGCAGCAGTAGTGCGCCCAATAGCCTGCGCGATAGCTATTTCAGTGGTTTCAATTTTGCCGCACCTGCATCCAGCGCCTTCAGCGCAAGCAGCCGCAGCCAAATTATCGAGCCACTGCTCAAGCATCTGCTCGCCGCCGAAATCAGCGGCAGCGCTTTGAACACCCAAGCAGACCCAGCACTTATGCGCACCGAATTGAACAAATTGATCGACACCATGACCGCCTGCGGCAGCAGCTGCGCCGCGGACAGAACTCTCACCACCGTCAAAGCTGCCTGTTCGGCGGCCTTGGGTAGTGCGGTGATGTTGTTGCAGTAAGCGACCCATTCCTAGCTTGGGAATGTATCGAGGTTCTTTGAGCCAATATGAAATCACTTAGAAGGGAATCGTCATCCTCGCGTAGCGGGGATCCAGCCGTTGACAGACCAAAAATCAAAAGCTGGATCCCCGCTATGCGAGGATGACGTCCCCTTCTTAAATTAGTTTTACTCTGACCCTCTTTTTGAAAGAGGTATCAGAAACAAAATTGAACCGCTAACAGCAGGTTAAGACATGGCCAGAAACAAAGCTCCACTTCACCCAGACGCACCGCTGTTGCTCAACAGCCATCGTCGCCCCATCACTCGCCGCGAATTGATCGCGCAAGGGTTTATGGCCGGCGGCGTAACACTCGCGGGCGGCTCCTTGTTTAGCTTGCTGGCACCCTCCGCCATGGCGAGCCTGTCGGCAGACATAGCCGATAAACGCGCCCAGTGCGGTATCGCCTCTCAAGGCGCAGGTAAGATTCCGTTTATTTGTTTCGATCTCGCTGGTGGCGCCAATATCGCCGGTTCCAACGTACTCGTCGGTCAAAAAGGCGGCCAGTTGGATCTCATCAGCACCGCCGGTTACAGTAAACAGGGCTTGCCCGCAGCCATGGCTCCCAATTCTTCGACCACCAATTTTATCGACCAAAGCCTCGGCTTGGCCTTTCACAGTGACAGCGCCGTGTTGCGCGGCATCAAAAGCAAAGTAGCCGTTACCACCGCCGCCATGACCAATGGCGCAGTGATTGCCGCACGCTCGGAAAACGACACCGGCAACAACCCGCACAACCCCATGTACGGCATCAACAAAGCCGGTGCCGATGGTTCGTTGCTAACCCTGATCGGCTCGGTCAATAGCGACTCTGGCGGCAACTCCATGTCGCCCTCCAGCATGATTAACCTTGAAGTTCGCCCCACCAAAATCGACAACCCCAGCGATGTAAAAGGTTTAATCGACGTGGGCGATCTGGTGAGCTTGATGAGCCAGCAAGACACCGTCTCGGTCATGGAATCCATGTACCGTCTGAGCGATGCCAAACTCAAATACGTGAAAACCGGCACCGCACGCGATGCCGAATTGAAAGAAATGATTCGCTGCGGCTACATCAAAAGTGCCGACATCGCCGATCGCTTTGGCGACCCACGCAGCATTAGCGTAGTGGATGACCCCAATATCGTCGGCCCCACTGGTATTTTCACCCAAGCCGAATTCGACAACGACAGCGAATTCCGCAAGGCAGCATCAGTCATGAAGTTGGTCGTAAATGGTTACGCTGGCGCAGGCACCATCACCATGGGCGGCTTCGACTATCACACCGGCAACCGCTCCGCAGGTGAAATGCGCGACGAGCGCGCCGGCAAATGCATTGGCGCTTGCTTGGAATACGCCGCACGCCTACAAATGCCGATCATGATTTACGTGTTCAGCGACGGCTCCGTATTCAGCAACGGCATGGCCGACAACAGCACCGATGGTCGCGGTAAAGGCCAGTGGACGGGCGACGACCAACAAACCGCCTCCGCCTACTTTTTGGTGTACAACCCCACCAAACGCCCCATCCTCATGGACGGCACCAGCTCAGACCCAGCCACTATCACCATGGCGCAGCGAGTCCACCAACAACTCGGCTACATGCGCGCCAGCGGCGACGTAGAAACCTCATCCAGCCCCGCCGCCAACAACGTCAACTTATTGGTGGAGACTGTTATTTTGAATTACATGGCACTCCACGGCGAACAAAACCAATTCGGCACCTTATTCAAAGGCAACGGCATTGGCAGCAGTGTGATGGTGGATAGAATGACGGCGTTTCAGCCGATTTGTAATGGGGTGATTACTAAGCCGGTTTAGGGATTTTGAGCGAAGCTTGGTTAGTTGAGATTAAAGTAATTCAAGAGGGAGTCGTCATCCTCGCGTAGCGGGGATCCAGCTTTGTATTATTCTGACTGCGTTATATAGGGATGTGGTACGAGTTTAAAATCCAACTCATGCTTTTTCATTGCATAAAACTCAATATCTCGGTCTTTTAAAGAATCTTTTAAAAAGGCACGATCTCTTTCGGTTGAGTTTACTCCAAAAAATATTCCGTCTATCGCATCCGTTGAATGAACTACACATTTAGAGAGTTCATTCGCCGAAGCCGAAAGCTCATTCAATATAATTCGATACTCCTCCTCATATTCCCAATCCTTAGCCTTCTGCATGAGAATAGAAATTACAATCTCCTTAATTTTTTGATTGTAACGAGCATCAACATCTAGAAATGTATTTACATCCAACATTTTCAAAATATCTTTAGATTCATTCTCGCATTGAACTGGGCCATGTGTTAGTAAATCAAGATTTGAAAGTAACTTATCTAATTTATATCTTACACAAAAGCCTTTATGAAAATTAGCATAGTGGCTCCACATTAAAATATTTTCATTTGTACGAGACAGACAATGTATGAAACTACCTGTAGACCAACGCACAATTGATTTTTCAATTACATCCCATACATTCGCTTCAGACCTTTTAGGAGTATTTAGGAAAGCTTCCGCCCAAGCCCTCAATACTAAGTCATTCATTGCATCGAATTTTGCATTTCTCCTCATCGACTCAAATAATGAATCAGTTGAATACAAAGCCATTGGCGGCTGACTATCAAAGGGGTCATTAAAAGTACTGCCGACCGAAAACCATAGTTCATTATTTGTGATTGCTTGTATGTGGTTTAGAGAAAATTCTCTATATTTATATAGATGCATTTTTAAACCCTATGAATTCGGCTCAATGCTTCGCGATTGACAACCTACGGTTTTGAGTTGTTGACTGGAAAAAAATATTCCCAAGAGAAAAGTAGAAACACTAGCTTTATATGGGAGTCGTCATCCTCGCGTAGCGGGGATCCAGCTGTTAAAAA
>JAGKXD010000111.1 GCA_021151525.1 Cellvibrionaceae bacterium | reverse complement strand
GGTTTATAAAAAAAGCATTAGATAATTTTTATCGTATAAAATGTTAACGATAACTATTTTTTTGAATAAATTTTTATTTTTTGATGTGTTCTGTGTAAAGATTTGTTGGGCGCAATCTTGATTTTTACGCTTGTTTTATAGGTGTTTTTCTACATTTTTGAATGCGCACTTAAATCAAATGTTATTTTTGGGTGAAGTATGTGCGTGATTTTATTGCAAGCAATATTGGTTTTTGTATCGAGTTTTTAAGGTTTTTTTGAGAATTACTTGATGTTGAGTATTGTTCCAAAGGCTGACGCTTCGCAGGTAATAAAATAATTTAATTTTTTATATTTAATTAAAATTCATCAATGAATTTGCGCTGATTTTTTCGTCCTACTTGTTATGATTTAGATGACTTTGAGTGGGTTTTCTGCTGATAATCTTGGTGGGATTAATATTATTTATTGTGATATTAAGGATGGTCTAGGGTATCGAATGTGCTGAGCGCTTTTCGACGAGTGGTATGTAAATACTCAAGGCAAAATGAGTAGTTTCGAAATGATCTTTAGCTTTGATCGCATTTCCTTAGCATTTGCCAAGTTTTGTGGATGACGGGTTTTTAGTTAAGGCTTAGGAGAGTTTTGAAGTTTTCTCGGTAGCGGCGCGACAAGGTGAGAGTTGAATTGTTATGCAGGGTTACCTGATGGTCACCCGTATCCAGGGGCAACACCTCTTTAATCTGTTCTAGGTTAACTATGGTTGAGCGATGTATGCGTGTGAAATTGGGAGGCAGCAGCTTTTCCAGCTTGTCCATGGTAATGCGCATTGGATAAACGCTGTTCTTGATATGTAAATTGGCGTAGTTGCCCGACGCCTCAACCCATTCAATATCAGCAGTCTGAATGAGAAATTCACGTCCCAGCTTTTTGATCAGCAGGCGCTCCGGTGGTGATTCAGAGGCGGAGCTATCACTATTTTCATCGCGTGCAAGATAGCTCGCTTCCCCCTGTAAGCGCCGCACTATAAGCCGGTAGCCAAAGATGACAAGAGCAAGCGTCAAATAAGTTTGGGCATCTTTGCGAAATTCATATAGCGCCTCCACGGGCACATTCCCAAAGTCATAATGGCCGGTCATTGCGAGATACCAGATCTTGCGAATAGCTACCATGCCTGCCACATGAAGTGCGGAAAAGGGGATGCTTGCCAGTGCGTGACAGAGCAGTCGCTTTTTTAGAGTTAGCTTATCCAGCCAGCGGTCGCTTACAACAACTCCGAGAGGTATAAGCAGCAAAATCATGATGGCGCTGGATAGCTCCCAGCAAAAAGGCTCCCATGCAGGAATACTTTTGCCTGCACGTTCAAACTCCATCAGCTTGGTAGTGGCGAGTACTAAGACGTTGATGCTGAACCAGCCAACTAATAACGAGCGCGCCCAAAGGCGTTGATGCTTTAAAAAATGTTGAATTTGCTGATTGGACATCTGCTTCACAAAACGCTGGTTAATGGGGTGGCGCATCGCTTGGCCAGATTTGGTCACACTGGGCTTCCGTTGGTCACATCTTTATGTAGAACAATCACTTAGCATCACTGTACTCAGGTCAATTTCCCTAGCATAGCCTTTTATCTATAGCGACAGGAAGCAAAAATGACACAAGCAACAGCATCAACTATTTCCCCGCCTACGGCCGCCAAACGTTTGATTGAGTTGGATTGGTTGCGCGTACTGGTTTTTGGCCTGCTGATTTTCTATCACGTGGGCATGCTCTATGCCGAGGGTTGGGGGTGGCACTACAAAAGTAGTTACAGCAGTAAACTTCTCACCAACATCATGTTGTGGTCTAACCAGTGGCGAATGTCATTGCTGTTTTTGATTAGTGGAGTCGCCGTGTCTTTTCTGTTGGCGAGTCAGTCTCCTTGGCTTTTTATTCGCAAGCGTGTCCCCTTGTTAGTGTTGCCCCTGTTGTTCGGAATGTTGGTAGTAGTGGTTCCCCAAGTCTATGTGGAGGCAAATACTAAAGGGATTATCGATTGCCCGAACTTTTGGCATTTTTGGTACGCCTACCTCGATCAAACCAGCCCCGAATTTGCTGCACATAAGACCTTGGGTGCTATGCATTTAACCTGGAACCATCTCTGGTTTTTGCCTTACCTTTTGGCCTATACCCTGATTATTGGGATCTTGTATCCGCTGTTGAATTCAGCGTGGTTGCAACCTCTGTGGCAGAGAGCCGCAAGCGGTGCATCAATTCCGTTGGCTATTGGTCTACCTATTTTGATCTCCTATTTTTTGGGGTTGTGGCTCGATGAAAAAAATCCTGTGACTCATAATTTTGTGCATGATTGGTTTAATCATGCGCGTTCGCTTTTAGTGTTTCTCATCGGGTTTGTCATGGTGAGGATCCCACATCTTTGGGAGCGCTTATCGCACTTCCGGTGGCATTTTTTAGGTGTAGCGCTTTTCACCTTTAGCTATATTTTATTTTCTTTCAATGGTGGATCTTTAGGTGATGGCGCAATTGCGAAATCAATTAACCGCCTGTTCTGGACGGCGAATGGTTGGTTTTGGATTTTAGCGTTAATTGGATGGGCGCAACGCAAATTGCGTGAAAGCAATCCGGCTTTGCGTTACTTGAATAAAGGCGTGTACTGTTTTTATATTGTTCACCAAACGCTAATTATTAGTCTTGCTTATTTTTTAGTTCCACTAAGACTGGGCATATTACTCGAATCTACAATGATTATTGTTTTGGTTGGGCTAGGGTGCATACTGTTGTTCGAGCTTATCAGGCGTTTGCCGAAGGTGCGATTTTTGTTCGGAATAACCTAGTACTTGTGATGTAAATTTGAGCGGCAGAGAGCTGCAAAGAAAACGTCAAGTGAACAGAAATTGCAAAAAAGAGATGAAAAAAATTTAAAAATTAGAGTGCTACATCTCATTAGTCGCTTGCAGCTAAGCAACCGCTGATATTTAAAAGTTGCTTAACTTCACGGGTTGATTAGGCTAATTTAAAGTAACTAATTTCTTGTTGAAGTCGTTGAGAGGTATCAAGAAATTCTTTGCCGTAATGCTTAACTTGATGTGCCGCACTTACGTTTGAATCGGTAACGTGATTGATGCTAATAATATTGCGATGAATTTCCTCAGCCACCATGGACTGCTGTTCTGCAGCTGTAGCAATTTGTAAATTTACGTTGCTAATTTGTGATACTGAGAGCTTGATGTTATTGAGAATACCTTGAGTTTTTCCGGTAATTTCAACGGTTTGTAGTGCTTCTGCACGTCCTTTTTCCATAATCGTAACAGCGTTAGAAACACCTGCTTGTAAGCGGTGAATCATTGCCTGAATATCTTGTGTTGATGCACGGGTGCGGCTTGCCAAGGTTCGCACTTCATCGGCAACTACCGCAAAGCCTCGGCCCTGTTCGCCTGCTCTAGCAGCTTCTATGGCAGCGTTGAGTGCCAGTAAATTTGTTTGCTCAGCAATATTTTTAATTACCTCCATTACCTTGCCAATTTCATTACTATCAACCGATAAAACGGAAACTGCTTGCGCGCTTGCTTCAACTTCGCGCGAAAGATCGTGAATGGCGTCTATGGCATCTATGATGAGCAATGCACCGTCTTTCACTTCATTATCGGCATTGAGTGTTGCTTGGGAGGCGCCTTGAGCATTGCGTGCAACCTCTGCCACTGTTGCAGTCATTTCATTCATTGCTGCGGCTACTTGAACAGTATCTTGTTGCTGTGTGCCTAAGTCGCTAATCGATTTATTGCTACTGGTTTCAAGCTCTTGTGCCGTAACAAATACTTGCTCGCTGATTTTGCTAACTTCAGTGAGGATATTTTTTAATTGCATGTCCATTTTTTGCATGGCTTCCATTACGCTTCCGCGAGGCACGCTTGAGTGGAACCTGAGTGCTAGATTTCCTTTTGCAACTTCGTTGGCAATATTGGCCACCTCTTCGGGTTCGCCCCCAAGTTTATTGACTAAATGCTTTATGATGAGGAAGCCTGCAAACAAACTAAGTGACACAGCTGCAATGCTAATAATCCAATTCATTAGAGAGTTGGTTTTATTAATTTCATTTGAGTGCTCATACTCGCTTTCAACAACGTTCAGTTGCAGCTCTACAAGTTTGTTGATTTGGTTGCTAATGGGATCAATAAATTTATAGAGAGGACCGTCGAACTCGTTGAGTTGATTGGGAATGTATCCCTGTTTGTCGTCAAGGTAATGGATGAGTGCTGTAACACTTTGGTCTGCAGGGTTAAATAAATTGTCCGCACCATCAGCTAACTTTTTTTCCTCAGGAGTTAAATAGGTTGCTTTATATGTATTCCAGCGTTCGTGAATAAGCGACTCGGCCTTTTTTAGTTCCTGTCGTCCCGCTTCAGCGGTGATTATTCCTGCATTTGTTTTATTGGCGGTATCTATAACTGAAACGGCATAAGCGTCAGCAATCACTTTTAAGTCACGTAAAGGAACTACGCGATCTTCATAAATGGTTTTAATGCTGGAGTTTTGCGCTGTTACTGCGCGCTCCCCCATAAGCTCGATCACAATAAGTAGAGAGCAGGGTATGGCAAGAGACAGCGCAAGTTTATGTGCGATTTTCATTCGTTAGCTCTTAAAAAGTTGTGGGACGTGTTCTCCTCCGTAAGTAGGTTTAATTCACAGTATTGTGGCCTTCTGGTGTAAGCATAGTTGCAATCGGTTGCATTTTCAGAAAATGAGCTCTATATGAAAAAAAGATCTCGAAGTTTGCTTTGGCAGTGAAATACCTTCTATTTATTAAGCTAGCTGTGCAAGCAGGGAGGCTAGTAAACATCCCGCACATAACGCTTATCCATATTTAATTTGCGCATGTAGTTGGCAGTTTCGGCTTCATCGAATTTTCCGTATTGTTGGATAATATCGCGCAGCGCATTATCAACATCTTTCGCCATACGGCTAGCGTCGCCACAGACGTAAAAATAGCCACCTTCGGCATCAATCCAGTTCCAGATTTTTTCACCGTTTTCGCGCATGCGATCTTGCACGTAAATTTTTTGTTGCTGGTCGCGCGAGAAGGCGAGGCTTAACTCGGTGAGCACACCTTGTTTCTGGAATTCTTCCAATTCGTCTTGGTAATAAAAATCGGTTGCCGCGTGTTGCTCGCCGAAGAACAGCCAGTTTTTACCGCTGTTACCACGCGCTCTGCGCTCTTGCAAGAAACCACGAAAAGGAGCAACGCCAGTACCGGGGCCAACCATCATAATCGGCAAATTGCCGTCAGCAGGTACACGGAAATTTTTATTGGCCTGAATAAAAATGGGAATATCTACGCCGTCTGCGCGATCCGCCAGGAACGTTGAGCTAACGCCTTTGCGAATTTTTTTGCCGTTAAAGAATCTTTCGTAACGCACGGCTGAAACCGTTAAGTGAACTTGTAGCGCGTATTCTTTCGAGCTTGAAGCGATTGAATATAAACGTGGTTGAATGCGCTTTAGCAGTGGCATAAATTCATCCACACTACAGCGAATCGGGAATTCGTGAATTACATCCACCAATTGACGGCCATACAACCAATTTTGCAATTCAGCTTTTTTGTCGGCGTGTAAAAGTGCAGTTAATTCTTTGCTGCCGGAACGTTGAGCAATGAATTGCAATGCTTCATTACTCGGGCGACAAATTTCAAAATTGTGTTGTAGTGCTTCGCGCAGTGGTTTTTCGTTGGCATCCACAATGACTGGCGCTTCGCGATTTACATTGAGCGCTATAACTAATTCATTAATTAGCTCTGGGCAGTTTTGTGGCCACACACCCATGGCATCGCCAGCTTCATATTGGATGCCGCCGGCTTGGTTGCCGAGTGCGCCTAAATCAAAGCCAAATTGACGCGTGTCTTTGGTGTTGCTGCCGCTGTTCAAGCGTTTGTTGATGACCAAGCGCGCCAAATAAGGATTGGTTTTTGTAAAACCGCCTTCGGGCTTTTTCGCGCTGCTGCTTGTAGTGTTAGCAGTTGTGCTGGTCATGTTGGATGAAGTCTCTCTAGGCAAATGGGCTTTGAGTGCTTCGTTCAGTTTAGTAAACCATTCGCCAGATGGTGCTTCAAAATCCGTATCGCAATCTACGCGTTCGGTAAGTGGTTTCGCGCCCAGCGCCTGCAGGCGTGCAAATAATTTTTTGCCATGACCGCAGAATTGATCGTAATTGGAATCGCCCAGCGCGAGCAGTGCGAAATCTAAATGCGCAAGGTTCGGCGTGGAATCGCCGTTCAATTGTCCCCAGAAATCACCGCCGGTATCGGGCGCGTCGCCATCGCCGAAGGTGCTGGTGATAAAAATCGCGTGTTTATCTTGCGCGAGTTTTTCCACGCTGTAGTCGTTCATCGCCTGCAAGTTCACTGTCCAATTTGCACTTAATTGCGCGGCGAATTTTTCGGCGAGAGCTTCGGCGTTGCCAGTTTGCGATGCCCACAAAATTGCGAGCGCAGGTTTGCTTATAGCTTGATTGGCACTTACACCAATTGGCAGAGTGCGGCTAAATAATCCGGCGAGTAAACCATTTACATAAACACGATTGGCGGGGCTTACGGGGCAATCAACCGGCAATGTTGGCACTGCATTGATATGTTTTGCACTGGCGGTTAAGCCGCCGATAAATCCGCTTAAGAAAGTTTTCTCTTCCACCGAAAGTTCGGGCGCTACGGCGGCTTTTAAACCGAGCGTGGTGGCGAAAGTGTCGATCAAGGTCATGCTGGTTTCCTCGCTCAAGGCGGCAAAGGCCACGCTTGCTTGAGCTGAACTCGTATGCGCGGCGCTCTCATGTTGAGTTTGCGAATCATCGGCAAAAACTTCAACGCGCTTGAGCGTAACGGCACACACTTTTAATTCGGGTTGTTGCGATATGGCATCAATCGCATCGCTGGTGACGGCGTTAATCGCGAGATTTTCGCCGTAAATATCGTTCCAGTGAAAGGGCGCGAAGCAGGCGCCGGGCAGCACGCGGTCAGTCACTATGGCGGGCAGTATGGCGTAGCCACGGCGCGAGCGCACTTCTACTTTATCTTTGGTTTTAATGCCTAACTCGGCGGCGTCTTCAGGGTGAATTTCCACAAAAGGTGCAGGGTTTAATTTGTTCAGCGTAGCGATTTTGCCCGTCTTGGTCATGGTGTGCCATTGGTGTTGCACGCGACCTGTGTTGAGGATAAAGGGGAAATCGCCATCGGGCATTTCCACCGCGTCCACGTGCGGGCGAGCGAAGAAATTGGCTTTGCCGGAATCGGTGGCAAACAGGAATTTGGGTTGGCTGCCATCCTCGCGGATTTTTAAAGTTTGGTTGATGCCGGTGTTTAGGTAGCGAATCGGGTTGCGGTCGCTCGCTTTGTCATCCGCGCAGGGCCATTGGATGGATTTTTCACGCAGGCGGTTGTAGCTTATGCCACGCAGATCGTAGCCAGTTTTGGGGTTGTAGCTGCGTTTGATTTCCTCGAAGACTTCTTCGGCGGAGCTGAAGCTAAAGCCATCGGCAAAACCCATTTCACAGGCAACTTTTGCGACTATCTCCCAATCCGCCATGGCTTCGCCCGGTGGCGGTAGGGCTTCTTGCATAAGGGTGAGGTTGCGCTCGGAGTTAATCATCACGCCTTCGGCTTCTGCCCAGAGTGCGCCGGGTAAAAGGATGTCGGCGTAGCGATTGGTTTCGGTATCGAGGAAGGCGTCTTGCGCGATCACGAGCTCGGCTTTTTGTAAGCCATCAATCACGATTTTACGATTCGGAATACTGGCAACGGGATTGGTGCAAATGACCCAGCAGGCCTTGATCTCGCCGGCGGCCATGCGCTCAAACATATCCACCGTGCCTTTGCCGACTTTGGTGCTGATGCTGCCGCGCTCAATGCCCCACATATCTTCAATAAATACGCGGTCAGGTTCAGCGAGTAAGGTGCGCTGGCCGGGTAGGCCAGGCCCCATATAACCCATTTCTCTGCCGCCCATGGCGTTGGGTTGGCCAGTGAGCGAGAAGGGGCCGCTGCCTTGTGAGCAAATCTTGCCGGTGGCCAAATGCAGGTTGCAGATGGCGTTGGTGTTCCAGGTGCCGTGTGTGGACTGGTTTAAACCCATGGTCCAGCAGGTCATAAAATTCTTGGCTTCGCCGATCATCTTCGCAGTTTTACGAATGTCGTCTTCGGGGATGCCGGTGATGGTTGCGACTTTCGCGGGTGTGTAGTCCGCTAAGAACTCCGGCATCGCCTCCCAGCCTTGAGTGAATTGGGCGATAAATTCTGGGTCGGTATGGCCGTTTTCGACGAGTAAATGCAGCAAACCATTGAGTAGCGCCAAGTCGGTGCCGGATTTGATCTGCATAAACAGGTCGGATTTTTCCGCCGTCAGCGTGCGGCGTGGGTCAACCACAATCAGTTTTGCGCCGGCTTTGATGCGATCCATCATGCGTAAATAAAGGATGGGGTGGCAGTCCGCCATGTTGGCGCCGATCACGAAGAATAGGTCGGTATGTTCGAAATCTTGGTAGGAGCCGGGTGGGGCATCGGAGCCCAGTGAAAGCTTGTAACCCGCGCCCGCACTCGCCATACACAGGCGCGAATTGGATTCGATATTGTTGGTGCGCACAAAGCCCTTGGCGAGCTTGTTTACCAGGTATTGGGATTCAATGGACATTTGCCCAGAAACGTAGAACGAAAGTGCATCTGGCCCGTGTTCATTCAAAATCGTCCGCAAGCGTTGTGCGGTGGTTTTGATGGCTTCTGTCATCGGTGTTTGAACGGACTGAGCGCTGCGTTCTGCACGCACAAACGCTGCTTCCATCCGACCGGATTCGCGCAAGGCTTGTGCGCTGGTTTGGCCTTTGGTGCATAAACGGCCGAAATTGGTGGGGTGATTTTTATCGCCGCTGACTTTGAGAATTTTCTTGCCATCGGTTTCCAACAACATGCCGCAGCCCACGCCGCAGTAAGGGCAAACGGAAGACACGGTTTTGGTCGCTTGGGTAACAGTAGAAGACATAAATACAAAACTCCGGATTACCCTAAGTTTTGCAAGCGTTATGCCATGGGTGTTGATTTAAACGATTATGGTTATAAATGCAGTTAAATTCTTTAATTATGTCGTTAAAATTACCGATTTTGTCGAAAATTGCTTATTGGGGGTGAAGAGGTGTCAAGCCGAAGATGAGTTTTCTGGAATTTTATGTTCGTCTGTGGTGCAAAAATATAACTTGCGGGCATGAGATGGTTTTGTTGTGGGGCGAATTTTCGGGGCGGCCTGCTTCTGGGTTTCAAAAATAAAGTTCAGGAATGCATTTTTGTGGTGCAAATATGCGGTGGTTTAACGCATGAAGCCCAAGTTGCTAGTCGCAAAACGCCCGACATTCGGCAGGATCGAATTAATTTCTGTGCTGCTAACCCCGAACCAGCGTGCCAAAGTTGCCGCTAGTTGATCTACCGAGGTTGAGGGCAGCAAACGCCCTTGGCCGACTTGATCATCGCTGGTGAGCGAAATTTGCGGTGCCGTGCCATAGAACTGACCGCCGTTAACAGCTCCGCCGAACACAAAATGATGTCCGCCCCAGCCGTGGTCTGAACCATCGCCATTGGATGCTAAAGTGCGGCCAAAGTCTGAGGCGGTAAAGCTGGTGACTTTTTCGGAGACGCCCAGTTCAACGGTTGCTTGATAAAACGCGCTCATAGCTTCATCCACTTGCGCGAGTAATTTGGGGTGATTTTCGGTGAGTCCATCATGCGTATCAAACCCACCTAGTGATACAAAGAATACCTGGCGTTTTGCGCCCAATACATTACGTGCACCAATTAAACGTGCAACGATTTTTAATTGCTCGGCGAGCGAATTCTTTTTGTCATCGCGATCAAACGATGTTGTTAGGCTCACTGGATTTAACGCAGCATTCACCACTTCTTCCAAATCCATAGAGCGCTTAGTCACTATGGCCAATTCGTTTTCCAAAATGTGTGTGCTGCTTTGGGTGATTAATTTTTTGAGCGTGCTAGAAACAGCGGCAGAATTAAATGCCGGCCATTTTGCAGCCCAAATGGGAATGGCTCCGGTGGGACTAATTTGATATTGCAATGCGTTATTGCCTGCTAAAAATACCGCGTTGCCCGAAGCGGAAATGCACGTCAGTGTGCTGATATTGTTGCTGGATAAAGCGAGGTCGCCCATGTAGCCACCCCAGCCGCGTGTCGCGCCTTCGCTGTTCAATGCTTGCCAAATAGATTGTTGATCATTGTGTGAAAATAATTTTGGTGGAAGTGGATATTTTACGCGGTCTGAACCTTTGTATTGCGCGAGTGTAAGCGGTGTGAGCAATGGGCCAATATTTAATTGCACAGCGGCTTTGCCGGAATTAAATAGCGATGCCATAGATTTTAATTCTGGTGAGAGCGCGTATTGAATATTGTTGGTAAGTGTTTGTGGTTGGAGTGTTTGTAATTTTGTTGCTGTGAGCGTATCGCGCCCTAAAGCTATACCGCCTGCTGTACGATTTGCGCCACCACCACGAATGCTGCTGTAAAGATCGTAATTGATTGTATCAAAAGGTACGACTGTATTCGCATAATCATTGCCGCCAAATAAAAATACGCAGACCAGTGCTTTGTAATCGCTTGCTTCAAATGCAGCGGCTTCGCTAATACCCGCAAGGTTTAACGCGAGCGGTGCGCCAACACCCATGATTGAAAGTGCGCTGGCGCGTTTTAAAAAAGCGCGGCGAGTCATGTCATTTATTTTATTGATATGCATGGTTGCTGCTTTCCTGATTACTTTTGAATTAAATATTCTGGGCTGGCGGCCACTAATAAAATAGCTGCGTAAAGTCGATCAGATTTTGCATCGCTAGAGCTGGTTGCTGTTACGGGCGTTGCTTCTAATGCTTGCTGGATTAGGTCTGTTGTACTGCTAGAAAGCTGATTGGCCGTTAAATGTAAATTCAACCATTCCACCAAGGCTTTTGCATCGGTTGCGAGTGATTCAATGGCGCTGAGATTAATTTTTACATCGGCGTAACCAGATTTAATAAAATAGGTCACGAGATTGATATAGCCTGCAGTAGAAGTTTCGTTGTGCAATTGAAACTCTGGCGCAAGCAATCCCTGTGCTGCCATGGCTGTGTTGGGGGGTACATAGCCTGGGCGAAAGTAATTAAACACCGAAGGTGAGCGCAAAGGTGCTTGACCCAAAGCGGTATCGGCATTGGAGAGATCGTAAATCTCCCATTTGCCGTTGGTGCTACTGACATTAAATGTGCGTGCAATTTGTGTGAGGCGCACAATTGGCTCGCGCAACTTTCCAGCGGTTTTGTTGGTGGGTAAGGTTCGCGCTTCGCTATCCGTTAATATTGCACGCCATACAGATTTCAAATCGCCGCGAACGCCGGAGCCGTTGTTATTAAACACACTGGCTACGCGCTGAACGTAAGCTGGGCTAGGGTTGGAGGTCACTAAGCGCTGAATCATTTGCTTACAAAAAAACGGCCCCGTGTTTGCGTGATTAAATAAGGTATCCAACGCAATGCGCAGTGCATCTGCCCCAGGTGTATTTTCGGGAATTGTTGTGCCTAAAAAATTCACGGCTAAATTTGAATGTTTTTTTGCATCAAATGCCATGCGGCCACTGGTAAATTCCGGTGTGGGAACAGGGTAAGATTCAAAACCACTTTGTTGCGTGACTTTCGAGTAATCCCAATCATAACCAGTGAACACACGGGCGAGATTGGTGATATCGGATTGCACATAGGTTTCAATCGGGTTGCCCTGTGCGTTGGTTTTTAGAGTGCCATCCAGATTTAATTCGTAGAGTCCAATCGAAAATAATTGCATAACTTCGCGCGCGTAGTTTTCGTCGGGTTGCCTTCCGCTTGCCGCATCTTCTTTTAAATTGCCTTTGGTATTTAAATAAAATCCCATTGCTGGGTTTAACGAAATATCTTCAAGTAAATTTCTGAAGTTATCGAAGACTTTTGCATTTAATAAATCCCAATAACCGGCAATTAACATGGGTGGCCAAAAGCCATCAATTGGGTTGAGTGATACTACAAAAAATTCTGAAAGTGCGAGTGCTAAACGTTTGCGTACTTGGCCGGTTCCGGTAAGTAATTGATTCCATGCCATCCAATCGCCGAACACGGGATTGAAATAGTTTCCATCGTGAGCCGGTGTGGCGTGGCCGTTGGCGGTTAGCCATTGCGCGCCGGTTTGATCGATGATTGCGTTGAATTGTGCGCTGAGCCAAGCGTCGTAGCTAGAGTTCCTTACGGACTGAATTTCATCGTCAGTCGCGGTGAATTGTGTTTGCAATAAAAAGCGTGCGGCTTCTGCTTTTGAATATAGTGGCTGAGGTACGGCCGAGCTCGTTTGAGTGCTCCCGCCATTGGTTGTGCTACCGCCTCCACCACCACAGCTGTTGGCAGTTAGGGTGACTAAGCCGGTTAGGCCTACAACGGGTATAGGTGCAGGTGTTGGGTAGGGTGATTCTATGAGCAACTGCTCTTCAACTGTACTGACTGTTGATACTTTTGCTAGGTCGTTATTATGCATAGGGTGGCCTGCTAAATAGGGAATCTGTGGTTTGCCTAAAAGCTAAGGCTGAGTATAGGGGGCATCAATTATCAATGCTGCATACTAAGTGTTCAATTTTTGTAAAGCGCCCTGTAGCGTTTTGCCAGTTGCCTAAGCTTGCATCACCTACTAAGCTGGCGCCCCCGAAAATCAAAGTCTGTTGATTATGTTAAAAGTTAGAATCATTGCCGTTGTTCTCGCCATTTTGCTGACCATTGCTACCGCCTATGTGGTGCCGTGGATTGTTTATGAATATAAGCATGTGGTTGGGCATTTAACAGCGGCGCAGCAAGAGTGGTTCAATATTGCCCAGGCTGTGCTGGGCGGCGTGATTGCGGTTTATGCGTTCTGGCGCTGGAAGAAGAAAAAGTCATAGAGATTAAACTCTATTTTGAAAAAGAAACCCCACCCTAACCCTCCCCTTCACAAGGGGAGGGTTAGGG
>JAGKXD010000110.1 GCA_021151525.1 Cellvibrionaceae bacterium | reverse complement strand
ATTGCATATATTATTGGGCGAGTACCCAATAGTCACTTTAATTGGCCCACGGCAAGCGGGGAAAACAACGCTTGCGCAACAGGCTTTACCCAATTATACCTACGTGAATCTGGAGCAGCCGGAGGTTCGTCAATTTGCTGAGGATGATCCTAAAGCATTTTTGGCTCAATATTCTGAAAAAATTATTCTGGATGAAATCCAACGTGTCCCCGAATTATTGAGTTACATTCAAGTGATTGTGGATGCAAAAAAATCGAATGGGCAATTTGTATTAACTGGCTCCCATCAGTTGGAATTGCGGAATGCGATTAATCAATCGCTAGCAGGGCGCACGGCAATCCTTAATCTTTTACCTTTTTCAATTGCTGAGTTGGATGCAGATGGTCTTCGTTTTGAGAAAGCAGAAGATTATATTTACCAAGGTTTTTTGCCGCGAATTTATGATCAAAAACAACGCCCCACACCTGCATATTCAAATTATTTTCAAACCTACGTTGAGCGAGATGTTCGTCAACTTATTAATCTTAAAGACCTTAGCCAGTTTGAGAAGTTTATAAAGTTGCTTGCCGGGCGAGTAGGGCAATTGATGGACTATACATCGCTAGCGGGGGATGTTGGTGTAAGCAGTAATACCATTAAGCATTGGCTTTCCATATTGGAGGCGTCATTTATTATTTATAAATTACCGCCATATTTTGAAAATTTTGGAAAGCGTGTTATTAAAGCTCCAAAATATTATTTTATGGATACGGGATTACTGTGCTTTCTGTTGGGTATTGAAAGTACACAGCAAGTTGCACGTGACCCGCTTGTTGGGCAGTTGTTTGAAAATCTGGTTGTGATGGATTTAGTGAAAATATTTTACAACCAGGGAAAATCCGCCAATCTTTATTTTTATCGTGATAGTAATGGTTTAGAAGTTGATGTTTTGTTTCAGCAAGGGCGCAGTCTGGTGCCGATAGAAATTAAATCCAGTACGACCTATAAACCAGAACTGCTAAAAGGTTTAAAACGGTTCATTGAGCTTTCTCCTGCAATGGAAAGCGGTTATCTCGTTTATGCTGGAGATGCGTTTTCATTTAGTAACAACATTAATGCAATTCGGTTTGATCAATTGCAGTCACTGTTTTAAATATTGGAATTTGTATGTCCGAAAAACACATCTCAACCACAGCGCTGGCGCGTTTGCTTCATAAAGAAAGCAAAGAGTTATTCATATTGCTCGCGCAGGGCGGTTGGATGGTGAAGGTAGATAACCATTGGCAGTTGACCGAAAAGGGTAAGTTTGAGGGTGGGATTTACATCCATCACCCCAAATATGGCGAATACATCGCTTGGCCCGAATCTATTCAGGATCATCCTTTATTGCGCCTACTGCCGGAGGCTCCCTTAAGTGCAACTCATATTGGCAGTAAAGTTGAATTGCCTGCGCGCCTTATTAATCTTGTGTTGGCTGAGCGCGGTTGGATTAAAAAACATATTCGTGGCTGGCTGCTGACTCCTCGCGGTAAAGCTATTGGCGGCGAGCAACATTCAAATGAACAAACCGGTATTCCCTTTGCAACCTGGCCAGAAACCTTGTTGGATAATAGTTTATTTATTGATGCGATTGCTCAACTTAAAGGGACGATTGTTCAGGGCAATAGCAATCAATTGCTTAAAGCCTTAAGTGGTCAGAGTCTAAAATCTGCAACGGCATTGATTGTTGAGAACTGGTTGTATCTTGCGGGAATCAATCATGCAAATGAATATGTGTTACAGCTTGGTAATGACAAAGTTAGTGTTGATTTCTTTTTGCCTGAGCTGCAAGTTTGTATTGATATTTGGGGCGCAGGTGATAATGCTGCCGTGCTCGCAGAAAAATTAACCAAGCAAGAGTTTTATCAGAAGCACAATTACGAATTTATTGAATTGCACGATGAATCTATCGCGCAATTGGATGAGCATTTAGCAAAGCAATTATTAGGTTATGGCCTAGCAGTTTATTAACTAAGCAGGGAGTCGTCATCCTCGCTACACGAGGATGACGACTCCCCAAAAAATGATTTTAGGGGAATATTATGGCAAGCGTATTTACATTAATTATGGAAGGAAAAATTCCAGGACATTTTGTTTATCAAGATGATATTGCACTTGCGATTTTAACTATCCAACCGATTCGTGAAGGGCATGTGTTGGTAATTCCGCGCGCAGAGATTGATCAGTGGAGTGATGTGCCCGATGAGATAATGTCGCACCTCAACAAAGTCAGCCGTAAAATTGCCAATGCAATGAAAACAATTTTTCCTTGCAAGCGAATAGGTTTAATGATCGCCGGTTTGGAAGTTCCTCATACACACATTCATTTGATTCCCATGGATACACCTGATGATTTAAATTTCGCCTTTGCTAAAAATGCAGAACAAGATGCATTAAAAGTAACTGCAGAAAAAATTCGCACAGCATTAGAAAAAATGTAATTCACAAAATAGCCATAAAAAAAGCCCGCAACGACGCGGGCTTTTTTTATGGCACCATCATTTTTTTAGCGTAAATGCATCGCGTATTTTCCATTCCGGCGGATTTTGGTCTGAACGCTCAATCCATAAGGGACGCTCGCCTTTAACTGGATTTAAAACCCAACGCTGCGGCACCTTATCTGTTCCTATCATATAGCCGTGTAGGTTTCCGTCTTTATCAATACGAAAGCGCAAGAAGCCCTTATAGCCTTGGTGAGCAATCGCAGAGAATGCATTGTTGGCGAGGCCGCCAGCGCGTGATACAAGTGTGAAATAAAGCCCGAATAAAATGCCACCAACCAGAACTCCACCAAAAAATATCATGAATCCTTTTGTGTAAGGATCAAGCTCCATGCGGCTGCCAATCCAGAAGAGTGTGGCCGCGGCCAGAATATGGACTACTCCATAAAGCGCGCCTTTTATTACGGCAGAGCCTCCATCCTCATGGGCTATGGAGCCGCACAAGCCGAGCAGTATCAAGTGAACGCCAAAGGCGAGGGGGCTAAAGAAGAGGGCTTTAAACCAGAGTTTTAGGAAGCAAAACAAGCCTAGGGCGCCAATCTGGCTGGCGGGGATAAAGCCATCGACAACAAAGGATTTACTGAACACAAAACTGTTGCAGTAAACCGCGAGTAAATAAAGGCCGCCTAGCAGTATGGGGAACATAAAGTTTCCGCCTACTAAACCACGCTTAAACTCGCCCAAACGTTGGGCTGCTTTTTGGAAGAAGTTACCGCTGGCCTCGTCCGCAAAGAGGCCAAAGAGAGAAGTTGGTTTAAAGAGTGCAACCAGATTTAAGAGTGATAGATTTTTGCTTGTGCTGCGGCTTGGGTAGCTCGCTTGATGGGCGTATTCGCGCACTTCGTTAGCGGTGCTTTCGCTGGCTTTTAAGCCGACACAAACTCGCTTTTCCAAATCAGGTGTCATGGCGTTGCTGTCTTTCAGGCGGTTGAGTACCTTGGCGTCGGTCACTCTTTTCGCGTGGGTGGGATGCAAAAAAGCCCCGCCATTTCCGCAGGTTACTAGCAAATCTTCATAATCCAACTGAGCTCCTTGGGTGGCTGATTCGCGTACATAGTGATGCAAATCCCCCGCAAGGCGCATACGGATTTTTATCCCCCTCGCTAATAATTCCGCTTCCAACCGCTGGTAGCGTTTGGGGTAGCCTTCGCCGGCAGCGTCTCCTAAAGGACGTGTCCAGTAGGGTTCCGGGTAGAGGAGAATGACATTGTGACCTGTGCGGATCGGTTTGGTGGAAGGATCGGAGTTATCGTCAGGTTCTTGCAATAAGTTTAAAAAAGCCTCGTATTGGCTGCGATCCAAATCGCCTACCAAGGCATAATCCAGCCCGAGAATCCACCAGTCGTGCGGCAGTCGTGTAACGAAATAGCTGCGGCTTTGAGGTGTGTGTGCTTGCAGGAAATGATTGGCGTATTCGCCGATAAAATGGCGGCTAAAGGTGGAGATGTTGTCAAACCAGTCGTGATTTTGAGGGATGGAAACTACGGTCAAATCAGATTTTTCGTTACTCGGTTTTGCGGCTTCCCACATCTCAATAAAACGATATTGATACTCCTCAGTGCTGGCGCCGGGGTAGGCGAGGTCGCCGCCGAACACCATAAACTTACTGCCGGGTAAGTTATTGCCAAGTTCTTGGGTGATCACCTCGTCGGCGCTAACACCATCGGCAAAGCTAATGGGTAAGTGTGGCGCTTGCATGGCGCGTGCGACCGTGTAGCTCGCGTTGCCGCCGTCGCCACTGTCAGACATAAAGTCCCACCAATAATCGCCACCGGTGTAATCCTTAGCTTGGTCGACAATCCCGAACTTCTCGGTAAACAGCTCGCGGCGATCAAAGTTGCGAATAAAATCCCCGCTCGCCACCATTTCTTTAGCTGCACGTAAAAGTACAAGAGGGTGATACCAAGCCACTGGCCAGCGCATGTGGGGCGGCTCATATTTACCAAACTTATAGTCAGCCACTGAATTTCTCCTTTGGTCGTGGTTGCCGAGCGATTTAAAAAAGTCGCTCAGTGTAGCACCGGAAAGCGTGAAAATGGCGCTCGGAATAATAAATGCCTTTTCGTGTGCACAAGTGCCAAGCTTTTGACTTTAAAAAGTTAAGTGATTTTAACTTATTGAAAAATAAGAATAAAATCTATTGGCATTGCCTTTGCAAAAACCCTGTTATGAACCAATCCCAGCGTTGATTGTTTGACGCTGATAGTTAACATGAGGGTTAGCCCATGGCGGGCATGCAGACTATCCATCCAATCAATACGCCCTTAAAGCTGGTGACTTCAGAGGTTGTAGAACCTGCTGCGTCCCCTAAATTGACCGATAAAGGACAAGATTTAAAAAGCGCGTTTGATCTGTTTAATGAGATGTCACAACAGCTGACAGACTCTTACTTCTTACTGGAAAACCGCGTTGCCGAGCTGAATCAGGAGCTTAGTACGGTTGCTGACCAACGCATGCAGGAATTGGCGGAGAAAGAGAAAATCGCCAATCGCTTGGAAAACCTGCTCAACTTCCTCCCCGGTGGTGTAGTGGTGTTGGATTCCTCGGGTCGTATCTCTGAATGCAATCCCGCTGCTATCGACCTGTTGGGCGAGCCACTGCAAGGCGAACTATGGCGCGAAGTGATCGTACGCTCATTTGCGCCTCGTCAGGATGACGGTCATGAAGTCTCTTTGCGCGATGGTCGCCGTATTAGCATTTCTACTCGTAACCAGGGCGAAGATGGCCAAATTATCCTGTTGACTGATCAAACCGAAACTCGCCGCTTGCAAAGCCAATTAAGCCGCCATGAGCGTTTGTCTGCTTTAGGCAAAATGATGAGTGCTTTGGCTCACCAAATTCGCACGCCTTTATCCGCTGCCATGTTGTATGCAGGGCATTTGTGTAACAGCAAATTGGATGATGAAAAACGTCACCAATTTTCTGAAAAAATTTGTAATCGTTTAAACAATATAGAGCGTCAAGTACAAGACATGTTGGTGTTTGCTAAAGGGGAGTTGCCTTTAAAAGATGTTGTCAGCATTAACCAGTTACAACATGCATTAGCAGAGGCGATGGAGGTTCCTTTAATGACAACCGAATCGCAATGCGTCTGGCATAACGATTGTGGCGAGCAAATTATTCAGTGCAACCGCGAAGCTTTAATTGGTGCGCTGTTGAATTTAGTAAATAACGCCATTCAAGCGGTTGAGCGCAACGCTAAATTACGTATTACGTTCACATCAACCCAACCTAAAAACGCGAATGAAAATCCACAGTTAATGATTGCAGTGTGCGATGCCGGCCCTGGTATTGCTCCTGAATTATTACCTAATCTTGGTGATTTATTTGTAACAACCAAAGCGCAGGGCACAGGTCTTGGTTTGGCGGTTGTTAAAGGTGTTGCGCGCGCGCATCACGGAAATTTCAGTTTGCAATCTACGCAGGGGCAGGGCACTTGTGCCAGCCTCTTTATGCCTTTTGCAACCCTTTAAATATTGGTAATCGGAGAATCACAAATGGCACTCTCATCAACAGCATTTGCAGCCTTCGCAGTAAATTCAAAATCTGATTATACAAACGGTGCAATTAAGATTTTAGTCGTTGAAGACGATAGCAATTTGCGCGAGGCGTTAAGCGATACGCTACAGCTTGCCGATTACGCAGTTATTACCGCAAACAACGCCGAAGATGCATTAAAAAAATTAGCGGAATACGATGATTTGCGCATGATTATTTCCGATGTAAATATGGGCGCAATGAGCGGCCACGATTTATTGCGCGAAGTAAAAGCTCATTACCCACACATTCCGGTAATGTTGATTACGGCCTACGCCAGCATTAGCCAATCGGTAGATGCGATTAAAAACGGTGCAGTGGATTATTTAGTAAAACCTTTTGCACCCAATGTGTTAGTTGAAACCATGGCGCGCCATTTAGGGGTCGCGCAAATTCAGGGCGATGAACCTGTGGCTCACGCTCCGTCAAGTCGTCAACTTTTGCAATTGGCACAGCGTGTTGCTCAATCTGAATCTACCGTATTAATTGTGGGTGAATCCGGTACGGGTAAAGAAGTGCTTGCGCGTTATATTCACAATCATTCGCCACGTGCTAACCAACCTTTTATTGCGATTAACTGCGCGGCAATTCCTGAAAACATGTTGGAAGCAATGTTGTTTGGTCACGAGAAAGGAGCATACACCGGCGCTCACTCCAGTGCGCCGGGAAAATTCGAACAGGCGAATGGCGGAACTTTACTGCTCGATGAAATTTCAGAAATGGATATTGGCTTGCAGGCAAAATTATTGCGTGTTTTGCAAGAGCGCGAAGTGGAACGCTTGGGTGGCCGAAAAACTATTAAGTTGGATGTGCGTGTGATTGCAACATCCAACCGCGATATGCGTGAGCAAGTAGTTGCTGGTAAATTCCGCGAAGACTTGTATTACCGTTTGAGTGTATTGCCATTGCAATGGGCACCGCTGCGTGATCGATTGGAAGATATAGTTCCACTCGCACAAAAAATTCTGCAAAAGCACGCGCAAAAGCAAAATCGCCACGGCGTAAGTTTAACCATGGCCGCACAGCAAGCGTTGTTAAGTTATTCATGGCCAGGCAATGTGCGCGAGCTGGATAACATTATGCAGCGCGCATTAATTTTACAAATTGGCAGCGCTATAGATGCAGTCGATTTAGGTTTGGATGCAGGAAATATTTATAGCCAAAAACCCAATCTAGTGGAGGCTGCAATGCACTATCAAACAAGCAATTCCCAACCAGTACATGCAGCACGCGAGTTTGCGCAAGATTTAGCCGTACCACATTACAGCAGTGACAATATTGCGCTTATCAGTGCAACGCCCTATGCACCTAACCCAGCCTTGGGTACAGATTTAAAACAGCGTGAATATGAAATCATTATGGATACTCTGCGCAAAGAAGGCGGTAGCCGCAAAAATACTGCGGAACGTTTAGGTATAAGCGCACGCACTTTACGTTACAAAATGGCACGTTTGCGCGAGGAGGGGTTTGCTATTACGGAGTAAATGAGAGATAGGGTGGAATAATTCAAATAGTTGGTCTATATCAAGAGATACATAACGATTATTTCACTCCAGCTGTCATAGGTTTAGCATGCCTTTGTTCCGCCTAATTTGGCCTGTCGCCATTTTGCCGCTTGCACAGAAAGTTGCGGCTGTTATTGGCATGGTGTTGCTATTGGCTGTGCAGGTGAGTGCTGATCCGCTACGCATATCAATTACGGGTAATCCCACGACTAACAAAACCGAGCCGGCTTATTTTTTTGAGCAGCTACTGATTTTGGCATTAAATAAAACGCGTCAAACCGATGGTGATTTTGAATTGGTGCATAATATCCATGGCGGGGGCATAGCCCGTGATCGCGCCATGTTAATCGCAGGTGCCGGAATAGATATTATGTGGGCATCGGCAACTAAAGAGCGCCAACAGCAAATGCTAATGGTGCCTGTTGATTTGCTGAAAAATTTGAATAATTATCGCGTTCTGCTTATCAATAAGGACTCGCAGTCACAATTTTCTAATGTTAAAACACTCGACGATTTAAAAAAATTTACGGTGGGTTCGGGCGAGCACTGGACTGATGGTAATATCTTCAAAGACAACGGTTTTAATGTTACGTTTACGTCCAGCTATTCCGGGTTGTTTAAAATGCTGGCTGCGCGCCGGTTTAACTTTATTTCGCGTGGCTTACATGAAATTGGTTACGACGTTAAGGAATACAAAGATTTGGCGCTGATGCAGGAAGAAACTATTCTTTTGAAGTACGATGTTCCTATCCGCTATGTTTTTTTCGTGAATAAAAATAACCCGTCACTTGCCAATAGAGTTGAGCGCGGTTTGAAAATTGCACAACAAGATGGATCTTTTGATCAGTTATTTTACCAAATGCCCAGCTTTAAAGAGGGCGAGGAATTTTTGAAAAATTCTCGCCGTACACAAATCGAGATAAAAAACACTAAAGCGGATTGAACACGACCCTGCTAATTGAAATCAAATTCAGAAATCTCTCGCGCCAAGCGGCGTTCTTCCCATTTAATTTCCAATTTCCTTCTACATTCCATATTGGCTTTTATCTTTGAGTTTTTACTTTTGGCGTTTACCGCCTGTAGCAAAAATGCCGCCATTGCTTGTTCAATAACGTCTGATTCGTAGTGTTGCATTGATGGATTCATCGCATTTCTCCTCGTCTGGTCGCTTCTTGATAGAGCAGCTCTTTGAAATGGAGCTGCATAAAACATAAGCGAAAAGCGTGACACATTCATGAATAAAGCAGGTCAATTTGATGACGAAGTAGGCGCATTTTTAAGCAACAGGTGAAGCTTTGCCGTGCGGCAAGTTTTGGCCTGCTTTGTGCAATAACTCCTGTAACAATTCAGCGTGCCAAATTATTGTCGTTAATGCTGAGCTAATTTTTACAGGAGAGTCCCATGACAGATCGTGTCGATATCAACCGTCTTCTTGGTGAAATGCGCAGTATTAAATCGCAAACGCAAGTATTCCAACGCCCACAATCTGTTGTGAATGGTGATGTTGCAATTAATCGCGGCCTGAGTAATTTACAAGTTGATTCACCAAACAAGGTGCCAAGCTTTGGAGATCTTATGACCAAAGCGATTAACAACGTTAACGATGTACAACAAAAATCCAGCGCTATGGCAGAGGCTTATGAAAAAGGTGTTGCTGGTGTGGATATCACCGACGTCATGATTGCCTCACAAAAAGCCTCTGTGTCATTTCAAGCCATGGTGCAAGTGCGCAATAAATTAGTTGAAGCTTATAAAGACGTTATGAGTATGCCTATTTAGCCGTTTAGATTTAAAAATTCATTCGGTGTAGCTTTATTTGAGAGTCGTCATCCTCGCGCAGCGGGGATGACGCTTACGATAGGAATGGTTCACTAAAGGTTTTCGATATGGCCACAGCAGATGCAAATCTTCCAGCAAAAACCAAAGGCCGCGGCGGTGATTTGGCCGAAGGTTTTAGCAGCCTGAATTTATTTCGCCAAGTCGGGTTGATGATTGCCTTGGCTGCGAGTGTTGCCATAGGTTTTGCCGTAGTTTTGTGGACTCAGGGTGATGATTACCGTCCTTTGATGGGGCGTTTGGATAATTTAGATGCTGCAAGCGTAACGCGAATTCTTGAACAAAATCGCATTAAATTTAAATTGGATAACAACACCGGTGCGATCTTAGTTGCTGCCGATGAAATTCACATTGCGCGCATGAAAATTGCCGAAGTGGGCTTGCCCGGAAGCTCAACCCCAGGCTTTGAACTAATGGATAAAGAGCAGCCACTCGGTACCAGCCAGTTTGTAGAAAGCACGCGTTATCAACGAAGTATTGAGGGCGAATTAGCACGTACTATTACCAGCATTAGCAGTATTCGTAGTGCGCGCGTGCATTTGGCGCTGCCGAAAAAAACGGTATTTGTGCGTGATTCTTCCAAACCAACAGCATCTGTTTTCGTTGAGGTTTTCGCGGGGCGTACCGTAGAGCCTGCGCAAGTAAAAGCAATTATGAATTTGGTAGCATCCAGTGTGCCCGATTTAAAAATGGCTGACGTAACTGTGGTTGATCAGCATGGCGATTTATTATCAACCGGTGAAGACAGCCAAGATTTAATGCTGGCTACTAAGCAACACGATTACGCCAAAACGGTTGAAGAATCTATGATGAAACGTATCAGTGGAATTCTGGAACCTGTGGTCGGCAGCGGTAAATTCCGTACACAAGTTAGCGCTGATATAGATTTCACCGCAGTTGAACAGGCTGCTGAAACTTTTAACCCAGATTTACCGGCAGTGCGCAGCGAGCAAAAATTAATTGAATCCAAAGCAGCTGGTGAAGGTGCAGCGGGAATTCCAGGAGCACTAACGAATCAACCTCCCGGCACTGCGCAAGCGCCAGAGCAAGCAACACCACAAGAGGGGCAAGCAGCTGCGGCTAAACCCACAACCAATAATCGTGAACAGTCCACGCGCAATTTTGAGCTTGATCGAACTGTCAGTTATACCAAGCATCAACAAGGCACGCTTAAACGTCTAACTGTTGCAGTGGTAGTTGACGATAAAATCATTAAGAATGAAGACGGTACTGAAACCCATCAGCCTTGGACTGCAAACGAATTAGAACGCTTGGCTATACTGGTAAGAGATTCGGTTGGTTACTCAGCGGTACGCGGTGATAGTGTCAACGTACTCAACGCGCCATTTACCGCTGGAGTGCAAGTAGCTGAAACAGAATTACCTACAGTGCCTTGGTGGGAAAAATGGATTGTTCCCAACGTGAAATACATTGCGAGCGTGCTGATTATTCTGGCCTTGGTGTTTGGCCTCTTGCTACCCGTTGGCAGAAGTTTGGCGCGCAATGGTGGCAGCATTGCCGAACAAGAGGAAGCGCGCCAATTAGCGGCGCTAGAAGCAGCTGGGCTTGGCGGTATGGAAGGCGTTTCTGATGAAACTGTAACGCTCTCAGGCGGCAGCGCACTATTGTTGGGTGGCCCTGAACAAGGCTACGAACAGCAACTGAATGCAATTAAAGGCTTGATTGCGGATGACCCGGGTCGTGTGGCGCAGGTGGTTAAAAAGTGGGTTAATCAAGGCGAATAATCCGCAAAAAATTTAAGACTAAGGTAAATAATCGTTATGGCGACTCCAGATAAACCCGGTGAAAAGCCTAAAACAAAATTGCGCCCTGTAGATCAAGCAGCCATTTTGCTCATGTCCTTGGGTGAACAAGACGCCGCTGAAATTCTCAAACACATGGGGCCAAAAGAGGTGCAGCGTATAGGCGCGGCCATGACGCAATTGAACAATGTTCAACAGTCTGATGTTCAGGCCGTAATGGGTAGTTTTTTGGAGGAGGTGCGCACCTTAACTGGTTTGGGTGTTGGCGCCGATGGTTATATTCGTAAGATGTTGGTTACCGCACTGGGCGAAGATAAAGCTAATGGCCTGATCGACCGTATTTTATTGGGCGGCAATACCACGGGTTTGGACACGCTTAAGTGGATGGATGCGCGCTCTGTGGCCGACATTATCCGCAACGAACACCCGCAAATTCAGGCCATTGTTATTGCCTATTTGGATGCTGACCAATCTGCCGAAATTTTGACATTCTTCCCTGACAAGGTTCGCCTCGACATCATGATGCGTGTGGCATCGCTCGACACAGTGCAACCGAGCGCATTGCAAGAACTCAACGATATTCTGGAAAAACAATTCTCTGGTAACGCGGCATCGCAAACGAAAGCCATGGGTGGTTACAAAGTGGCTGCGGAAATTATGAACAATTTGGACGGCTCAATCGAAGCAGATTTGATGGACTCCATCAAAGAAGTGGACGAAGACATGGGCAACCAAATTCAAGATTTGATGTTCGTATTCGAAAACCTCAAAGATGTGGAAGACCGTGGAATTCAAGCGCTTTTGCGCGAAGTATCATCCGAGGTTCTCATTGTTGCACTCAAAGGTGCAGACGATGAACTCAAGGAAAAAATCTTCAAAAATATGTCCAAACGCGCAGCTGAACTTTTGCGCGACGATTTGGAAACTAAACCACCTATGCGCTTGGCAGACGTGGAAGCTGCGCAAAAAGAAATTCTTACTACTGCACGCCGCATGGCCGATTCTGGCGAAATTATGTTGGGCGGTGGTGGCGAGGCCATGATTTAATTTTAGTAATTCTTGACAGGCGCTGCTATGACATCGAAATCCATGCCCGGTCGTATTCCTGCAGAGGAATTGGGTGAAGTATCTTCCTGGCTGGTGCCCATGGTGGATGACACCGGCAGAGTGTTATCCAGTGCAGAATTGGAAGCTCGTCAACGCCGCGAAAAATTATTGCGTCAAGGCAAAGAAAAAATTGAAATCGTTGAAATGCCCACGCAACAAAAAAGTGGCATGACCGCACAAGAAATGCAGGAAATTTTTGACGCCGCAGAAAAAGATGGTTTTGCTCAGGGCCATACAGAAGGTTTCGAAAAAGGCAAAAGTGATGGTTATGAGGCTGGTCGTCAACAAGGCTTAATGGAAATGCGCGCGCAATTAACCCTAGAGCAACAGCGCTTCCAAAATATTGCAAATGCTTTGTTAAATCCACTTACTGCACAAGACAACGACATTGAAAATATGTTACTCGATGTTATTTGTTCGCTCGCCCAAAGTGTTATTCAACGCGAGCTCATCACAGACTCCTCACATATTATTGAATTGGTAAAAACGGCAGTTGATGCATTACCGGTTGGCAGCAAAAATATTCGCGTGAGTTTAAATCCTGAAGATTTAGCTGCTGTAGAAACCTACGCTGCAGATCAACAATTGGATTGGAAATTTTTTGGCGATATCCAATTGCAACCCGGCGGCTGCAAAATTGAAACACCGGAAAGCCGCGTTGATTTTTCGGTATCGCAACGTTTGCAAACTGTGCTGGAACAATTTTTAACGGGGCAGCTGGCGCAGTTGGATAGTGGAGATGATTTGCCAAATGCGTAGTAGCGTTTCTTGTCATTTAATTATTTAAATAGGGAATCGTCATCCGCGCGAAGCGGGGATCCAGTTTTGAGTTTGCACAACATTTTTTAAAAGCTGGATCCCCGCTTCGCGAGG
>JAGKXD010000026.1 GCA_021151525.1 Cellvibrionaceae bacterium | reverse complement strand
CCCTTTTTTATTTTCTGCAGAAGCTATTTATATTTCAAGAACAAGCTAATTACCGATAATTTCTTCACTACCTATTTGTGCATAAACATAGGCATACAAAAGCAGGCGCTTATCTTCCTCTGGCTCAATAAATTCAATGCCATAAGCAATAACATTATTTGCACTCTGAATATCCGCATCGCCTCGCGACCGAACAATTCCCTCAAGACACAAATCACGAACAATATTGGCAACGGCAACTTTCATTGTCACTTGAATTTTGTGCCCAATTTCAGCGAATTCTCGAGCAACCTCAATTCGAGCACCCGTTACGCTGACATCAACTACACTGCCCGTAATTTGCTGATCGCTAATCAGCGTCAAATTAGCGAGCTGCACGGGCTCATCGATTGCCACCCTTGTTGCACCGCGAATACCTTTAAAACTAACATTTTCTGGGTATCCAATATGTAATATTGGATAGGGGTCTGCAGTTTGCGTTTCAACAATACTGGCAAAAATGCCTATGCCATTATCAACCATTAAACGCGCAACCACCTTTTGGCCTGAGCGAAATCGAACTAACTTCCCTGCAAGCTTCGGCACTGACAAAAGAATACTGCGCCCCGGCAAACATCCAATTAACCGGCAAGAAAATCGTTCTGGCTGCCCCGTTGCACTACTCGTTTGCAACTGCAAAGGGTAGCCGTAAATTAGTTTCATATCTTCAAATTTCATAGGCCAAGCAACCAGTAGAAATAATAAATAAGAGGAGATGCAATAAAAGTGTAGCAGCCTTACGAAAAATTATTAAAAGCGCGCAGAGGAATTTAGGCGCTTACATTGATTTAAAAGAAAACGATTCTTATAGGTTATAGGCATCTTGAGGTGTACTTGACTCCATTGTCAGCGCACCAAATTCTCTATTCCATTCCAACAACAAACTGGCGAGTGCTTGCGCTTGCTCAAAAAGCGCCTTCAACTCTTCTAAGGTATCTTTTAGGCCGGTATATAACTTTACCTGACGATGTTTATTCGCAAGCGGATGCTGCAAATGCTGTGACCTATAAACTTCAAGCTTCCAACGCAAGTTATGTACGGTATTGCGATAAAAAGCGAGTTTAGTTTGTATGGTGATGGGGCGAACTGAACTTATATCGCCAAATATTGATGCATCGGTTGCTAACACAATGGATTCTTTTGCATTAGGTTCTGCAAGCACTGTTGCAGTGCGTGGCTGCTTCATCAATTGTGCGAGATCACCAAAAACCTCACCGGGAGTTACGTAGTTCACCAACTCGCCTTTCAACGGATCATCAACATAAACAGCCAAGCGTCCCTTTAACAAAAAAAACAACCATTGATCAGAGTCGCCGCGCTGAAGAACAATTTCACCGGGGGTATAGGTAACTATACGAGAGGATTGCAACAAAAGCTCAAATTGCCAAGCATCTTGTTGCTTAACCAACTTAAAGAATGGAATGCCTGACAAAAGCTGCTCAACGTAATCACGAGACAACTTAGACAGCAGTTTTATTTCCATGTCGCGCCCTAGTACAAATTAAATAGCGGATGAATTGGGTTATTCTGACAAAAAAGCTAGCTGGTAAACAGCAAGATTTCAAATTAACGTTTATTTTTATTAGCTTATCTTGATCTATACTCTAAAAAAGAGGTTTTGTCAGCGGCCCAGTAGAGGAAAAGAGAAGACACAGCTTCTCAGATTTATATATTATACTTCAAACTATCGGAGCACGCGTTTAAAACGGATTTTATCTCGACCAATCACCGAACCTATAAATAGAATGAGAGTATTTACGCCATGCGCCTAAAATCTATTATCAACCTTTGCATCAGCTTTTTACTTGCTTGCTGTTGTTCTTTGAGCTTTGCCGCCGAACCTGTACTAAACGGTATGGCTACCCATATTGATCTTGGAAAAGAGCAGTTTATTGGTGCTCTTTACTCCACCACACTTAGTGATAACCCTGATAAATTACTAGCCACTAGTCAATCTATGCGCATGGAGTTGAAAATCGTTGCGCCTGAGGGTGTAACAACTCGCCGCTTTAGCCGCTGGTGGATTGAAGGTATGGCAATCAATAACGCCCCAACACTTCTCACCGAACAAGCTGACAACATGGTTAAGTTTGACGGCTTCTTCAAGGGCCGCCTTGTTCAAAATGACGTTGTCACATTTACGTTCGAACCCGGTAAAGGCGTCAACATTGCAATCAATGATGTAGCACTGGGCAACATTCCTGGCGATAAATTTTTCCCTATGTTGCTGAGAACTTGGATTGGTAAAGTTCCACTTTCGTCCGATTATAAAGATGATATTTTAAAGGCCGGCAATGTGAACGCCACACTCAAAGCTCGCTTCGATAAAATCAAACCAACAAAAGAACGTGCTACCGAAGTTGCTGGCTGGAGTAAGATTAAATCGGCTGCAGAATTAGCAGCAGACAAAGAGAAGGAAGCTAAAGATGCCGCCACTAAAGCTGCTTCAACACAAACTTCCTCTGCAGATAGCGCCAAGCAACTGGCTGCGCAAAAAGCTGAACAAGCTAAAGCTGAAGCCGCACGCGCCGAAGCAGCTAAATTAGCTGCCCAAAAAGCACAAGCTGCAGCCGCCGCAAATAATAACGACGATGATGAAAAGCCTGCGCTCACGGCACAAAACCTTTTGGCTCGCCAATTTTATGTTTCTGACAACCTGAAACGAATTTACTCCAAAGTTGTTTACCCCAAGAAAGCGGTTGAGCGCGGGCAAATTGGCAGTGTTCGTGTAGCCGTAACAATCAATCGCCAAGGCAATATTGTTAACACCTCTGTTGTACAGGCTTCAGAGTTTGATTCGTTGAATGAAGCCGCATTAGACGCCGTTAACAAAGCGGTTCCATATCCAGCTGTTCCTGATGCAATTTCTGGTTCGACTTTTGAATTTACTGCACCGATTAAATTTGTACTGCAGAAGTAATTTTTCACATTATTCAAAAAGAAAAAAGCCACAATAGTGGCTTTTTTCTTTTTGCGATGGTGATTTTTTTTGCGGACTTTACGCACAAACAATTGGTGGTATCTAAAGTGTACTCAAATCTGCCAAGCGCTTCTTGATCACTTTTTCTATGTCATTTTTATCGAGAGTGGAATGCTCCACCAAGCGATTGATATGAATTCTATGCAGGTGCAAACAGGGAATTGACTGATCTAACTCGCGCAAATCCCCTTTCATTAACACTGGCAAAAAAGGCCTCTCCGGTGGGCACTGCTGTTGAACAACGCGCAAGCCCATTTGCAAAGGAACTGCTTTTACGGTTCCCTGTTTAAAGGGAATACGTAAAAACAATATGGACTTACCTTTGAAAATGCCAGGAATAATTTCCATTCCCGTAGCGGTGACCGCTGATTCGGGAATACCGTTAAAGGTATCGTGATGCGCATAAGGGTTCGGCAAAATAACTAATTTACGAGCCTCTTCACGCGGAAAGAAAATATTGTAATTGGTATAAAGCTGCTCAACTGAATTCGAAAATACACACAGCTTGTTTTCAAACCCCATAACAAAATCAATGGCGCGTTGGCGCTGGTTGAATGCATCCAGATCCCACACCAAATCGTTATTGTTATTTGCTTGAGTCACGTTTTTGCCTCAAATAGAAATTTTATGCATTATGCGGTATCTAAAACATTCCAGCCGATTAGTGTTCGCGCGTCGCTCTGAATTCAACATCGGGGTGGCGCTCTTGTGTAAGCGACAAATTCACTCTCGAAGGTGCCAAATAGGTTAAATGTCCACCGCCATCCACGGCGAGGTTTTCAGTACACTTACGCTTGAACTCTTCAAGTTTTTTTGAATCGCTACATTCACACCACCGCGCAGTTGTTACGTTTACCGGCTCGTAAACAGCTTCCACTTTGTACTCATCTTTTAAGCGGTATGCAACTACTTCAAATTGTAGAACACCCACAGCACCTACGACTATATCGTTGTTGTTGACCGGGAAAAATACTTGCGTCGATCCCTCTTCGGATAATTGCTGTAAACCTTTTTGCAACTGTTTCATCTTTAGCGGATCTTTTAAACGTATACGACGAAATAATTCAGGCGCAAAGTGCGGAATACCGGTGAACTTTAAATCTTCCCCTTCCGTAAACGTATCGCCAATTTGAATTGTGCCGTGGTTGTGTAAACCAATAATATCGCCCGCGAGCGCCTCTTCAACAGCGCTGCGATCGCCCGCCATAAAGGTTACTGCATCAGCAATGCGAACTTCTTTGCCGATACGCACATGTTTCATTTTCATGCCTTGCTGATAAACACCTGAGCAGACACGCATAAACGCGATACGGTCACGATGTTTAGGATCCATGTTTGCTTGGATTTTAAAAATAAATCCACTGAATTTTTCTTCGTTTGCTTCTACAACGCGATCTTTAGATGCACGGCTGCGTGGCGTAGGAGCCCACTCAACAAAGCCATCCAACATTTCGCGCACACCGAAATTGCCAAGTGCGGTACCAAAAAATACTGGTGTCATTCGGCCAGCCAAATACTCTTCCAAATCAAATTGGTTGGTGGCACCGCGCACAAATTCAATTTCTTCACGGATATCTGCTGCATAGGAGCCAAGCAATTTTGTCGCTTCGTCGCTATCCAAACCTTTAATTTGAACATCATCGGGAATTGTATGGCCTTGGCCAGATTGATACACGTGAATAATATCCGTGTAAAAATTATAGACGCCGACAAACTCTTTTCCGCTCCCGAGAGGCCAATTGATGGGCGCAGCAGTAATTTTCAAAACGTTTTCAATTTCATCCAAAAGCTCAACAGTATCGCGACTTTCGCGATCCATTTTGTTGATGAAGGTTAAAATAGGTGTGTCGCGCAGGCGGCAAACTTCCATCAATTTAATGGTGCGATCTTCAACGCCTTTTGCGCCATCGATCATCATCAATACAGAGTCAACCGCAGTAAGAGTGCGATAGGTATCTTCCGAGAAGTCTTCGTGACCGGGAGTGTCGAGCAGATTTACCACACGACCTTTGTAGGGAAATTGCATTACCGACGAGGTCACCGAAATACCGCGCTCTTGCTCCATGGTCATCCAGTCGGATTTTGCATGGGGGCCGCGCTTACCCTTTACCGAGCCAGCCAGTTGAATCGCATTGCCCCATAGCAACAATTTCTCAGTGACTGTGGTTTTACCGGCGTCTGGGTGAGAAATGATGGCGAAGGTACGGCGTTTGGCGAGTTCGTTTTTGAGATTAATCATGGTGATCTGCTTGGTCGGTCAATAAAAGGCCGCGATTATAGCCTAGTCCACCATGGAGGGGTTAATGGCTCTTTAGTGAGCCGAAATGCATGTCCTTAGGCGAGTTCAAACCCATAAAAAAACTCCTTGGTTTGTTCACACCAAGGAGTTTTTACATTGGAGCTTATCGTTTTGCGTCTATAGCGGCATCAACTTCTTTCTGCGTCATGATGTGCGGTTTGGGCTCTCCAACGTCAGTCGAGTTAAGCAGATCATTGGAGTTCAAACCACTACCACCGCTGCTTAGAGCATCGGCCACTGCCTTCTTCAAAACAATAATTGCTATGCGCCTGTTAATCGGGGCGTCTGGTTTGTCAGCAACTAACGGTGCTGCGGAGCCCATGCCTTGCACAGTGGCGACTTTTGTATCCGGAAAACCACCTTGCAATAGCGCTCGCCTAGCCGAGTTAGCTCTATCGGCGGAGAGCTCCCAGTTGGTATAGGTTGCACCAACACCGTAAGCAGTTGAGTCTGTATGCCCCGTTACGCTAATTTTGTTTTGCACCTTATCGAGCAAAGGAGCAAGTGCTTTTAGCACATCCTCAATGTAAGGTTTCATGCGCGCACTACCTACGTCAAAGCCTGGACGTTGATCTTTATCGACAATTTGAATGCGCAACCCGAGTGCCGTTAGATCAATCAGGATTTGATCTTTCATTTGTTGGAAAACCGGGTCTTTGTTGATTTCTTCTTGTACTTGCTGCTGCAATTGCTCGAGCTGCTCCTTCTCAATACGCTCCATCTCTTTTTTTAACTTAGCCTCAGAGACTTGCTCAGCTGTTTGCGTTTGAGTGTTCTCTTCCGCGTTATCTTTATCGCTTTTGTCTTCAGTTTGCGGATCTTTTGAGTGGCTTTCCGCTTGCGGTTGTTCAGCATTGATCAAACCGGGGTTTGCACCACCCTCGCCAATAGCGAACTCGCTACCCGGATCATTGAAGTAACCGGAAATAGCTTTTTGCTGCTCTTTAGACGTACTGCCTAAAAGCCACATCAACAAAAAAAACGCCATCATAGCCGTCATAAAATCGGCTAGAGCCACCTTCCAACCACCGCCGTGATGACCGTGACCGTGACCCTTTTTCTTAATGATGATTATCGGCTGGGCACCCTTCTCCATTATTGGCTACCCTTACTTCTTAGCACGATATTGTTCTTCCAACTCTTTAAAGCTGGGGCGAACACTGTGATACAACACCTTGCGGCCAAACTCCACGGCAATTTGCGGCGGCACGCCATTCATGGATGCCACCAAGCAGGCTTTGATGCATGAATAGAAATGTGCTTCGTCACGGTTTTTGTGCGATAAGTAGGACGAGAAAGGCGCGATAAAACCGTAGGCAAACAAAATACCCAACAAAGTCCCCACCAGCGCCGAAGCCACGTGATGCCCCAGCTCTTCTGGCGGGCCACCCAAGCTACCCATGGTAATTACAATACCCAACACCGCGGCCACAATACCGAACCCAGGTAAACCATCTGCAGCGCCCGTAATCGCAGAAGGAATGAGAGCTTGCTCCTGATGATGTCCATCCAGCTCTTGATCAATTAGCGCCTCAAGCTCATGGGGAGCCATATTGCCCGCAACCATGATGCGCAGATAATCACAGATAAACTCAACCGCATGATGGTCTTTTAATATGGAAGGGTAGTTAGAAAAAATCGGGCTGCTTTCTGGTTCTTCAATATCGCCCTCAATCGCCATTAGGCCTTCACGACGGGTTTTGTTGAAGATGTCGTATAAGAGCGTTAGTAAATCAAGGTAAAGCTGCTTTTTATATTTGGAAGGAGTCAACAGTGCTCCAGCTGATTTCACGACACCTATACTGACCGACAAGGGATTACCGATAATCATTGCCCCCAAAGATGCACCACAGATAATCAGTACCTCTAAAGGTTGGAACAAGGCGATTATCTTGCCCCCCGCAAGAATAAACCCAGTCAACACACAACCAAAAATAACAATAAGACCCAAAATTATATTCACGCACAAACTCCCGTCATCAATCTTGTTAGCGTGTAGTTCGCTTTGAGTATAGGTTGTATCGCTTGAGGTTCAAGGCAAAAAAAAGCCGGTTTTAAAATGTCGTCAAATACAACCAACTCACCTCCAAAAGCTGGTTGTTTTTTAGTCGTGCCAGGTCTTTTTTCGCTCTCCGCTACTTAAAAAGACAATTACCAAGGGCATTTGTAGCTCATCGCGTTCAATATTGATTAAGCTACAAGACCCCATTTAAGCCGTTAGCAAAACGAAAGGTGTACACATGAAGATCAGTGAACTGGATACCCAAACCCAAACCGAATTAGAAGCAGCCGTGATGCGCAGATTAATTGCACATTTAGACAAACGTAATGACGTACAAAATATCGATCTAATGAATTTAGCTGGCTTCTGTCGCAACTGTTTAAGCAAGTGGTATGTTGCAGCTGCCGAAGAAAAAAATATTGTGTTGGACTACGAAAACGCGCGCGAGCGAATTTATGGTATGCCTTACGATGAATGGAAAACAAAACATCAAAAGCCTGCAACACAAGAACAGCTGTCCTCGTTTAATCGCCAGCAAGATTGAAGCAAAGACTTAGAGCGCTACTGATGATTCAATACTAATAACGCCCACTGCCGCTAACGAAACTAAACTATCGCACACTGCTGGGTTGACTAATTCAGCAGCTGTGGGCTCAGCAGCAAGCACATTCACCCAGCAATTCCGGCCATGATTTTTTGCCAAATAAAGTGCGCGATCTGCAGTATCTACAACTTGTTCCCATGTCATCGCCGAAGGATTCGTTCGGTAGAAAGGATAGGCAGCCATACCAATAGAGCAAGTTTTTTGGAGCTGCTGCCCACTGCCAAGATCAAATACATACTGCTCAACTTTTTGACGAATTCGCTCTGCCAACTCCGGCACTTCTTCGCGGGTACAGTAGCGAATAACAATCAAAAATTCTTCTCCGCCCCAACGCACTAAATAATCGGACTCGCGCAAAATAGTCTTTAATATTTGACTAAATTGCTCCAACAACTTGTCGCCCGCCGTATGCCCGTAGGTATCGTTTACTGATTTAAACAAATCTATATCAAGCAACATAAAAACTAAATCTTGCTCCTTGGGATAGCTTGCAACACTAGACTGGTTCACATGCCAATCATGATAGCTACGTTCCACAATGGCTATGTCTGCCACAATAGATTGCATTAAAAATCGCCGATTATTCAAACCCGTTAATGGATCTGAAAGGCTAGCTTCCTCAAGCTTTTGATATGCAATTTCAAGTTCGTTTTGCGCTTGCTTTAATATGGCATTACTTGCGTTTAGTTCTTCTGTACGTTCAGCAACTTTTTTATCTAGATTGCGCATTACATCATGTAACTGCAGGTGCGTTGCCACGCGCACCCGCAGCGTTTCTTTGGCAATGGGTTTCACCATAAAATCGTTTGCACCAGCTTCAAATCCCATTACCAAATCATTCATTTGACTGCGTGCCGTAAGTAAAATAATAGGTAGCTCATGAGCTGCGTATGTTTCTCGCAAACGTCTGCAGGCTTCGTATCCAGAAATGCGAGGCATCATGATATCTAACAGCACCAAATCTACAGGTTTATTTGCAACCAGCAAAAATGCATCTTCAGCGCAATCAGCCTCGATAATATTGTAGCTTTCCATGGTTAAGTAATTCGCCAGCACCCGACGATTAATTGCATCATCATCCACAATTAAAATTGTGTTTTTATGTAACCATTGGTTGCGTTCATTTTCCTCGTGCAGCGAGTACTCTAACGCCTTGTTATCAGGCGGATAATATCTAAGTTTTAAGTCACTCGTTTCCGGCAAACCATAACTCACAGGCAAAGTAAAAGAAAAATTCGAACCCATGCCTAAAACAGATTTTACTTCAATGCTACCGCCGTGGAGTTCCACGAGCTGTTTAGTCACTGACAAACCTAAACCCGCGCCACCCTGAGCGCGTTCACTACTGCCATCAAATTGGTTAAAGCTTTCAAAAATATCAACAAGTCTTTCAGACGGAATTCCTGCCCCGGTATCGCTCACTTCTATGAGTAAAAAATCATTTTTTACACAGGCAGATACATTAATAGAACCGCGATCTGTAAATTTAATTGCATTGCCAATTAAATTATGAAGGATTTGCAAGACTCGATCTTCATCTGCCAATGCAGATGGCAAACCCAAGGGAATACTATTTGCAAATGTTACTGCTTTATTCGCAATTAATGGGCGATAGAGCGTTAGTACAATATCAACCAACACTTTTATATCGACATTCTTTTTGTGTAGGGTAATACCCTTATTTTTTAATTGCGAAAAATCTAAAATATCATTAACCAAACCCACAAGCCGCTTACCGCTGTCTACAATAAGCGACAAGTGGTATTTCATTTTGGGCGACACCTCTCCTGCAACCCCCTCACGCAAGGACTCAGCCAATCCAATAATTCCACTTAGCGGCGTGCGTAATTCATGTGACGTATTTGCCAGAAACTCATCTTTCAATTGATCTATTTGCGTTAACCGTTTGACGATGATTCGTTCTTGTTGCAATTTTTCTGTTTGAAAGGACAGTTTCAATCGCTGTACATGTACAAACCAATAAATCAACCCAAACAGCACCGCCACATAGAGCGCGTATGCCCAAACTGTGCGCCAGAACGGCGGTGTAATAATAATTTGTAAACTGGCAGGATAAGGGCTCCACACACCGTCATTATTAGAACCCTTAACCTCAAACACATAAGTCCCCGGGTTTAAATTGGTGTAAGTTGCTGAGCGTTTGGTACCCACATAATTCCAATTGTCTTCAAAGCCCAACAAACGATATGCGTATTGATTATCTTCCACGTGATGAAAACTGAGCGCAGCAAATTCAAGAGAAAATACGGCTGCCTTGTGCGATAGCGTTAAACTGGAGGTCGCTTCAATTGAGTGGGAAAGCGGAGAGTCAGCATCATTAACAACGATTGGTTTATTCGCGACAGTTAAATTCGTGATCACAACATTTGGTGCATAGGTGTTGCTCTTGAGCTCGTCGGCCTTAAACAAGGTGAAGCCCTTACTATGCCCCATGAGTATTTCGCCTTGGCTTGTCACTAGTGCAGCGTTTCGATTAAACAAATTATCTGCAAGGCCGTGATGCTTATCAAAATTGCGGAAACTATTTTTTTCTGGCTCGAACCAGGTTATACCTTTTTGAGTGCCCAGCCATAAATTGCCTTTTGAATCTTCTGTAATTCCACCAACAACATTGTCTGCTAAACCATCTTTCATGGTAAAAGCGGTGAATTTGCCTGTTGAGCGATCGAATAGATTTAGGCCACCGCCGTCGGTTCCCACCCATAAATTTCCGCGCCGATCTTCATACACTGCCAATACAAAATCTGCACGTAAACTATTGATGTCAGTTGCATCGTGTTTATAACGTGTAAATTTTTTTGTGGCGCGATCAAATAAAAACAATCCGCGAATACCACCTAGCCACAAATTGTGCAAAGAGTCTTCGTAAACAACGCGTGAGTATAAAACTTTGTCACCATCAAGCTGCTCTGGTGAAGGCAGAAAATAATCGAAGCGCTGAGTGTCAGGGGAAAATTTATTCAAGCCTTCTTCGGTTGCTAACCACACATCGTGTTGATGATCTTCGATTACTGACCAGACCTCACGTCCGCGCAAACTATGTGGATTATTAGCGTCAGGGAAATAGTGTTTAAACTCTTGCGTGCGCGTATTTAATAAATTTAATCCGCCCGACCAAATGCCGAGCCAAAGATTATCTTGTGCAGACTTCGCAATAGAAAGAATCGTACTGCCGCTTAGCCCTGTTGGATTCGCGCTATCGTAAGTGAAACGTGTTACTTGATTGGTTTGTCGATTGAAGTAATTCAAGCCATAACCCGTTCCTACCCACCAATTTCCCGTTGCATCTTCGACGACCGAAGATACGCCGCCATCAGTAATGCTGTTAGCGTTGGTTGAGCTGAAACCATAATTTTTGAACACCGATGCTTGGCGATCCACCACATCGACGCCTGATGGAAAATATCCCAGCCATATATCGCCAGCCCGATCTTCAAAAATATCGTTAACGACATAATTTCCTGGGCTGATCGGATCGAGGTCGCTGTAAAAATAACGATAAAAGCTATCTGTTTGAGCTGGGCGAAAATGAACGTGACTACCATCACCCACCCATAAATTATTTTCCTGATCCAGTAACATGGACCACACTGTTGCACCCTTTTCGGTTGAATCGTGATTTATTTTTATAAACTGACGACGAGTTCTATCGAACTGATAAAGCCCATCGCCATAGGTCGCTGCCATTAGCGTGTTTTCGCGATCAATATACAACCGGCGCGTATCATTAAAGCCATGCGCATTGGGCAAGCTAGGGTCGCGCATGAAATGTTCAAATTGGCCAGTTGCAGGGTCATAACGACTTATGCCGTAGGTTTGGTAGGCCACCCAAATACTGCCATCTTGATCATCGACAACTGACCATACGAGCTGGCTGTTTTCATCGCTAACCGCGTGGGTTTTATCAACGATTTTTTTTGCAACACCTTTGACGCGATCGAAACTGAACAAACCTCCACGCGTGCCTAGCCACAAGCCACCTTTGCGATCCTCATGCACCCAAGTCACATCATTAGTGCTTGCGTCCGGGGAAATAGCAAAATGAGTAAAGCTACGCGTGCGTGAATCAAACATATTTAATCCATTACGCGTCGCAACCCACAAGGAGCCATCGCGCGCCATGGCAATTCGATTGATGTAGCTGTGACTGATACTGTTCGGATCCTCGTCGTCATGACGAAAAATAATTAGATCATAGCCATCGTAACGCGCTAGACCATTTGCGCCGCCAAACCACATAAAGCCTTGTGTATCTTGTGCGATGCTAGAGATGTAACCTATGGACGCGACTTGCGTTGGTAAAATGTGCTTGAAGAAAATTTGCGGAGTCGATTTATCGGAAGTACTAGGTAAGGCAATGGCCAAAGAACTGAAACAAAAGACACAAGTTGTTAGCAATAAAATAAATAGCTCAAAGTGTCGCAGGATACGGCGACAAACGCAAAAACGCTTGTGACGATCTAACACATACAAAACCTACACCCTCCTTTGAGCCAAGCGCACGAATGTTTAATTCGCGCGCGCATTATTTATAAAAACTCTCCCATGATTTTACGCACTGCCCCCACAGCGGGGGCTATTAATTTGCGGATATTTTATATGCCGTCACAGAATTTTTAGAGAAATTTGGCACATACATCGTTTGCGTTTGCGCATCAAAGCCAATATCTGCCGTGTTAATACCTTCTTTTTGGCTATCGATCAGCAAATCCATTTTTCCATTTAAATGAACGTAGTAAATTAAGCCTTGCCAACAAGACACAAGAAAATCGCCATTACCGACGGATTCAATACCATCAATCGCTTGTGCAAACCCCGCCGCTATTTGCAAACGGTTTTTGCTTTTATCAACAAGGAATAAATGTGTGCCCGCACCAACCACCAAATTTGAACCAATCACTTTTAAGCCGTTCGCGCTTTCTACTTTCACTAAATAATCGTCGATGACATCTTTTTCGTAACGGTGGACTTTATTGGTTTTGGTATCCGAAATATAAACAGTGCCTTTTGAATCAATCGTAACATCATTTAAAAATTGCGCTCCGGGAATAGCAATTTTCTTTTCAATTTCACCCGATTTGATATTAATGATCACAAGCTCGTTGATATCTGCCACATATAATTTCCCCTCGTAGGCGGACATACCTTTGGGGCCATTCAGACCGGTCACCCAATTGAGCTCGTCAATTTCACCATCTGGTTTTAATTTAGCAATACTGCCATTGCCATCTATCGCGCTTGGGTCGCCATTCACTTGCGACACAAACAAGGTATTCACTTTGCCATTGCGATAAACCAACACAGATTCAGGGACGCTGAAACCTTCGGTTAACCAAAGCTTTTCCAGCGTAGTTTGTGCATTTGCAAGGGAAACAACAAAAAGAGACGTCCATATAAAAGTAAAACCAAGTGCTTTTAGGCCTATCATGCTTTACACCTCATTTTTATGTGCTGACCGAAGTTATCTACTTACCACCAGAACCATGCACTACCTGTGCTATCTGCTTACCGAACTTAACATTGAGTGTAGCTGAGAGCAAAACGCTTTACATTACCTTGCGCAATTTAATACCCTTGCCGACTACTGAATTAGAAATTAAAAAAACACTATGAAAGCCACTATTAAAGATGTAGCCAAGCTCGCCGGAGTTTCCTTTAAAACCGTTTCGCGCGTAATTAATAAGGAAGGTACGGTTGGACAGGACTTGCAAGACAAGGTAATGAAAGCCGTTAAAGAGCTGAATTACCAGCCCAACCTATCGGCTCGCTTACTGCGCGGTACGGCTTCATCTATAGGCTTTATTTACGACAACCCCAACAGCAACTACGTGATTGATATGCAACGCGGTATTCTGGGGGAGTGTCATCGCCAAGGCTATGAATTGGTTATTCACCCTTGCGACGCTAAATCCAAAACCATTATCGATGAAATCCTCGGTATGGTAGACCGCAGCCGTGTAGGTGGGTTGGTACTTACGCCACCGGTATCAGAGATGCCGGATGTACTGAGCGCACTCAACAAGCGCAAACTTAAATATGTGCGCATCCTCTCGGGCGCTAATCCGCCCGACACTATTTCACCCTGCGTCTTTATTGATGACCGCACTGCGGCTTACAAGATCACCCAATACCTGATTGATCTTGGCCACAAATCCATTGCCTTTCTGGGCGGGGATGAAGCGCACAAATCCAGTACTGAGCGTATGGAAGGCTATAAAGCAGCCCTCAAAGAAAACAAAATCACCATTGATAAAAAATTAATTGTTGGCGGTGAATATTCGTTTGAATCTGGTGTGAAACGCACGCGTCAGCTGCTGACAGGCAATGTCAAACCCACGGCTGTATTCGCCTGTAATGACGAAATTGCAGCGGGCACCTTGTTTGCTGCACGCATTCAGGGAATTGAAGTGCCGCAACAATTATCGATTGTGGGATTTGAGGATTCCCCCTTCTCACGCCAAGCTTGGCCAAACTTAACAACCGCCCAACAGCCGATTCGCACCATCGCCCAGCACGCCACTTCACTCTTAATCGAAGTGATGAAAAACGGTGAGAAGAGTGTGGAAAGTGAAGGCTTCTACCCTGAATTGATCGTACGTGACTCCACCTGCCCAGTGGCTAGCCGCAAAAGCTAGCCATTCGGCTATCCACCACGCTTTAGTGAGTGTGAATTGTCATTATTCCCAAGTTATCTATAAAAATTGAGTAATTCACTTTACAAGCTGAAGAAGTCAGTCCACAATGACAACGTTGTCTCAAAATCGTAAAAGCAAGTCAATATAGTCACTGTGGAGCATCCATGTCGTCAGCTAGTCTTAACCTACAACCAGAACAAACATTGATGTTCCAAGAAGCGGCTTCTGCTTCCAGCGTTATTGCGCAGCAACAGGTGTTGAACAAAAGCCGCGTTGAAGAAGCGGTTGCTCGCTTAAAAACTTTCTCACCCGTTGCCATAGTCACTTGCGCCCGCGGCAGTTCAGATCACGCCGCAACTTACGCAAAATATTTGTTTGAAACCCAATTAGGTTTAGTGACTGCATCTGCAGCACCTTCAATTACTTCTGTTTATCTTGCGCAACCAAAATTGAACGGCATGCTCTACGTTGCCATTTCACAATCAGGCAAAAGCCCGGATTTATTAGCCAGTGTTAGCCAAGCAAAATCTGCTGGTGCTTTAACCTTGGCGTTTGTAAACGTTGAAGATTCACCACTCGCACAAATGGCCGATATTGTTATTCCATTACATGCCGGTGCGGAAAAAAGTGTTGCCGCCACCAAATCTTATTTGGCAACGCTCGGTGCCGTTTTGCATTTGGTATCTGTATGGAGTGATAACGCCGATTTGAAAAAAGCAGTCGCTAATTTACCGGCTGCCCTTGCCCAAGCGTGGGAAAAAGATTGGTCTCCTGCGGTAGAAACCTTAAAAACAGCCACCAATTTATTTGTGATTGGTCGCGGTGTTGGCTTTGGAACTGCACAAGAAGCTGCATTGAAGCTAAAAGAAACCTGCGGTTTGCATGCGGAAGCTTTTAGCGCCGCTGAAGTGAAACACGGCCCAATGGCCATCGTAAAAGAAAATTTCCCAGTGCTCTTGTTCGCGCAACAAGACCAGGCATTTAGCGGCATGGATTCATTGATTCATGATTTCCGTGCGCGCAACGCAGCTATGTTAATTGCAAGTGAAAATGTATCTGGTGACGATTGCTTGCCCATCGTGACCAATGTTCCTTCAATCATTGCGCCATTACTCGCTGTACAAAGTTTTTATCGCATGGCTAACGCATTATCCATTGCGCGCGGTTACAATCCCGATGAACCACCACACTTACGTAAGGTTACGGAGACTGTTTAATGACTACCGCGCTCGTCAACGGCTCGATATTTACTGGCAACGCATGGCTCAGTAATCACGCTGTTATTATTTCTGGCGAAAAAATTATTGCGATGTGTGAAAGTAATAATTTACCGGCCGGCGTAACTAACACTATTGATTTACAAGGCCAGCGGTTAATTCCCGGTTTGATTGATACCCAAGTCAATGGCGGCGGCGGTGCATTATTAAATGATGCACCAACTGTAGAAACTATCCGCATTATGGGCGAAGCTCACCGCAAATTCGGCACTACAGGTTTTTATCCAACACTTATTAGCGATGACTTAAGTGTTGTCGCCAAAGCGATTGATGCCGTTAGGCAAGCAATTGCAGAAAAAGTACCGGGCGTGTTGGGAATTCATTTGGAAGGCCCATTTTTAAATCCCGAACGCAAAGGTGTACACGATGCTTCTAAATTTAAAATTATTGATGAAGCAGCGTTTGAATTATTAACGTCGTTAAAAGTTGGCAAAACATTAATCACCATTGCACCCGAATTAACAACACCAGACATGATTAAGCGTTTAGCAGACGCCGGTGTCATTGTCGCGGCAGGTCACAGTGCCGCAAATTACGAGCAAACCAAAACAGCGCTCGCCGCGGGCGTGAGTAGTTTCACGCATTTATTTAATGCTATGACGCCATTCACCAGCCGCGAGCCAGGAATGGTGGGCGCGATATTGGAAGATAAAAATTCCTGGTGTGGAATTATTGTGGACGGCTACCACGTTCACCCCGCCACATTAAAAGTTGCACACCAAGCCAAAGCAGCAGGCAAGATGGTGTTAGTGACTGATGCAATGCCAAGCGTTGGCGCAGTAAATAAAAATTTTATGCTTGGCGGCGAGTTGATTCAGTGTAAAGACGGAAAACTCACCACTGCAACTGGCACGCTCGCTGGTTCAGATTTAGACATGCTCGCAGCAGTAAAAAATACTGTAGAGCTAGTCGGCATAGATTTGAATGAAGCGATCCAAATGGCAAGCCAATATCCCGCCGATATGATGGGCGAAAAAAATCTTGGCGCTATTAAAGTTGGCTACAAGGCAAGCATGATTTTAATTGACGAAAATTTTCAACAGTTACGCAGCTGGATCGATGGCAGTGAACTGTAACACCGCGTTTAACCCGTAGTTCTCTAGTAGTCTTAGCGTTTGCCCACGTCTGTAAAAAGCGTGGGCTTTTTTATGCTCCCCTCACTTACCACCTCCAAATCTACATCCTAGCAATTCGACCATTGAATTTATTAATTCACAGTGCTTTAATAAAGAGGCGAAAATCACCCTTTAGTGCGGCGCGCTGCCGCAAGGTCGAAGCTCTATGTCTAACGCAATTCCTGCCTACAAGCTCAACCGCCTAGTTCCACAATGGTTACTGTTAGCCGCCCTCGCCATCAGCCTTCCACTCTGTGCAGCCGCCCCAACCAAGGCTCCAGAAAAGGAAAAGTGGTGGCAGCACGCCGTAATTTACGAGATTTACATTCGTAGTTTCCAAGACTCTAATGGCGATGGTATTGGCGATTTAAACGGCATTAGTCAGCGTCTAGATTATTTGAAAGGCCTAGGGATTGATGCTATTTGGATTACGCCCTTCTACCCCTCACCCAACGCGGACTTTGGTTACGATGTATCTGACTACACCAATGTTTCCAAGGATTACGGCACCCTTGCCGACTGGGATAATCTTGTCCGCGAGGCCAATAAACGAGGCATACGAATCTTGGTTGATTTCGTTTTGAATCACTCTTCAGACCAACACCCCTGGTTTCAGGAATCACGCAAATCTAAAGACAACCCCAAGCGCGACTGGTATGTATGGCGCAATGGTAATGCCGATGGCACACCACCCAACAACTGGCGTTCCATTTTTGGTGGAAGTACCTGGACCTTAGACCCCGCTACCAACCAGTGGTACTACCACATTTTTTTAGCACAACAACCAGATCTAAACTGGCGCAATCCTGAAGTTCGCAAGGCCATGTTTGACGTCGCCCGTTTTTGGCTGAAACGAGGCGCAGCTGGCTTTCGCTTGGATGCAACAGCAACCATGTTTGAAGACGAAACTTACCCCAACGACCCCAACATCGATGGTGGCCCGCCAGTTCATTTGAAGTCTTACAACTCCAGCCTTCCAGAAGTGAACAGCACCTTAAAAGAACTGCACAGTCTCTTAGCAAGCTTTCCCGATGACCGCGTCATCTTGGCAGAATCAGTCACCGCAGATCTTAAAAACCTCGCAGCGGCTTATGGAAAAAATCACGATGAAATTCAATTGCCCATGAATTTTTTAATTGGGGATATGAACAAGCTGGATGCATCTGCATTCAAAAAGCAATTTGATGCAGCCAATTTAACCTTAGGCGCAGGCAATACTCCGGTTTTCTTTTTCAGTAGCCATGACCACACTCGCCAATGGACCGGATTTGGAGATGGCGAACACAATGACCAAATTGCAAAACTCACCGCTGCACTGAACCTTGCGCAACCGGGCACAACATTGATGTATTACGGCGAAGAAATCGGCATGGGCGACATGAAAGCTCAAGAACTTGCCGCTGCAGCAATAAGCTCTAAACGTCCGCGTGCAGATGATCGCGACCGCGTGCGCTCGCCTATGCAATGGGAACCAACAGCAACCGCAGGTTTTAGTACAGCTACACCTTGGTTGCCGGTACAAGCTATCACGGCAAAATATAATGTGCTCGAACAGCAGCGTGATCCACAATCAATTTATCACTGGTATCTCGCGCTCAATAAATTACGCAAAGCAGACGCAGCATTTAATCGCGGTGAATATCGCGCAATCGACACGGGAGATAAAGATGTTTTCGCTTTCGCGCGTGTAGCAACAACGGGTGAAGGTGCAATTGTTGTATTGAACTGCAGCGCGCAAGCCAAAGAATTACATCTAAACGGATTACCCGCAAAAACTCAATTTGGCGATGTGATTTTAGCGAGCCCTACTCTAGCGAAAATGGAGTCACCCAAGCTAAGCCTTGAGCCTTATGGGGTTGTTATCAATCGCATCTCAATAAAATAATCAGGCTCACCAACAGCCGAACACCTTAATGTGCTCGGCTGTTTCGTTGTAAAACTTAATACCTATTGGGAGTTTAGGACTTAGGTGTTAACGGCAGGGAAATTGAGCGCCCAACTCTGTAACTTTTGAGAAATTTTTTGCTCCACGTAGTGATCGCCTTTACCCGGCTGATTGGGCGCGCACGCGGGAAAGGCACCATAGCCCGCCAACAAACAATGCCAAGAAGCAACACCAAAATGCGATGACAATTGCTGGCGATGAATTTCTGCAGCAAGGTCGCCGCACCTATACCAAGTATCTAGAATGTGTAATAGCGAATCAGAGAGATTCATATTGTCGCGGTTTGCACGCCAATAATCGCTATCATTGCGAGTATTCAGTTTATAGTGCGCCACTATGTAATCGCGCACACGCGTAAAACGTTCATGAATATCCTTGTTAAAGCGATTGCGTTCCTGCACGGTAAAATTTCCCTGCGTGAAATAATCTATAAATGATTCAATAGCGGTTTGTACGAGATGCAAAGCAGTTGCTTCGAGCGGCTCAATAAATCCTTGAGACAAGCCCAAACCTAAACAGTTGTGACTCCAATGACTTTCTAGCTGACCAACGCGCATCTTTAAATGTCGGCATTCATCGGTATCGCGCGCACCCACATGTGCGCGAAACTCAGCCTCCGCTTGCTCTTGAGATATAAAGTCTGAACTATACACATAGCCGTTACCAAAACGATTCGTTAAGGGAATCTTCCAACACCAACCCGCACTCAATGCTTGTGCATGCGTTTCTAGCGGAATTTTTTTCGCAATGGGTGTAGGCATTACCACGGCGCTATCATTAAATAAATTATCTTTAAACGATTGAAATTTTACGCCAAGAGTGTTTTGCATGAGAACTGATGCAAAACCAGAGCAATCAACAAAGAAATCGCCCGCAATTATTTCTCCGCTCTCCGTCTGCAAAGCCGCTATGTCACCCATATCTTGGCGGTGCACATTTACAATAGTTTCTCGCCGCAACAACACTCCCTGCTGTTGCGCTCGCTCGGCCAAATAGCTACCTAACAAATGGGAATCAAAATGATAGCCATATTGCATATCAAACACAAAATTGGATGCGGGCATGGGCAATTTATGCTGCTGAGCTAAAACACCATTGATAAAAAAATCTTCTGGCGTGGTATTTACGGCTAAACCTAAGCGGCGAGTATGGCAATTCACAAAAAATGCATCTTGCGTGAAACTATCGAGCTGAGAAAAAAAAGGATGTGAATAACTGTTTACTCCAGAGGCTGGGCTCCAACCCGAGAAGCGAATATTTAATTTATAGGTTGCATTGCAGCGCGGCATCCATTCTGTTTCAGCAATATCTAATTTTTCAAAAAAATGTTTAAGCGAAGGTGTTGAACCTTCACCTACACCGATAATGCCAATCGCTGGTGATTCAATTAAGCTAATTCGCACTTGGTCAGGTGCCCAGTGTTTCGCAAATAAATTCGCCGCCATCCAACCCGCGGTTCCACCACCAAGAATAACAATATGCATAGGTTTAGCCACGCGAAGCCCCCGCGTATTGCTGCAAAAAATCATCATGTTTTAATAGCTGACTGAGCGGTCTGCGCTTGGCGGCGGCAATTTGGCTGAGCGTAGCGCGCAGCTGATCAAGCGAAGGGACTTTGGCGGAAGGGTGATAATCCTGTGGCATAATGCCTTGACCAATCATTACTTGCAGCCAAGATGAATCGTGGAAAATATCCAAGTGATCGCTAAAAATGCTGCCGGTTTCTCTGAACAGTTGTATTTTGTTACTGAGTCTTTCGGGAACATCCATGTATTGGAGCTCGCGCCAAAACTCTGTGTCATCGCGTTCGTTTAGGTAGTAGTGCAAAATAATAAAATCGCGCACAGTTTCATATTCTATTTTTGATTCTTGGTTATAGGCATCGATTTGTGTTTGCGTAATACTTTGATGCGGAAATAATTTCAGCAACCGCACCACGGCCGATTGAATAAGATGAATACTGGTCGATTCCAAGGGTTCTAAAAATCCACTCGACAAGCCAACAGCAACAACATTTTTATTCCATTGTTGCTGAGTACGGCCAGTTCTAAATTTTATAGCTTTGGGATCTGCTAATGGTTTTGATTCCAAATTATTTAACAGAATATTCGCCGCTTCATCGTCGCTCATATGCGTTGAGCTGTAGACCAAACCGTTCCCATTACGATGCGTTAACGGAATTCGCCATTGCCAACCTGCGCTGCGTGCAATTGAGCGCGTATAGGGTAAGGTCTGTGCTAATCGCTCTGAAGGCACAGCTAATGCTCGGTCGCAAGGCAACCAATGTTTCCAATCTTCATAACCTGTTTGCAGCGCATCTTGAATCAACAAGCCGCGCATGCCAGTGCAATCGACAAATAAATCACCACTTATTTCTGCGCCGCTTTGCATAACTAAGGAGGTAACATTTCCTGAACTTGAATCAAGCTTTACGTGCGCAATTTTACCTTCAATACGCTTTACGCCGGCCGCTTCACTCAAGCGTCGCAAATAGCGGCCGTACAATCCAGAATCTAAATGATACGCGTAGGGAACTTGATAAAGCGGGTCTGGCGTATCGAATTTGCTAAACACCTGCGTTTCGCAGCAGAGATAATTTAAATCGTAATCCCACAGGCTGGTGTTGATACCTTCTTGTAATCCGCGCAACCAATAATGTTGAAATGGGCTAAAGCCCAAATTTGCACCGGGGGCGCCGAATGTGTGGTAATACTGCTCGCCAATTTTTTTCCAATTCTCAAAACGAATTGCGAGTTTAAGGGTCGCTTTTGATTCGCGTAAAAATTCGGGCTCGTTGAGACCTAAAAAACTATTGAAGGTTTGAATCGGCGGGATGGTCGCTTCACCCACCCCAATAATGCCAATTTCCTCAGACTCAACCAGTTCAATATCTACCGAGTGCTGTAACACTTTTTTAAGTAAGGCTGCGGTCATCCAACCGGCCGTACCGCCACCAGCTATCACGATTTTTTTTATGGGATTATTCATTGCAATTCCGTTGAGATAAAAACCTATGCCCAATTGTAAAAAAACCTCACAGATCGCTCTGTGAGGTTCCACATGCTGATTTAACTATAGCACTTTAAAACTTATAGTTTAGGTTCAACATATAGGTTGGGCCAAATGAGCGGCTTGCATTTGGCAACCCAGTATCGCCAATGTCTTGCTCATCCACATTGGTAAGGTTGGTGCCCTGCAAAGATACTCTCAAACCGTGCAAACTTTTAATACCTGATTCAGCGAAGTCATAACTGATTTGCGCATCCAAAAGCTGTACGCCTTCACGGGTAACTGTATCAATTTTGTTACTGCCGCCACGTTGATAAGACGTGAAGCCACTGCGTTTTGTGCCAGCCAAACGAACTTCGAAACCACTGATGGTGTAGTAAGCTGTCAGTGAATATACGCGGTCTGATTGACCTGGAATTTTTGAACCATCTTCCAGTTTTGCATCTATAAACGATGCAGACGCTGCAACACCAAAGCCATTTAACGCATCTGCAATAATATTTAACGGAACGTTTGCGGTGACCTCAGTACCTTTAACAGTTCCAGTCAAACCATCTTCGTAACTTGAAAAATATCCTTTGAATTGCGATGGTGCAACCACAGTACCAGCATTGTAAAACACATCATGCGGGCCGTAGGTTCCAGAGGTTTGTACCGTTTTGTTGTGGAACGATGGAATGTAATAATTGGCCCCTTGATTGGTTACATCGTTGGTGAAATCAATTACGGTTTTACTTTCACGCGTCCAGTTAACCAAGTCTTTATAGAAGTAAGAAACTGATACGTAACCATCTTCGGCAAAATAATTTTCATAAGACAAATCTAAGTTGTTCGATTCGAGTGGTTTCAACTTAGGATTGCCTTGGAATTTCGACCAAGGTGTTCCATCGGTGGCAATATTTTCTGACAACATTAAATCAATGTTTTGGTCATACTTCACAAAGCCAGATGCTTTCATTTGATCAACACGAGCGCGGCTGATGGTTTTAGACGCGCCGAAACGCACGAATTGTCCGTCAGTCAATTCAGCATTAATGTTAAGGCTTGGCAATACTTTAGTGTATTTTGCGCTGCCAGAAATTGGGTTAGGGTCAACAGTAAATTGTGGATTAACGATACCTAAATAACCTGTTGATGACTGATCAGTATCGACCGCTTGCACCCCCAAATTACCCGTCACTTTTTTGCTAAGTACTTCAGTTTCAAAATCACCTTGTACGTAGAAAGATGTCACTTTCTCTTTAATTTCATAAGAGTCGCCCAAACGATCTGGCTCCAAATTCATGGCGGGCGTTAATTTATAGTAACCATCTTTGTAAGGTGCATATCCGTCATAGGCGATAACTTTGCCTAAACCCGCCCAAGACAAATCCGCTAAGCCATGGCGATATTTTGTGGGCACAACTTCGTCCACAACACCGGTACCATTACCATAGGGATAGGTTGGTGATGTTGCAAAATAACCGTCATTTTCTTTGGTTTTATCTCTATCGCTGTGATAAACGCCGGCTGTCACTTGCGTGATAAAACTGTTGTCGAGTTTTGCAGTCACCTCGTACTTAACAGTGGTAAGCGTTTCATCAAAATGACCAACGTTTAAGAAGCCGTCTTGCGCATTTTGATAATCGTAAACACCGCCACCCGCTGCCTTCTGAACATTAGACGCGAACGTACTTGCTAAAGACGCCAAGGAGCCACCCCAGCCTTGAGGGCCGGTCAATTTAATCGCATTCCAATTCGAGAAATCCATGCCTGAAATGCCTGTAAAATAGGCACCTTTCGAGCTCATGGTAAAGTTACGAGAACCTAATTGAGCATTGGTCAGAGAACCTGAACGACCAAGGCCGGCGTAACTTTCACCACGGGTATCGTCTTTGGTTGACTCACTATGAGCTACATCGAGACTGGTGGACCACGTATCGTTAAATTTGTATTTGACGTTTCCGCCAAAGGTTTTCAGGGTGCCGTGAATATCTTTAGGGTCGGTACGCAGCACGGGGTTGGCATTCACTTGTGTGCCCGTTGCATCAAATTGACCACTGCCCGCTTTCAATGAACCAACAGAGAATGGCTCGATAAACCCACGAATTACACCATAATCACGGTAATCAATATCAAGGCCGTCGAGGGTAATATCTAAATTGTCGTTCGGACGGAATTGCACTACGGCTGAATAGGTATCACGCTCCAACACCGATGAAATATCCATGATATTCAGACCGCTCGGTGTATAGCGTTGAGTAGCAGCGTCCTTGTTATAGCCCCATACACTGTATTGGCGCTGATTAGTAGGCGACTTGGTCGAGGCGTAAGCCAAGGCAACACCAATGGTGTCATCGGCATATTTGTGTGAGAAGCCCAGTGCGTAACGATGACCCGTGCTGTCAAAATCTGGGTTGTCTGAGCCCTGCTGATTCATTTCATAAGAACCATTAATGGTTACGCTGGGCGCAACATCCAACGGGCGAGCGGTGCGTAAATCTACAGTACCGCCTATACCGGTAGTGGTCAGCTTGGCTTCAGCCGTTTTGTTGATTACCGCACCAGCCATAATCTCAGAGGGGTAAAGATCGTATTCAACGCCACGGTTATCGCCGATACCAAGCAACTCACGGCCGTTCATGGTGGTACCCACAAAGTCCTCTTTGAAGCCGCGCACCGAAATACCGCTTACGCGGCCACCAACGCGCTCGCCGGCCAGACCTGGTAAACGGGAAAGTGATTCAGCAATACTGGAATCAGGCAACTTACCTATGTCTTCTGCTGATATGGCTTCAACGATAGAGGTACTTTCCATTTTGAGCGCTTGAGCGCGCATCAAGCTGGCGCGAATACCTGTAATGGTTATTTCTGTTGCTTCGTCGGTGGACTCCTCGGCGATAGCAAGGTTCGAGCAGATTACAGACGCAATCGCCATAGACAAAACGGCTGGTTTAAATAATGTTGTTTGGCTCATAACTCTCTCCGATCTCGTGTGTTTTTAAACTCTAATATTTTTACAACGACTCAATCACAATAGTGCAACCGGTTGCAATTTTTTAGCTTATTATCCCAGCTCAACCAAGCAAGGAGGCAAACCCTCAAAACCACAATTACGCCACCCCAATTAATTAAATCACTGTGATTTAATTAAAACAATAGCACTTAGACTTTTATTTGCAAGTGGATGTTGAATAAATAGTGTCCAAATTAATCATAGCGAACTTGTCCATTTCAATGATCGAGGGGGTATTGAAAACCTTAGAGGCGGCACTTAAATGCTCATAAATGCGCTAAACCTATGCTTTATAAGGATATTTTTGAATACTGCTCTAATGACTTAAGTGAAGTTCATTCAGCCAATATGTCAACAATATATATCCACATAAAAACTATGGCTTTTAAAAGAAGATGAAATAAGACATGAATTTGGGCTTTAGTGTCGAATGGAACTGTTTCGAACAACAAGATTAGTTGGCAGGACACTCGATGTTGCAGCTTGACCATCAATGATATTCAACAGCTTTTCGACGAGTAGTCTCCCACCAAGCTCGCGGTCTTGATGTACCGTGGTAATTGAAGGCGTGTAGTAACGGGTGAGGGAAATATCGTCATAACCCACTACAGCGACATTTTCAGGCACTGAAAGGCCGTGAGCATCCAACGCATTGATCGCTTTCATGGCAATGGCATCGCTTAACGCGAATATAGCATCGAAGGGCACACCACTGGAGAGCAGGCGCAGAGTTGCTTGATAGCCGGCATCGCGCTGCCCGTCGGTCACAATAAGGAGCGCGGGGTCTATTTCTAAGCCTGCTTCAGCTAATGCCTGTTCGTATCCCTGATAGCGCAACAACGCCTCGGGAGTGTGATGGTCGCCAATAATGGCAATGCGTTTGAAGCCCTGCTCAATGAGGTGCTGGGTTGCTAAACGGCCACCCAACAGATTGTCGCCGCCCACGGTGCAGTAACGCTGGCCGTCTAATTGAGCCCCCCACACCACCATGGAGTCATAGGTTTGCGCCATTAGGTTTAAGCGCTCATGAATATCTGCCTGACCTATTACAATAATCCCATCACAGTTGATCTTGCTTGGCCCCATACCGCTCAAGTCCTCTTGATGAAGATTGAGCCCGGACAGCAACATATCGTGCCCGCGCTCCATCAAACTAACCGAAATTGCGCCTAATAATTCGATAAAGAATGAATCTGAAATTTGCCATTTTGCATTTTCAGCAGAGGGAATAAGCACCGCTATAGTTAAGGATTCTTTTAAACGAAAGTTCCTTGCTTGAGTATTAAGGCGATAGTTATGTAATTTGGCGAGCCGTTGAATCATCTCGCGAGTTTCAATATTAATCAGCTCGCTATTTTGTAATGCACGCGATACGGTGGATTTGGATACTCCAGCCATTTTGGCAAGATCTGCCATTTTTAAGACTGCTTTTTTTTCACCGATCTCTTTCATATATCTGCACGCTCATTTGCTTGAGGCTTCATCATATAGAGCATTCAATCAACAGACAAAGTACTTAGAATTCGAGCGCCGCAATGTTATTTGCCCGCACTTCACTACAGCTTAGCAAATAATATAACACCCTCAGCACCCTGCCCTTTTCTACAGCGGCTATTTCAACTGGTAACTCAGTGTTACGCCCATTGTGCGCGGCGGCAGGAAAATCGCATCAAATCCACCCGGCGTAATAAACGTGCCTGACGAGGTTTTAATGTTTTGATCAGTAAGGTTTTTAATAAAACCTTCTAAGGCCCAATTATTAGTATTGGACTCATAACGCAGGCTGACGTCATAAGCGCTATAAGCTTTTTGTGCCGCAAGATTTTTCGCACCATTGGGCGCGCTTTTAAAAACACCTGCCGCTAAATCTCTGCGGTTATAAATATCCAAAAAATATTTATCAGAAAAAGTCGATTTTGTTTGCAGTGAAATAACACCATCGGCCAACTCAAAATCGTGTTTGTATACCAACGAGAACTTCCAATCGGGTGCTCGTACAGGTGAGTTGCCAGAAAGGTTAACTATTTTTGAGGCACGCGCATCAGGGGTGTCAACGTAAGGATTAAATAAATTGCCGAACAACGTATCTGGCGTTTGAAAATTATTGAAGCGTGCATTCATTAATGCGGAAGCGAGATGAATATAATCCTGCGCAGTCATCGCCCAATCAATTTCCATTTCCAAACCGCGCACCGTTGCCGCTGCCGCATTGCGCACTACAGTGCTGGTAACACGATCCACTACGCCATCGCCGTTGGTATCAAATAAATCGCGATCCGAAAATTGTAGATTGGTGTAATCGGCTTGATAGAGCGCAGTATTTACGCGCAAATTTCCATCGAGCAAGGTTGATTTCAAACCCAACTCGTAATTTATCACTTGCTCTGGTTTTGCTTCATTGCCGCGATCTTGAATATGGCCCGATTTAAAACCGGTTGCCACCGATGCATAACTCATTATGTCTGCGCCAAAATCATATTCGTAACGCGCTAAACCACTGGTGTTTTTCCAGGTTGCAGAGTAATCGTTAACTTGCCGCGTCCAACACGCTTGGTTGCCAATGCCAACATGAGTTCCATTGTCGTAAGGTAAGCCCGCATCAATGGCCGCTTGCGCTCCTGCGTCCGCGTAAATTTGCTCTGGCTTAGGTGCACCGTGACCAATTGAATCTGCAGTTAGATAAGGCCCCATGCCCGTCACGCGACAATTCAAACTGCGCCCTCCATGGTCTGATTTTGTATCTTGCGTGTGGCGAATTCCGGTGGTGAATCTGTTGCGATCATTGAGATCGTAAGTGGCTTGCGCGAAAACGGCTGCAGATTCTACTTGTCGATCTGGCTGCACAAAAATGGCTGTGGCTGCGCCACCAAGGTCGCTAATAAAGCTCGTGGTTTTTGTGGGATCACCGTGGCCGTCGTCATCGGCTTGGTCAATTGCATAGACAATATCGTTACGCTCTTGCGATGAAAATATTCCAAGAATCCAGCGCAAATGTTCTTTGTCGCTATTAATTAATTGCACTTCGTGCGAGTGAAAACGAAAGGTAGAACTGTCGGTGCGACGCTGCTCATAATTGCCACTGCGCCCCATGTCCTGATCAAAGCCCTGCTGGCGCTGCATAACGGCGCTACCGGCGATGTAACTGAGCGTTTGCTCATTGGGCAAGGTGTAATCCATGCGCGAGCGGAACGTATTGTTGGTTAAATCGATAAAAGAAGGCGTATCTGACACAGTTACGCGCATGCCACGAGCAACCAAGGTTGGATCTAACTCAGTAACGCTCGTGCCCTTATCCAAATAGTGTTCAAGGCTGGCGAACCAACGAAAATTATCATTGGGTTGCCACAAACTGGAAAGACGCACGGCTTGTTGATCATCGGCGTCTGGCCCCTGCGCATTGGTCGGTGCTTTTTGGTAAGCATTTAATTCCGCTTCAGTGGCGGGATACTGCGGCCCAAGACCAGCGTAATCGTGAATGAGTTTGGTGTAGGCGTCATGCTTATCAACCGCGCCGGCTAGACGCAGCGCCCAGCTATCATTCACCGGAAAATTTACAGTTGCCTTGAGCGCTTTATGCGCATAGTCACCCAAGGTTAACGACATATCTGCCGATACATTATCGAGCCTTGGTTTTTCCGTTTGAATATTAATTCCGCCCGCCGTGGCATTGCGGCCAAACAGGGTTCCCTGTGGGCCACGCAGAACTTCTATGCGATCAAGATCGTACAATAAAGTCGCAGCACCTTGGGCACGCGGCGAGTAAACACCATCAATATGCAAGGCTACAGGGCCGTCGGCAATTTCCGTGATATTGGTTTGACCTATACCGCGCAGCTGTACCAGCAACGCCGATTGTTCACCGGTATTAGTCATTTCCAAGCCCGGCACTACATCAGTCAGGTTGCGAATATCCTTGGCTTGGTATTGATTCAAGTTCGCCTGATTGAGTGCGGTGACCGCAATGGGGGTTTTTTGCAGATCAGTCGCGCGTTTGGTCGCGGTGACTATGACTTCTTCTATAGGTTTTGTCGGTTTAGAGCCTTCGTTAACGAGCTTGGGTTGCGGCTTTTTGCTGGCGGTAATAGTGACGCGTTGTTGTTCGCCAATTTTATACATGAGCGATGTACCGGCGAGCAATTTCTCCAAAGCCTGCGCCAAACTCATTTCACCTTTAATGGCTGGCGACTTAAGCGTTGTTACAAGCGCGGAGGGAACCAGAACATCAACATTCGCCTGTGCCGATACACTTAAGAGCGCAGAATCCAGCGGCTGTGCGGGAATATCGAACTGAATTGCAGGCTCAGATACATTTCGACCATAAGCCAATTCGGCGACGCAACTGCTCCCCAAGCTCAAGGCGAGCAGGATGAAATGCTTAAACAATGTGCAGGCACACGCATTCTTCATAGGCAGGTGAACGGCTTGTTCGGTAAAAAGGTCGCTATTTATATCGGAAAATCATCACCCTGTCGAAAGCGAGACCCCGTGAGACTTTGACTTGGGTCGCAAACAAGATTCGAAACCGTTTACATAAAAATAATTTAAGCGGGGGGAGCGGATTGGGGAGGGTCATACGTCTTAGTCAGTGGATAGTTTTTTGTGCGGCCTTAATAACACTAAATCAGCCCCTAAAAACTCCCGAATAACGACAATAAATATCGAGCACTCAGGCGGCTAAATAGGCGTTAACATGAATTCACGCTATGCTTTACTACAATCGAACACCACACCAGAGCGGTTCCGTACCGGCTCTGCTGTTATTGAGCGCTAGTCAACCTATGCGCCCGTTACAAAACCTTCGGACAGATATTGTGAGCACAAATAATAAAGAAGATTATGTGCGTGATATCTACCTTCAACATCGCGAAGAACTGTGCCGCTACATTGTGAATAAATGTGGGGTGAAATCCAGTGAGGCTGAAGACATTGTGCAGTCAGCGTTTGCGCGTTTTGTTGGAATGGAATCACCGCTCTCGGTCGAAAATCCGCGTGCATTTTTGTACACCACTAGCTACAACATTGCGATTGATTTGAAGCGGCACAACCAAGTGCAAAATCGCTACACGCAATCGGTGGTGGATAACGATGCCGAAATTGTTGAAGCTGTTGGCCCCGAACGCGAAGTTGAGGGCAAACAGCGATTAGGGATTATTTCACGCGCACTCTGGGGTATGCCGCAAAAACGCCGGCAATTACTGATGATGAGCCGCTTTGATGGATTATCTTACGCAGAAATTGCACGCCAGGTTGGCTTATCAGAAACCGTCGTACGTAAACATATTTCCAATGCCTTGGCAGATTGCCACAAAGCATTACAAGCCCAGAGTTGAGGTTGCGAAACTTTATTATGCAAGCAGATCAGTTGGAACGCATTAATAACGAAGCCAGAGAATGGTTTACGTTAATGCAGTCGGGTTCCGTGAGTGAATTAGAGCAGCAACAATTGCAAGAATGGTTGCACGCAAATAACGCGCATCAAAATGCTTATGATCAATATAAAATGATTTGGCAAGATTTGGGCAACCTAAAAAATACCAAAGAGCTAGCCGCGCTTAAGCGTTCAGTAAAGCCTTCACCGCTTGAATCAGTGAGCCGAGGGTTGCGCGGCATTTTTTCTGGCTTGCACGCGCTGAATCCAAAATCACAATTCGGCGTTGCATTGGCATCAGTCGCCCTTTTGGTTATTGTTGCTATTGGTTTCCAACCTGAAAAAATTGTCACACAAGAATTTGCTACCACCACAGGCGAAGTAAAAACATTTACGCTTGAAGACGGAAGTGAAATAACACTGGGCGCAAAATCTGAATTAAAAGCTTGGGCGACAAAAAAAGAACGCCATATTATTTTGGTAAACGGCCAAGCGTTTTTTAAAGTTGCGAAAAATCCACAGCGCCCATTTTGGGTAGATGCCGGTGAAACAAAAGTGCGTGTAGTCGGTACGCAGTTTGATGTACGCAAAGGCTCAGATCGCACTCGCGTTGCTGTTTTAGAAGGTATTGTGAATGTATCTGGCGCAACCAAATCAACCAATCAAGCGCCCGTTGTGCTCACTGCAGGCCAACAGGTTACGCGCTTAAATGCAGGAAAGTTTGAAGCGGTAAATCCTATTTCTGTTTCTGAACTGGAATCCTGGCGCAACGGCCGCTTAATTTATTTACGCGCAAGCCTTGCCGATGTTGTTGCCGATGCAAACCGCTATTTTAATAATTCAATTAGCTTGGGTTCAAAAAATCTGGCGGATTTAAAAGTCACCGCGGCAGTAAGCACCAATCAAATGGACGCATTGACCGATATGCTATCCACTTCGTTACCTGTTGTACTACAACGTGATGCGCAAAATAATATTGTTATTATGTCGCGTGGGGATGTGGATAAGGCTAGTCACAGCGGTAAATAATTTTTTCCTCCATTCCGATTCCCTACCCCGTTAATTAAGTAGGGAATCGTCATCCTCGCGTAGCGGGACTAAGCACAAAGTGCTTGAACAACTACAGGTTGGCCCAAAGGGTGAGTGAAGCGAGTAATCCAGCTTTTGATTTTCGTCTGCTAAAAGCTGGATCCCCGCTACGCGAGGATGACGACTCCCTATTAAATAATAGCCCTCTTCACTCTTCACTCTTCACTCTTCACTCTTCACTCTTCACTCTTCACTCTTCACTCTTCACTCTTCAAAAAGCATCATCTACTTATCCCACATAAAAAATATTTTCTCCAAAAGGGGCGGATTTCCAATCCCTCTTCGTCTTAGTACTAACGTGTTATTGCATTACCAAAAATCTGGCACGTTGATCCACGCTCCTCCCATTATTAACAATAAATTTTTAGGGGAATTACTGAAGATGTATCAAAAACGAAAACTATCGAGCGCCATTTTTGCTATTACGGCAGCCATGTCAGCAGCTCAATACACCACAGCACAGGAATCATCTGGCAACGATGTTGATGAAGTAATCATTCAAGGTATTCGCGGAAGTTTGATGCGTTCGCAAGATATTAAACGCGATGGCAACGGCGTAGTAGACGCGATTTCTTCGGAAGATATCGGCAAATTTCCAGATCAAAACCTTGCAGAATCTTTGCAACGTATTACTGGTGTATCTATTGACCGCGCGGGTGGTGAAGGTCAATTGATTACAGTGCGCGGCTTCGGCCCGGACTTTAACACTGTGTTAGTTAACGGTCGCCAAATGGCTTCTGAAAACGATACGCGTGCATTTAGTTTTGACACTATTTCTGCCGATATGGTTAACAGCATTAGCGTGTTTAAAACCGCAACTGCAGCACAACAATCCGGTGGTATTGGTGCAACCGTAAACATTACAACGGCACGCCCACTCGCATGGGATGGTTTAAAAATTGCCGGTTCTATTAAGGCATTGAATGACAACAACAGTGGCGATACTACACCAGAATATTCTGCATTAATTAGCGATACTTTTAATGATGGAAAATTCGGAGCATTGCTTGCGGTTTCGCACAAAGAAGCGCACACGCGTTTAAACCAAGCACAAACTGATGGCTGGTTAGAAAATGCGGGCATACCAAAAGCAGAGCTAAATGGTGGTGCCGGTTTTGCGGGCAACGTATTCTCTCCACGTAACTACGACACCAAAGTAACTTTTGAAGATCGTACACGTACTAACACTAATTTAGTGTTGCAATACAAACCGCAAGACAATTTAACCGTAACGGCTGACGCACTTTTCTCTGATTTTGATATTAAAACAGATGCAACGTCATACGGTCACTGGTTCACTGCACCTAACGTTGAAAATGCGAAAACAGATGCAAACGGTACGATTATTGATTTGTACCAAGAAACTGGTTTGGCAACTGACTTCCACGCGAAAAAATTCGACCGTTTAACCAACACCAAATCTTACGGTTTGCAAGCAGATTGGGATGTTACCGATAAGCTCAACATTAAGTTTGACGCAGCAAAATCCAAAGCAACACGCGATGCCAACAACGGTGGCGGCAATCAACTTTCATTAATTGGTTACAAAAACCGTGTGCGCTTCCAATCTGACGATAAAATTTTGCCGTGGGTAAGCCAATTTGAAGATGCAGCAACGGGTTTGAATTACGACGGCACTCTGCACAATGTTTCCAACTATCTTGATCCAGCTAACGGTCGCGCACACGTAATGTTGCGTCGCGGTTGGGAAGTGGAAGATGATATCAACCAATTTAAAATGGATGGTATTTGGAAAGAAGGTTCTGATTCAGGCTTAGTGGATGCAAAATTCGGTTTGATGTCATCTGATGAAACCAAAGCCTTAACCTATTGGACCAACGAAATTGGTGGCGTGCATTGCACCTATTGCGGTTATCCGGATTCACCCGATGTTCCTGACAATTTCTTAACTGTGTTTGATGCGGGCAGTGATTTCTTAAGTAAAGTTAGCGGCCACGGCAGAACACCGACCAAATGGTTGCGTCACGATGGCGAAAAAGAATTTGCTTATCTTGAAAGCAAAAGCGGTGTAAGTTTTGATGCGAAACGTTCAGATATTTCCTATTCAGTAGAAGAGAAAACAACCTCTGCTTATTTTGAATTTGATTTTGCCGCATCACTCGCAGACATGCCGTTAAAAGCTACTACGGGAGCTCGCCTTGAAAGTACCGACGTAACAGTGGTGGGTACACAAGGTGCTCCAGAGAAACTCACTATTCTCGACAAAACCGAAATGAGCACTGTCTACGGCGCAGCATCACCAATCAATACTGACGCGTCCTACAAGGCCCTGTTGCCAAACATGAGTCTGAATTTAAGTATTAAGGATGATTTAATTGCTCGCCTTGCAGCATCGCGTTCACTCACTCGTGCGCCGCTGAACAGCATGACACCCGCAACAAATATCGTTACAACTCGTCCGGGTACATTAACTGCAACATCTGGTAACCCGGCGTTAAAACCTTTCCTCTCTGACAATTTGGATTTGTCATTGGAATGGTATTACGGCGATGCGAGTTACGTGTCTGCTGGTCTCTTCTGGAAGGATGTAACTAACTTCATCACCACTGGAACCAAAAAGCAAACATTCGTTACCAGCTCAGGAAGTTTGCTTACAGACCCAAGCTCAGGTAGCAATCCCGATGCCCCCGATGCTAACGACAAGGTTGCAGAATTTACGGTAACTCTGCCTAGCAACGGTGAAGAAGCCATCGTGGATGGTCTTGAAGTTGCGTTGCAACATACCTTTGGCGAAAGCGGTTTTGGGGTAATTGTGAACGGTACTTTAGTACACAGCGATGCACCATTAAAAGCAGGTGACATTACGCAGAAATTTGCAGTGACCGGTATTAGTAACTCCGCAAACTTGGTTGGCTTCTATGAAAAAGGCCCATACCAATTGCGTATTGCCTACAACTGGCGTGACAAGTTTTTACAATCTATGACGCAAACCAACGGTGATGGTGTCGTTAACGTAGCAGCTTACGGTCAGTGGGACATGAGCGGCAGCTATGCGATTAGCGAAAACGTTTCGGTGTTGTTTGAAGCCACTAACTTAACATCTGAAGTGGTTACCAAATATGGCCGTTACACAAACCAATTTTTGTTAGCTGAAGATGCAGGGCGTAGAATTTCGCTCGGCATACAAGCTAAGTTCTAATTTCATGTAGCGCTCCTCACTTTGGGTTGCCAGAAATTCTGGCAACCCGTTTTTCGTTATGAAAGAATGATTTAATAATTTAAATCGCAGCACAATAATAAAGTTACGCAATGGAGAAACTATGAGCACAGCAATTAAATCAGTTGTGATTGTGGGTGGCGGTACCGCTGGCTGGCTTACGGCCGGTCGTATTGCAGCCAAACATAAATCTAATTCAACCTCAGGAATAAAAGTTACACTCATAGAATCACCCAATATTAGTATTATTGGCGTAGGCGAAGGCACATGGCCAACCATGCGCAGCACATTAATGAAAATGGGGATCTCTGAAACGGATTTTATGCGCGAATGCGATGCAACCTTTAAACAAGGTGCTAAATTCGCAAAATGGGTAGACGGCACACCCAACGATTTTTATTATCATCCATTAATGTTGCCGCAAGGGTTTAATAAAGTTGATTTACCGCCCTATTGGCAAAAAGAATTTAGCCACCAATCATTTTCAGATGCTGTCTGTTTCCAAGAGCAAGTATGTGAAAAAGGTTTGGCTCCCAAACTTATTACCACTGCTGAATATGCGTCAATCGCAAACTATGCCTATCATCTTGATGCGGGAAAATTTGCAGAATTCCTAAAAAAACATTGTGTAGAAAAACTTGGCGTAACGCATATTTTAGGCAATGTTATTAGTGTTAACTCCGCTGAGAATCGTGATATAAAATCTGTAACGACTGAGCAGCAAGGTGAAATTGCAGGTGATTTATTTGTAGATTGCACGGGCTTTTCATCGCTGTTATTAGGCAAACATTTCCAAGCTCCTTTTATCGATAGAAGTGATGTACTTTTTATTGATACGGCCATAGCGGCACAAGTTCCCTACGAACACGAAGACTCGCCTATTGCCTCTCACACAATTTCAACCGGTCAAGCCGCTGGGTGGATTTGGGATATAGGTTTAGTGCATAGACGCGGCACCGGTTATGTTTACTCAAGCAAGCACACCAGTCACGATCAAGCCGAGCAAGTTTTACGCGATTATATTGGCCCCGCAGCAAAAGATTTATCGCCGCGTAAAATTCCCATTCAATCTGGCCACCGTAAATTATTTTGGAAAAACAATTGTGTTGCCGTAGGCTTAGCGGCGGGATTTTTAGAGCCGCTCGAAGCATCTGCGATTGTATTAATAGAACTCTCAGCAGAAATGATTGCGGAGCAATTGCCAGCATGTAGAGAGGTTATGGATATTACCGCCAAACGCTTTAACGAAACCTTTCTGTATCGTTGGGATCGTATTATTGATTTTTTAAAGCTGCATTACATTTTAAGCAAACGCTCCGATAATGCATTTTGGTCAGATAATCGCAACCCGGACACTATTCCTGATAGTTTAAAAGAACTTATGCAACTTTGGCGCTATAGATCGCCAAACAATCACGATTTCACCAGCAACAACGAAGTGTTTCCCGCCGCCAGTTATCAATATGTGTTGTACGGCATGGGGTTTAAAATGGATTTCAATTTACTTGCCCATACACACTTAGAGCAGCGCTTAGCCGCGGAGCAAATCACACAAAATGCTATGGCTACAAAAAAGGCACTAAGTATGTTGCCGACTAATCGTGAGCTTATTAATAAAATTCACGAATATGGTTTTGCCGCAGTCTAATAAAGAATAAGCCCCCGAAAATATAAGGTATTGTATGTCCAATTTAGTTGCACTTGACCATAGTATTCATCAAAGCATTCGCGTAAATACTCAGCTTGCAGAAGCACAAGGTGGCCATTTAAATATGGTTCCTGTAGTGCTCAGCGAGTTTTTAAAACTCGCTGTTCAATTTCCTATTGGATTTGCCAAAAATAAAGATACGGGAAAATTTACGTGCGTAGCGCTATTTGGGTTTCAAGACGGTGAAAATTTATTTGTTCAGCATAACCAATGGAATGCGCTGTACCTACCATTACAAATCAGACGTCAACCGTTTTTTTTGGGCAATTCAGAATCAAACGAAAATGAATTTGTTATTTGCATTGATACCGGGCACCAAAGCATAGGTGCAGAACAAGGCGAGCCTATATTTGACTCAACCGGCAAAGAAACATTTTATCTGGAAAATATAAAATCTATTTTGGCTGAGTTGATCAACGGAGAAGCGGCGACTCAAGCATTTATTAATACCGTCGCCACTTTGAAATTATTACAGCCTATGCAATTGGAAATCACGTTTGAAAATGGTGAATCTACACGTGTGGACGGCATATACACCATTAATGAGGATAATTTAAACAACCTACATCCAGATGCTATCAACAGCCTGCACGCGCAAGGCTATTTACGCCCGATTTACACCATAATCACATCACTTGGGCACATCTATGGATTAATCGACAAGAAAAACAAAAGCCTCGCTGGAAATTAATTATGCAATCTTCAACTAGCCCAAACGTTGCTTCTCCAACGATTAATTATGTTGCCAGCGAACCTCATTACGACTTTTCCATTAACCCGGATTTAACGGTTGAGATTATTTATGTTGGCCAAGAACAAGAGCCAGTCATTATTGTTGATGACCTGCTAAAAGTGCCCGAAACCTTAATCCAATACGCAGAGGCTGGTCATCCATTTCAAAAAGACGCCAAAGATTTTTATCCCGGTATTAGAAAGCCGCTTGCGCCGGTTTACGCCGAAAACATTTATCGACATTTAATGGAAGCTATGTGGACGGTATTTAGCTCAAAGTTGACCGTAAATATTAAATTGCTTTCCAGCGTTTTATCGCTCACAACCAATACCGCTAAAGATTTACGCCCCATTCAAAGTGTTCCACATTTTGATAGCTATTTACCCAATCAAATTGCCGGCGTGCATTACTTGTGCGATTCAAAATTTGGGGGAACGTCTTTCTATCGCCATCGCAAAACCGGCTTTGAAACTATGGATGCACAACGGATTCAGGAATATGCCCCGCTGCTTAAAAGCGAAGTTATGCAGAGTAATAGAACAGCCTTTGATTATATTAATGGAGATACAGAACTATTTGCCCGTACCGCCAGTATTGATGCGAAATTTAACCGCGCGATTTTTTACCGCAGCAATATTTTGCACTCTGGAAATATTCAAACCACCGCGGGTTTAAGCGATAACCCAAGATTAGGACGCTTAACAGCCAACACCTTAATTGCAATCGACTAACTTATGTTTCCCGCAGAAATCGATTGGCGGTATTGTCCAATTAAAATACTGGCAATAACCGCCAACAATAAAGTTACTGCAATATACAGAATCACTTGCCAACCTAGGCTCTCATAAAGCCAACCGGTTAAGCCAGAGATAATGGTGATGCACGCAAAGGTAACAAACTCATTGATAGATTGCAGTCGGCTGCGCAAACCTATATCAGCAATTTGCGTCAGCGAAGTACTGCCGCCCATATACATAAAGTTCCAGCCGACACCCACAATTAGCAACGACAAATGAAATATCGTTAAATGAGTTCCAAATAAGGCCACAGCGCAACCGAGCAATAAAACAACAACGCCGGTTAACGCAATTCGTTGAGCACCAAAACGACCAATTAATTTTCCTGTTACAAGCGAAGGGGCGAACATTCCTAACAAATGCCACTGAATAACGCTGGCAGCGTCTTGCGGATGATAGCCGCAACCTGACATAGCCAAAGGACTTGCCAACATCACCATGCCCATCATGGCGTAGCCACTCGTACAAAATAACATGGCACTAAAGGCGTTGAAATTTATGACCCTAAATGAAAACTTAGGCAAGCTCACCGCAGCGTTACGCGATGGTAAAGGCACAAACAATAAAAGTGGCAATGCAATAAACGCAAGCAATGCCGTTGCCGAATAAGACCCAACATAATCTACGCTGAAAAAATGCAAACTGTGACTACCAATTAACGGCCCCATAAGCGCCGCTAATATTCCACCATTTAGCACCCAAGCAATTGCAGCGCTTTTATGTTCAGCAGAAACTGCATCTGCCGCTGCAAAGCGATAATACATTGCAGAGGCTTGATAGAGTCCCATCAATAGCCCCGCCAAACAGAATAAAACAAATGAGTGATGGAGATTTGCCAATACTGCAAGCAAGCCACCCATTACGCCCATAATCGCTCCGGCAATAAACGTTTTACGATAACCGGCTGCAGCTAAAATTCTCGGCATGGAAAGGGTTAAGACTGCGGTGCTGCCCATCATAAAGAACAATGGAAATGTTGCTAGGGCTGGTGAAGGAGCTAATGCCTTGCCCACCAGCGCATTGAAGGCTATGCCAACAGCAATGGCAGACATAAAGAGAAACTGGCATAAGCCTAGTATGATTGCAGCATAAGACATAAAAAAATCCTTTAGGTATCCTTTTGCTTATTGAAACATATCAATCAGCAAGAAGGTAGCTAAAGGATTTTTTATTGGTGTTTCTAATTAGAGCGAGATGGTAATGTTTTTCTTATCCATGAATTTGGCTACACACCAGAACAGAAAAACGTGGATGAGCGCAAATAGTAGAGAAGCATTATAAACATCCAAAAAACGGCACAACTGTTGATAGAAAAAGTCGTAATAAGTTTGATCGCCAATTTTTAAGGTGTACATAAGCGTCTCCCACATAAAGGAGAGCGCATAAATAAACAGTGGATTTTTACCGAAGGGCGTGAAGAATCCCAATGCCCATTTTACCGGTGTTTTTTCTAATGCTACGAGCGACAAGAGCACAACTATACCCGCGCCAGAAGTAATTAACACAAATGGGCTGGTCCAGAGTGATTTATTGATAGGGAAATATGTATTCCAAACTAATGCAGTTACAATTAGCGACACCCCGAGTACAGCCAATTTCTTTAGCGCACCTGAACCGCCTGTCGATAAAATACGAGCAACTTCAAAACCCAACAAAACGTTCACAATAGACGGCAACGTACTCAGCAAACCTTCAGGGTCAAAGGCTATGCCCTTCCCATGCCACAAGTGGCTTGCGCCCAACACAGCTAGGTCGAATTGGCGAACCACAGAACCTTCAAGCGAATAAGGCTGATCACTGATTTGCAATAGTGCCCAATAGCCCAAGAGCAACACAGCACAAATCAACCAACGCAACTTGGCACCCGAGTACAACACAATAAATGCTGCAAACATATAAGCCAAAGCGATACGCTGCAAAACCCCGAGAATACGAATTTCATCCAGCGGTTTAACAAACGGGAATATATTCAGGAACAAACCTATCGCAAACAAAAGCACCGCGCGTTTGATAATTTTTTTGTGGCGATCACCCGCAGTAACCTGCGGCTGCATCAGCGAGCGCTGGGAGAAAAATAAGGCAGCACCCACCATGAATAAAAAGAACGGGAAAATAAAATCGGTGGGCGTAAATCCATGCCAGTCGGCATGCAAGAGTGGAGCGTAAACATAATTCCATGATCCTGGTGTATTTACCAAAATCATTAGCGCTAAGGTGAGGCCGCGCATAATATCTAGCGCGGGAAAACGTTGCTTAACCATGACGACCTCGTTATTAGTTTAATTTTTTATTTTTCAATATTGACCGAACGTATATTACTTCCAACTTCTTAGCTTATGTCCCTTAAGCGCGTAGAATAAAATAAATGCATAGCAGGGCAACATAACCCAATAGGAGATTTGGCTATTGCCGCTAGCATGTGCAAAGTGGCCGTATAAAAGTGGTAACAAGGCACCACCAGCAATTCCCATAATTAAGAGTGCAGAACCAGTACTCGTGAATTTACCCAAGCCTTCCAACGCAAGAGGCCAAATAGCTGGCCAAACTAAAGCGTTAGCAAAACCGAGCAATGCTAAAAACACCACAGTATTAGGAATAGCAGGAACACCCGCCCAAGCAAATAGAACTTGCGACACACTCGTATCAGTCGCGGATGAAAACATAACGCCCGCCACAAATACGAAGCCAGAAACCGCCGACAACAAAAGCGCATTCGCTTGGCTAAGATACTTTGGAATGCAGGCAACTCCAACAATGTAACCCAACACCATAAATGCCATGGTGTAAGACGTGAGTGAACCAAAATTTGCTACGCCAAGGTGACGACCATATAAACCAATGGTATCGCCCGCAATTACTTCCACACCCACGTATAAAAACAATGCAATCGTACCCAATATCAATTGCGGAAATTGCAGTACACCTAACTTTTGATTTGGCGCCTGTTCAGATTCATCATTTAAATCCAATTCTGCCAACGGTGAAAAATGTACGAATGCCATAAGCGCAATAAGCACAAGCGCCATAACGATGTAAGGAGTTACTAAACGCGAGGATAATTCTGATAAACGTTCTGCTCGTGCATTTGTATCCAACGCAGCCAAGGCATCCGCAGAAAATTGATCCATCCCTGTAAGAATCCACGCAGTGAACAACAATGGAACCAAAACACCAGCAGATTTATTAATTAATCCCATAATGCTGATTCGCATAGCAGCACTTTCACGCGGACCAATACAAACAATATAAGGATTTGATGCAGTTTGCAGCAGAGTCAAACCTGCCCCCAATACAAACAATGCCGTCAAAAATAAAATATAGGTTGAAGACTTTGCCGCAGGAATAAATAAGAGTGCACCGAGCGCCATGACACCAAGCCCAACAACCATGCCCGTTTTAAACCCAATTTTGCGCAGCACAACAGAAGCAGGTAAAGCCATAAAAGTGTAGGCAATATAAAACGCGAAGGTTACTAGCAATGCTTGAAACTCATTCAGCTCGCAAGCAATTTTCAAAAACGGGATGAGAGAACCATTTAGCCAAGTCACAAAACCAAAAACAAAAAATAAGGTACCAATAATCACCATAGGAATAAAAGTACTGGTGTTACTCGCCGCACTTTTGGGCGCGGCTTGGGCAGATGCATTCATGATAAGGATCCTCGTGATGCTCGCTCGCGCAAGCTTGTAATTATTACTTTATTTAAACACGTGACTATTTGAACAGAAGACGCTGATAATTTAAGCGTGAAAAATTAGTGCGATTCCAACACAAATTGCTGCTTGGCAAAATACACAGCACCAAATTCTGGCTGGCTAATAGGATTGGACAGGCTTGCCGCAACACTGGGCTTCAACCACGGCATTAAGCGCCCCGACAAGCCACCAATCAGCGACATGCGGCCGGGTTCAGTCTCCCACAATTTTTCCGCCACGGCACTCATATAATCTGCGCCTTCACGCATAATGTTTACCGCAACCTCATCTTTCAAATCGGCAGCTTCTAACACAAAGCGAGCGAGCTGCGCGTAATCGCTGGATTTTGCGGCGCCCATCTTATCGACAATCATCACGCCTTTTGCATTGAGGTGATCACCAATTAAATCATTGAGCATAGTTTGCGGGCCTAGATTATCTGAGGCCAATAAAACTGCTTTTACCGCCTCTAAACCAATCCATGCACCACTGCATTTATCACCAAAAGGAAAACCGTGCGCGCCAAGAATAGTTGCCTTACCTTTTACGTACGAATAGCCGCATGAACCTGTACCAGCGATCATTACCGCACCTTCGTCACTGGTGTGCGCACCTAAACAAGCTATGTGCAAATCGGTAGTGAGATACATTTTTTTGAATGGATGATGCCACGTGTTCATCACCTCAAATAAGCTTGGCAAATTAACGCCTGCCAAACCCACGCCAGCAATTAAATTGCCTGCGTCAGAATTAGGTAAACCTGCTTCAGTCAGTGCCATTTCAACAGCCTGCAAAATAGAAGCTTTTGCTTGTGATTGACCGTGCAATGGATTGGCGGGACCACCTACACCTGTACCCAACACTTTATCGTCAGCAGCAAATATACGCGCACGGCATTTTGTACCGCCACCGTCGATGCCGATGAAAAGCTGTTCGGAACCAAGATTTGGCATTTTTCCCATGATAACCTCATTTACAACCGTAAAATTCACACAAACAAGAACAACTACAACATTTGCTTTTTAGAATAGCTGCAAACGCCTGTTAGATGTTGTTAAAAAAAGTTGGTGCCTTGCGACACCAACAAGAGGATTGACTCAACAACATACGAACACTAGCAACAAACATATAACACAGGGTTAGATTATCCCCTTGAGACAACGTTGTCAAACAAATTTAACTCATCCTTTAAAAGATTTTTAATCTATGTAAAGTTGTGTTTACA
>JAGKXD010000004.1 GCA_021151525.1 Cellvibrionaceae bacterium | reverse complement strand
ATAGTGAGGATTATTGTTTTATTTTAAATTAGCGAAATTTAACACTTTGACTTATGCCCTTATTTTTTCGTAGGCACAAATTTTTAATTAACGACACATCAATAAAAAAGCCCCGAACTATAGTCGGGGCTTTTTTACGCAATCACAACAGAATTACTCTGCCGCAGTTTCAGCTGCTGGTGCTTCACCTGCTGCTTCTGCATTAGCTTCTTTGATAGAAAGCTTAATGCGGCCGCGCTGATCAACATCCAAACATTTCACTTTCACAACTTGGCCTTCTTTCAAGTAATCAGCAACGCTGTTTACGCGCTCGTCGGCGATTTGTGAAATGTGTACCAAGCCATCTTTACCTGGCAGGAAGTTTACGAATGCGCCGAAGTCTACGATGCGCACAACAGTACCTTCGTAAATTGCGCCGATTTCTGCTTCAGCAACAATGCCTTGTACGCGGTAAATTGCAGCGTTCAATGCTTCAGTGTTATCAGCGTAAATCTTCACGGTGCCGTCGTCATCGATATCGATTGAAGAGCCAGTTTCTTCGGTGATTGCACGAATAGTCGCACCGCCTTTACCGATGATGTCGCGGATCTTGTCTGGATGAATCTTGATGGTTTCAAAGCGCGGTGCGTTTTCGCTCACAACGCTGCGAGAAACAGCCAATACTTTGTTCATCTCACCAAGGATGTGCAAACGCGCAGCAAGAGCTTGCTCGAGTGCGATTTCCATAATCTCTTCGGTAATGCCTTCAATTTTGATATCCATTTGCAGTGCAGTTACACCGCTGGTGGTACCGGCTACTTTAAAGTCCATATCGCCGAGGTGATCTTCGTCGCCAAGGATGTCGGTAAGAACTGCGAAACCTTCTGGCTCTTTAACCAAGCCCATTGCGATACCGGCAACTGGTGCTTTCAATGGAACGCCAGCATCCATCAAGGCCAATGAAGAACCGCACACAGACGCCATTGAGCTTGAACCGTTAGATTCAGTAATTTCACTCACTACGCGCAAGGTGTATGGAAAATCAGCTTCAGCAGGAAGAACCGCAGCAACACCGCGACGCGCCAAACGGCCGTGACCGATTTCGCGACGGCCAGTGGCGCCCATACGACCACACTCACCTACCGAGAAGGGTGGAAAGTTGTAGTGCAGCATGAACGCGTCTTTTTTGGAGCCTTCGAGGAAGTCGATGATTTGTGCATCGCGCGCGTTGCCCAAAGTCGCAACAACCAATGCTTGGGTTTCACCGCGAGTGAACAACGCAGAACCGTGGGCTTTACCCAATACGCCAACTTCAACTTGGATTGGACGCACAGTTTTGTTGTCGCGGCCATCGATACGTGGTTGACCAGCAACGATGTTGGCGCGAACCAAACGGTATTCCAACGCACCGAAAGCACCTTTCACATCGTCTTCGCTGAAACCAGTAGCTTCAGTTGCCAACTCAGCGGTAGCTTGGGTCAACAACTCGCCCAAACGGTCATAGCGCTTGGCTTTGTCGGTGATGCGGTAAGCCATGCTGATTGAATCTGCGAAACCAGAAGCCAAGGCATCTTTCAGCGCAGTATTTTCTGGAGCTGGCTGCCAATCCCAACGCGGTTTGCCCGCATCACGCGCCAATTCAGCACAAGCTTGAACAACCGCTTGCATCTCTTGGTGAGCGTAAAGTACTGCGCCCAACATGGTGTCTTCTGGCAATTCTTTCGCTTCAGATTCAACCATCAATACAGCATCTTTAGTACCAGCAACTACCATGTCCAACTCAGAAGTTGCGAGTTGTGCATAGCTTGGGTTGAGGATGTAACCATCTTGCGCGGTATAACCTACGCGCGCACCACCTACTGGACCGTTAAACGGAATACCAGAAATTGCCAAGGCAGCAGAAGTACCGATCATCGCAGCGATGTCTGGATCGTATTGCTTGTCAGTTGAAACAACAGTACAAACTACTTGTACTTCGTTCAGGAAGCCTTCTGGAAACAGTGGACGAATTGGACGGTCGATCAAACGAGAAGTCAGGGTTTCTTTTTCAGAAGGACGGCCTTCACGCTTCAAATAGCCACCGGGAATACGGCCGGCAGCGTAGCTTTTTTCTTGGTAATGAACAGACAGTGGGAAGAAGTCTTGGCCTGGTGATGCTTTCTTAGCACCTACAACAGTACAGAGCACTGATACTTCGCCCATGGTTACAAGAACTGCACCGGTTGCTTGACGAGCAATGCGGCCAGTTTCTAAGGTTACGGTTTGGTTGCCGTACTGAAATTTTTTAATAATCGGATTCACTCTTTTATCCTTTGGTTGCGTTTAAACATTTTCTCACGAAGGGGTGCTAGGCATTGCGGCGTTAAATTTTTTTGATAAATGCTCATTTACCTTATGTAAACTCCGCTCTCTCAAAAAAATTTGCCTTGCACTGCCGTCGCTGTGCCACTCTTCGGCACCCGATACTTTTCGTGCAAAACGTTTGTTGATATTTTTACGCGCCTATAAATTTTCTCTTAATTTTCAACAAATCTGCATCCTGCCATTGCGCCTCTTTACTCTCGTTGGCGCACAACTCCATAACTTTTTCAGATCTCAAAAAACAAGAATGCCCGCCGAGGCGGGCATGGATCAAATTAACGGCGCAGACCCAGTTTTTGAATCAGTGCAGTGTAACGTGATGCGTCTTTACCTTTCAGGTAATCCAACAGCTTACGACGCGCATTTACCATGCGAATCAAACCACGACGTGAGTGGTGGTCAGCTTTGTGGTCAGCGAAGTGGCCTTGTAGTTTGTTGATGTTTACAGTCAACAACGCAACTTGAACTTCAGGTGAGCCAGTGTCGCCAGCGGCTTGTTGGTACTCAGATACAATTGCAGCTTTTTCAGAAGCACTCAGTGCCATGATTTTTTCCTCAGTTAATATGCGATTCAATTACAGCCCGCCCGTGCATATTTACAGGTGGGTTGTCGCGGGGATTATCCGCCCCATCAAAGGAGAGGATTTCACCGCAGGCGTTTTATCGATTGGCAATGCCGTTATCGATAAATTCTTTGTAGCCCGTATGAAGCGAAACGCAATACGGGGATTCCTATATTTTAAAATCCCCGTATTGCGCTGTGCTCCATACGGGCTAGGTTAATTCTCATTTGCCGAACGATTGGCAATAATTCGTTTGGGAGCAACGCGACCATCATCGGTCAATTCCCCTAACCCCAGAAATTGCTGGCCTGAACTGCCAGTTTCTGTGCAAAAGACGCGCACCATATCACCTTGTTGCCCAACGCGATAGACCTGTGAGTCCATAACCGGGTTCCCGAGCCGGAAGTAGTGGGCACTGCTCTCTGGCAGCACAATTTCCGGCAAGGTCGCCACTGGCGCATCAGCCCGCAAAAGGTGTTTATCTAAGGCTTCATAACCGCCCTGCTCGAAGTCTTGTTCAAGCGCTTCCAAGGTTATGCATTGCTCTTCAACAAACAAACCTGCCGCCGAACGATGCAAGGTTTTGACGTGGGCACCGCAGCCCAAAGCAAAGCCTAAATCCTCGGCAATGGAGCGAATGTAGGTGCCTTTACTGCAACGTACATCTACATCCACCTCGGCTATCTCACCGGGGCGAAACCCCAAGATTTCAATAGCATAGACTGTCACTGGGCGCGGTTGACGCTCAATTTCGATTCCATCGCGTGCCAACTTATAAAGCGGTTGGCCTTGGTGTTTCAGTGCCGAAAACATGGACGGGACTTGTAAAATATCACCCGTCAAGGGAATCAAGGCTTGCTTGATCGCATCGAGCGTAACGCCCGCAGCCGAAGCTTCTGCCACCACTTCGCCATCAGCATCACTGGTGTTGGTGCGCTGGCCGAGCAAAAAGGTGCTGCGGTAGCGTTTGTCGGCATCTAGCAAAAATTGTGAAAATTTAGTCGCTTCACCAAAACACAGGGGCAATACACCTGTGGCCAAGGGATCGAGCGCGCCTGTATGACCTGCTTTTTCTACAAAGAACAAACGCTTTGCACGCTGTAAAGCATGGTTTGAGGTCATACCTTCTGGCTTCATCAACAACAAAACACCGTCAACTGGACGGCCTTTTCTACGCGCCATTAAGCCTTCTCGCCACTTGAATCTGCATCGTCTGCGGGCTCATCATCATGAACATGCTGACTATCTTCTTTCATCGCGCGATCAATCAAAAACGAAATTTCCTGACCGCGAATCGCCGTTTTGTCATAGACAAACTGTAGCTTGGGCACGCTGCGCATAATCAGCTCTTTGGCGATAAAACCACGTAAAAAGCCACCTGCTTTGTTCAACACAGCAACGGCCGCCAAGCTTTCAGCTTCGCTTTCTGAACCAACGAAAGTCACGTAAACCTTGGCGTAGGCCATGTCACGGGTAACAGTTACCGCATTGATATTGACCAGACCAACCCGTGGATCGCGAATTTCTTGAGCAATAACTTGCCCCAGAATGCGCTGGATGGCATCGGACACACGGTCTGATCTTGTAAATTCTCTTGGCATTAGCCGTAAACCTCTAAAAATAACAAAGCCCCGAACGCGATTACACGTCGGGGCGTGGGGTTTTGCGCAAGCGATTAAAGCTTACGCGCCACCTCTTTCACTTCATAAACTTCGATCTGATCGCCGACTTTTACGTCGTAGTTCTTCACACCGATACCACATTCCATACCGTTACGAACTTCGTTTACGTCATCTTTAAAGCGACGGAGAGATTCCAATTCGCCTTGGAAGATTACTACGTTGTCACGCAATACACGGATTGGTTTGCTGCGATATACGGTACCTTCGATAACCATACAACCGGCCACTTGACCAAACTTGGGCGAGGTGAACACTTCGCGCACGTTGGCAATACCGACGATAGTTTCGATACGCTCTGGATCCAGCATACCGCTGAGCGCAGCTTTGATCTCGTCCAGCAATTGATAAATGATGCTGTAGTAACGAATATCAACGCCTTCAGTTTCAGCCACACGGCGAGTTGCCGCGTCAGCACGAACGTTGAAGCCTACGATGATCGCACCAGTGGTCAATGCAAGGTTTACATCGTTCTCAGTGATACCACCGATACCAGAAGACACCACGTTAACTTGAACTTCTTCGTTGCCGATGTCAGCCAAAGATGCCTGAATAGCTTCCAGAGAACCACGAACGTCCGCCTTCACAACCACAGTCAGAATCTTCTTCTGACCTGCGTCCATACCGGCAAACATATTTTCCAGTTTAGCGGCGGTGTGACGAGCCAACTTCTCTTGACGCTCTTTCTCAGCGCGGAACTGGGCAACTTCACGGGCTTTACGCTCGTCGGTCAGAACCACGAAGTCATCACCAGCGCTTGGCGCCGTATCCAGACCGAGAACCTCTACCGGTGTGGATGGACCAGCTTCTTTCACGGTATTGCCGCGCTCGTCGGTCATCAAACGCACGCGACCGTAGCTTTGGCCGGCGAGGATCAAATCGCCTTGGTTCAAGGTACCCTGCTGAACCAGCAAAGTAGCTACAGTGCCGCGGCCTTTATCCAGACGCGATTCAATGATCACACCCTTAGCAGCCGCGTGGGTTACCGCGTTCAATTCAAGTACTTCAGCTTGCAGGGAAATAGCTTCCAAAAGCTCGTCAACACCTTGACCGGTGTGGGCAGATACTTCGATAAACTGGGTATCGCCACCGTAGTTTTCAGGGATAACGCCCTTCACAACCAATTCGTTTTTAACGCGATCTGGATCAGCACTTGGCTTATCGATCTTGTTAATGGCAACCACGATAGGCACGCCAGCTGCGCGAGCATGCAGAATCGCTTCTTCGGTTTGCGGCATAACACCGTCATCCGCAGCAACTACAAGGATCACGATATCCGTTGCCTTGGCACCACGAGCACGCATTGCGGTAAACGCGGCGTGACCGGGGGTATCAAGGAAGGTGATTTCGCCGCGGCTGGTTTGCACTCGGTAAGCACCAATGTGCTGAGTAATACCACCGGCTTCGCCCGCGGCAACCTTGGCTTCACGAATGTAGTCAAGCAGCGAGGTTTTACCGTGGTCAACGTGACCCATTACGGTTACAACTGGAGCACGTTGAACCATATCACCATCGATTTCGAGGGATTTTTCCAAGGCGTGTTCGATTGCATCAGCGTGAACCAGATTCGCCTCATGGCCCATCTCTTCAACCAGCAATACAGCGGTATCTTGGTCGATTGATTCGTTCATGGATGCCATAACACCCATCTTCATCAAGCGCTTGATCACTTCACCTACTTTCACAGTAAGGCGCGAGGCCAGCTCGGAAACAACGATCATTTCTGGTACATCAACCACGTGTACGATCTTAGTGGTTGGCTTCTTAAAGGCGTGTTTGTTGGTCTTTTTGTGATGCGCGCGCAAATGGCTACGACGAGCTAATACATCGCTATCTTCGCTTTCATCAGCAACAATATCCAACAATTCCACTTTGCTGGTCTTCTTGGGCACAGCGCCTTTTTTAGCAGCCTTGCCGCCTGGGCTACGCTTGCCACGTATATCGCCGCCGTCATCAGCGTCATCGTCATGCTTGTGGCTTTTCTTGTGACCGTGACCGTGGTTGACTTTAATGTCATCCAAGGAAGCAACCATTACCGGCGGCTTGCTGGGTTTATTGGCGGGACGCGCAGCACCACCTTCTTTCGCCACTGGCTTTTGCTCTGGGCGAGCGCCCTCTGCAGGACGTTTAGGTGCTTGCTGCTGACGCTTAGCATCTTCGCGCGCTTTAGCTTCGGCAAGGCGTTGAGCTTCTTCATTTTGGCGACGCTCAATGGCTGCACGGCGCTTCTCTTCCACACCATCGGTGAACGAAATGCGATGCGATGGTGCAGGCGCCGCTTCAACTGCCGGCTCCGGAGCTTCTGCAACTACAGGCTCCACTTCTACCACGGGCTCAGGCACAGCTTCTACAACGGGTTCAGGAACCACTTCTACCACTGGCTCCAGCACTGCAACATCTTCTTGTTGCGGCTCTTCTGTCTGAACATCTTCATCGTCACGCTTAACGTAGGTGCGCTTTTTACGAACCTCAACGTTGACGGTTTTGCGCGCAGCCCCGCTACCTGTTTTGATGGTAGTTGTGGTTTTGCGTTGCAAGGTAATTTTCTTGGGTTCGCCGGTTGCTTCACCGTGACTGGTCTTCAAAAAGGCGAGCAAACGCTGTTTTTCATCATCAGACACACGCGCATCAGGCGACTTTTGGCTCAAGCCCGCTTCTTGCATTTGTTTTAGCAATCGATCAACCGGTGCACCGACCGATTTGGCGAGTTCGCTAACTGTTACTTCTGCCATTGTATTTCCTCAAGGAGATAATTCTGGAAACTTGTTGCTGCGGCTTCTGTTTAAGGACAACAACAAATTTCTTGGCTCAAAAATGAGAGCACGGGCTGCTTACGCAAACCATGGCTCGCGAGCTTTCATAATCAGCGCCGCAGCGCGGGTAGCGTCAACACCTTCAATGCCTGACAAATCGTCAACAGACTGCTCAGCAAGGTCTTCCATTGTGATAATGCCGCGAGCAGCAAGGCTGATGGCCAATGCTTGATCCATGCCTTCCATCTTGAGCAAATCTTCGGCAGGTGCTACACCTTCCAAACGCTCTTCCGATGCCAAAGCCTGAGTTAAGAGGGCATCTTTAGCGCGCGCACGCAATTCTTCGGCGATGTCTTCATCAAAGCCCTCGATAGCCAACATTTCTTCCAGCGGAACATAGGCAACTTCTTCCAGAGTGGTGAAGCCCTCTTCTACCAGAACCGCAGCAACATCTTCATCTACATCCAAGGCATTCATAAAGATTTGGATAAAACTACCAGATTCAGCTTGTTGTTTGGCTTGCCAATCGGCAACGCTCATCACATTGATATTCCAGCCCGTCAGATCACATGCCAGACGTACGTTTTGACCGCCACGACCAATTGCCATAGCTAAATTATCTTCGTTCACCGCCAAGTCCATTGAGCCTGCATCTTCATCAACAACGATGGACTCAATTTCTGCAGGTGACATAGCATTGATTACGAATTGCGCCGGGTTATCGTCCCACAACACAATATCAACACGCTCATTGCCCAACTCATTAGATACCGCTTGTACACGCGAGCCGCGCATACCTACGCAAGCACCCACTGGATCAATACGACCGTCGTTAGTTTTTACTGCAATTTTCGCGCGCAAACCTGGGTCGCGCGCCGCGCCTTTGATTTCGATGATGTCTTCAGCGATTTCAGGCACTTCTATTTTGAACAACTCAACCAACATTTGCGGTGCAGAGCGACTCAAGAATAATTGTGGGCCACGGTTTTCAGTACGTACTTCCAACAACAATGCACGAATACGGTCGCCCATACGGAAAATTTCGCGGCCAATTAATTGATCGCGCGGTAACAGACCTTCTGCGTTATTGCCGAGATCAACAATAATGCTATCGCGTGTCACTTTTTTAACAGTGCCGCTAATTAATTCGCCCATGCGGTCGCGATATTCGTCAACCATTTGCGCGCGCTCGGCTTCGCGAACTTTTTGCACGATAACTTGCTTGGCAGTTTGCGCAGCGATACGACCGAAATCGGCGTTTTCAATTTTTTCGCGATAGACATCGCCAACCTTTACGCTGGAATCTTTTTCGCGCGCTTCATCTAAATAAAGTTGCGTGCCTAATTCAGCCATCACATCATCGGCAACAACTTCCCAGGTGCGGAAGGTTTCGTAATCACCGCTGTGACGATTGATATTCACTTCAATTACAGAATCTTCGTCAAAACGTTTTTTGGTCGCCATTGCCAAAGCACTTTCAATCGCCTGGAAAATTAATTCTTTATCGACACCTTTTTCGTTAGACACTGCATCAGCGACTAATAAAATCTCTTTTGCCATTATTTAACCTCTGCTAACTCCTGAAGCTAATCGCACGGCGATTAGGTAACGGGTGGCTGAAAATATATGCAAATCATTTTGAAAATTTTTTGAATTGCACAACCGTTGTACATAATTTTTGAAAACTTTTTTAACTTTTTAGCGGCTCAATTCAATTTCCGCGCTTTTTATTTCGATCTGTCTTTTTCTTTTAAGCCGTCAATCTTTGAAATAATTTCGTCGTAACGCGGCACAATGTTGGCTTTATCAATAGCATCAACCGGCAGCAAAATTTCTTTGCCTTCCACCGTAATCACCACATCATCACCATCAACTTTTACTATGTCGCCCTTAAAGCGGCGGCGACCATCGCGCGCCATACGTAGGCGCACATTTACGGTTTCGCCCACATAACGTGCATAGTGCGCAGGCGTATATAAAGGGCGATCCATACCCGGCGATGAAACTTCTAGCGTGTACTCACCATCAATCGGATCTTCCACGTCCATCACCGAGCTCACTTGGCGACTGACTTTTTCGCAATCTTCCAAAGACACACCTGCAGGCGCATCAATAAAAAGACGCAAGGTTGTATAACGACCTTGGGTTAAATATTCCAATCCCCAAAGTTCACAACCTAAAGACACCACAATGGGCTCAATCATGTTGTGTAAAATTTCTTGCTTTGATGCCATGCCTTAAAACCTTCCCTTGCGGGATATATAAACGCTAAAAAAATAAACATCCAGAAAACAAAAATGGGCACAAGGCCCATTCGAACAATACTTCTTATGTGGTTGCGAACATCGCCGTCAACCCGTCGAAAAGGCAAACCTGCACAAACGACACATACAAAAAAACCCCATAAAGGGGCTTTTTATAGCTGAGCGACTACGTTGGCCGGCTCAGAAAATCTGTTAGTGGAAACTCAAATGGAGCCTCACACTGTTCTGCAGAAACTTTTATAAAAAAATATCTGCAGATAAGAATTTGGTTGCGGGGGCAGGATTTGAACCTACGACCTTCGGGTTATGAGCCCGACGAGCTACCAAGCTGCTCCACCCCGCGTCCGTAACTCAGTTTTGCTTACGCCTAACCGAGGTCGCGCAGTATAGGGATCTACCCCTAAGCGGTCAAGTAAAACTTTACAGCTCAATCACTTAGTTTGCTCAGAAGGATAATATTTGAGCTTGATGACACTAGAGTGACAAAAGTTGATCAGACGCTACCGTTGAAGAAATTACCCACGGTGGGCGTACTTTTCACCGCACCGATTTCCACCAAGCGACGACTTATATCAAAAGTAGTTTGCGCGGAACGGGCAAGAATTGCAGCGCGTTCTTGATTGCTGCGGTCCAGCTCTGCGCGCTGACGATCTTCTTCTTTACGAATCTCTTTGCGCAAATCCTCTTCTTGCTGAGCTTGCTGCTTAGCTTCGGCTTTACGCGCAGCCGTTTTATCGTCTGATTCTTGCGCCGACTTTTGCACCTCAGATGCACTTTGTGCTGCCAGCTCTGCGCGCGCCTCGTTTTCGAGACTGGCCGCCTGAGCCGCAACACGGCGATCTTGTGGCGACGGCTCCGCAGGCGCGCTTGCCGCCGCACGTATTACTTGAGCTTTACGCAGCGTTGCCTCCGGATCATTAGGTACGGGGGACGTATCTATAGCAACTTCACCGCCTACCGCATAGTTAACGCCATTAGGGCCGCGCTCAAACGAATAGGTGGGAGAACCCGCATATTGTCCGCCAACGGAGGCATGAGCTTGTTCGTGGGCGCGAACTTCACGGTCGCGAGTTGCCAATTGATTAATTTGCTTTTGTTCTTTTTGCTCCTGCTCTTGCTGGGAAGCAGATTTGTCTTGCCCACCGCCACTGACACGGTCGCGCTCAGCATCTTGATTTGGGTTGTATTCTGGGCTGCGACGATTCTGGCTGGGCGCAGCATCGGCTGATTGCTCAAGCGCTTTCAGACTGGAGCTTTTGAGCTCAGTCGATTCCAATCCAACGGGTTGCCGACCAATTGGCGCATAAGGCGCAATTGTGCTGGCACTCGAAGAAATTGAATTGATCACTGCAATCACCTTACCTATTAAACATCACTCATGCTTTAGTCTTGAGCAGAGTGCCTATGGTTTCATCTGCCGCCTTCACAATTTTGGCGGATGCGTTAAACACTTGCGTTTGCGCCTTAATATTAACCACCTGCTCGGCAATATCATTCTTGGCAGGGTTGTCGCGCTCAGTAGTACCCGCTTTTACAATTTGCTGCGCCGATTTAGTGATCTCGGCTTGGCTGCGCTGCATACCAATTAGGCCCTGAGTCACTGCCGAACCGCTTGATGCTGAACCTACGTCCATTACTCTGCCCTCACAAAAGTGGTAGAAAGACTTCACACAGACTAATTTTACGCGCAAGAATGCTTAAAAAACAGCCGAACTTGCCGCTTTATGAGGAGTTTTAAGACGAGTTTGGATTAAGAATTGAAAGAATATAACCGGCGATGGATTAACGCGCTTTTTTGAACAACCCTTGCTCAGCCTGCCACTGCGATATAAACCTAGCCTGCTCAAATACACCTTGCGCAGTCAGGCGATTGGCCACTGGCAAACCTGCAGCGCGCAAAGCATTGCCACTCCAAGTATTACAGTTACTAAAGACGCTGTAGTGATCGGTAGACTGAAAAAATGACCCCATGGCATCACCGTAAGCCGACAAGCGTACTGGCTTACCTTGAGCATCAACCGCTATCGAATTGCCCAAATAGGCGATCAACTTATTCATGCCCTCACTCGTTATTGCCAAAGGCACTAGCGTCTCTGCGGGGATTTCATTGAAAGGTTCATAATCGTAAGCCAAGAGTTGTACCGCTGAATAGCCAGAGGCGACCAAAGCCTTGGCTGCCGTTACCGCCGATTTATTTTTACCCGTAAAGTAATCGCCATCGCCCCAACCTATGCGCGCATATTTTTGGGCTTTTAGATCGGCAGCCAATTGCGGATTTTGCGCTGAGAGCAATGTGGCGTCGAGCAAAATACTGGTGTGCCATCCGCGATAAATAAAATAAATGGTGTGTTTAGTATTTGCGGTAGGGATATTTTTAGTCGGCGGCATACTCGCGCAACCTACCAACAAAAAACTCAGCAATACAAATACGCGCAGAAAATATTTCATAAGATTGAATTACTAAAATTACTGCATTAAATGATCGAGCGCCGCAGCATCAAAATAGCCAGCAACTTTATCTGGTGATGTATCTGCCAAAAAAGGGACTACGCCCAAACAAGGTATTGGCAAACGCGAACGCAAGCTATCGATATTTTCTTGCAACACCGGCATATCTGCATCCACACAATTCGCAACCCACCCTGCAACTGCAACTCCATCGCGTACTATGGCTTCAAAAGTTAAGAGCGCATGACTAATGCAGCCCAAGCGCACACCAACAACCAATATCACCGGCAAATCTAAATTTTTTGCTAAATCAGCCAAGGTTTCGCGCGCATTCAGCGGCACACGCCAGCCGCCAGCCCCCTCAACCAATATAAAATTAGCGGAAGACAAAACGCCACGACAAAACCCAGATAAGCGATCTACCGACAAACTGCGCTTTTCCTGTTGCGCGGCAATATGTGGTGCAATTGCGGCTTCCAGGGCGTAGGGATTGATTTGATCGTAATCCAATTTTTGTGTGATTACAGATTGCAATAGAAGCGCATCTGAATTGCGCAACCCTGCATCAGTTTTTTCGCATCCCGCCGCCACAGGTTTTAAAGCCGCTGTTGTTAAACCTCTATTTTTTGCCGCCACTAACAAGCCTGCCGCAATTAAGGTTTTACCGACATTAGTGTCTGTACCCGTGATAAAAAATGCTTTCTTGCTCGCTGATTTTGAGGTCATAGGCGTTTCGCTTTTATATAAAACACATCGTAAGTTGCCGGCAACAGATTATTGCTACGGAAATTTTCATAAGCCTGTTTGAATGCTTGAATTGTTTTGCGACCCGTCAAACCTGTCGCACGCCCACGATTCACATTTTGGGCTCCCAGCGCTTTTAAGCTGCGCGTTAAATCGGACAGATGCTCAAAGGCCATTACGGTTGGATTATGCTCCAACTCTATTTCACTAAAACCTTGTTGATGCAAATCATCCAACAAAATATCACGCTCGTGAAATTGGTTTACATGCACATGATTATCCACTTGCTGCCACGCCGATTTTAACTCATGCAAAGTTGCAGGGCCGAGCGTTGTAAAAATCAGTTCACCATTCGGTTTTAACACTCGCTGCAGTTCTGCAAAGAGTCGTGGCAAATTAGCACACCACTGCAAAGCAAAGTTGGAATAAATAATATCCACGGATTGATTGGCGAAGGGCAAGTGTTCAGCATCACCACAACAAAAAATGGGGTTAGAGTCATTTAATAAATTATTAACATTCGATTCTAGGTCATTCGCTACCAAATGACTCTGACCCCATTTTTTCTGCGCAAACTGCAACATCCCTTCAGCCAAATCCACCCCTACAATTAATGCATGTGGAAATTGGGCTTGCAACTGCGGTGTAAAATGACCAGTACCGCACCCCAAATCGACAACAACTTGCACATCTTGCTGGGGATTTATTTTTTTAAGCAAGGCATCGCCAACTGTGCGCTGCAACTCTGCAACGGAATCATAAGTTGCTGCCGCACGGCTAAATGAGTGAGCGACTTGTTTTTTATCAAGCAGAGGCGGAAGTAAAAAATTCTTAATCTGTTCTGCCACTAAACTCGGCTGACTCCAATGCAACGCATGGGAAGCACCAGAAATAGTTTGCACTTTTTGCTGAGAGTTTAACGCCCTTAGTGATTGAGCTGCAGCAATAGGAACAAGCGTATCTTTTTCTGCTAGGAAATGAAGGCCGGGCTGGCGCAAATTGGCAAAGGCCTCGCGATTATCTGAGCGCGCCAACAACTCTAGGGCTTGTAACCAGTTCGCATTTATATTTTCTACTGCGGGCAATGCGCGCATTTGTTTTAACAATGCACGCTCATTGATATCGCCCTGCACAGTCAAACCGGCAAATAATTTCAAGGTTGCTTGCGGATCAGCAGCGAAGCCTTTATTAAATTGGCGATTAACTACCAGCGGCATTGCCGTTTCATAGTCGCGACTCGCAACGAATTTTGCATTGGCCGCAAGCGTAATAATGCGGGAGATTTTGTGCGGGTAGCGCGCCGCAATTTGCACGGCAAGCATGCCACCCAAAGACCAACCTACAAGAACGCACTTGCTTGGCAATTGTGTTGCAATTAATTCAACGACCGCATGCGCAGTAAATTCTGAAATTTCAGGGCTAGCCCCAAAGCCCGGTAAATCTATGGTGATGATATTGGCAAAATCTTGTAGCGCAGGAATGAGTGGCTGCCAAGATTGACTGCTACTTCCCCAACCGTGCAGCAATACGATATCATCAGACTGTATTTGTTGCGCGCAAGCATAGTGTTGCACCGCAAGCGAATAATTATTTTCACTCATGCACTGCATCATCCATAACTTCGCCAAGCACGCGCAACAATTCATCAACCTGTTCTAGGCTATGCTCAGCAGAAAAGGTAATGCGCAAACGCGAGCTACCTGCTGCAACCGTTGGTGGGCGAATTGCAATAATTAAAATGCCGCGTGCGGCAAGTTTTTCTGCAATTTTTAATGTGCGCGCCTCATCGCCAATAATAATAGGTTGAATCGGCGAAAATGAATCCAGTAATTGCAAACCCATGCGCTGTGCACCCGCGCGAAAATGGGAAATCAATTGCTGCAAATGTTCGCGCCGCCAATTTTCTGCTTGCAATAAACGCAAACTTACTCGTGTAGCTGCAGCAACGGCAGGTGGCATTGCGGTGGTGTAAATATAGGAACGGGAAAATTGGATTAGCGTTTCAATTAAGGTTTCGCTGCCCGCGATAAATGCACCGAATGTTCCAAAAGCTTTACCGAGCGTGCCCATTAAAATAGGCAACTGGTTTTGAGTTAAGCCAAAATATTCTGCGCTGCCGCCACCGTTTTTTCCAAGGCAGCCAAAACCATGGGCGTCATCTACCATCAACCACGCATTATTTTTTTGCGCAAGCGCGGCGAGTTCAGTTAACGGCGCGCAATCACCATCCATACTAAATACACCGTCTACCACAATTAATTTTCGATTGGCTTCTGTTTTATCTAAACGAGTTTGCAGATTCGTTAAGTCGTTGTGTAAAAAGCGTTGGAAGCGTGCACCGCTTAATAAACCGGCATCCAACAAACTGGCATGATTTAAACGATCTTCAAAAATAGCATCGCCCTGACCAACCAACGCAGTAATTGCGCCCATGTTCGCCATATAGCCGGTAGAAAATAATAATGCGCGCTCGCGTCCAGTGAATGCAGCCAATTCTTCTTCGAGCGCGTGATGCTCACAGGAATGCCCAGCGACTAAATGAGAAGCACCGCTGCCAACACCAAATTGGTTGGCCGCATGTTGAAACGCAGAAATTACAGCGGGGTGATTGGCTAGACCTAAATAATCGTTACTGCAGAATGCTGTGTAACTTTTTCCATCGACAACCACATTGGGAGCTTGTGGTGATTCTAGAACGCGGCGACTGCGATAGAGATTTGCCGCACGACGTTCAGCAAGTGCCGCTAAAAGTGTGTTGTCGAGAGAAAATTCATTAGCCACAAGGTTTCACTATCATCTTAAAAGCGCCCCACCCAACTAAACGTGAGCGCATTAGCATTAAATTCACCACCGGTTGCAATATCAGCATCTAGCGAGCGCCAATTTTGCCATTGCAACCGCATAAAACTGCCCGATGTTCGTCCAAAATCTATTCCAGCTGCCCAACCATAACTCAGACCAAACTCAGTGGAAGAATGCGAATAATTGTTGTACTCACCATTGCCAAAGTACTTCACATCGTAATCAAAATTAACAATGGATGCCGCTAAGCTCGGGCCACCAAACAATCTTACCGAATCAGACAAAGGTAAAAAGCCGAACGCATGCACACCAAAATTAACCATGGCCCAACGATCAGTGGTGACATCTGGATCGTAGAAAAAACTTTCCTCATCATTAGCGCCAACAATAAAATCAAATGCGCTGCCCACACTAAATGCAGCATCTATAGTACCTTCAATCGCAAAATATTTATTGATTTGACGACCAAACAAGCCGTGAACATCTAGATTCGGGGCTATGCAATCGCCACCGCTAAAACTAGGCTCGTATTTAGTACGACACGGCTCAACTAAGCCAACACCTATGCCGGCATAATCTTCAGCGAATACAACTTGGGAAAAAAACGAAAATAATAATACTGCGAGAATTTTTTTCATGGGCAATCCTTAGTCTTCAATCGTTTATTTAATTAAGGCCGGCACCTTAGTGTGGCGGCCATTAACCTAAACTGAATACTGAATGTTGAAAGATTGCCTAATCGCTCAAATTAATTTGCCGCGTTGTAAAACAAAGAATCTAACTTTGCTTCTTGTAACTTATTTACAATTGCAGCCTCTTGTTGCTCTTCGTCTTCATGCACTTCATAGGCTTCGGGCTTAATGCCCAGCTTTTTAAAGAGCTGCATATCTTTGTTGGCTTCTGGATTTGGCGTGGTCAATAATTTTTCACCGTAGAAAATAGAATTCGCGCCCGCCAAAAATGCCATGGCCTGGGTTTGCTCATTCATTTGCTCGCGACCGGCGGACAAACGCACGTGTGATTGCGGCATTAGAATGCGCGCAACGGCGATGGTGCGAATAAAATCGAAGGGATCTAAATCAGCTTCACTTTCAAGCGGTGTGCCCTCTACTTTTACCAACATATTGATAGGCACAGATTCTGGATGCTCAGGCATATTCACCAACTGCTGCAACAAACCTGCGCGATCAGTTACTTCTTCGCCCATACCAACGATGCCGCCACAACAGACTTTCATACCAGCTTTGCGCACGTTCGCAAGCGTTTGCAAACGGTCTTGATAAGTGCGAGTGGTGATAATTTCGCCGTAGTATTCGGGCGAGGTATCGAGGTTGTGGTTGTAGTAATCGAGGCCGGCATCCGCAAGTTCTTGCGCTTGGCTTTCGTCCAACATACCCAAAGTCATGCAAGTTTCGAGACCCAAGGCTTTTACACCTTGAACCATAGTGGTTACGTAAGGCATATCGCGATTTTTTGGTGAGCGCCATGCAGCGCCCATGCAGAAACGAGTCGCACCGCTGGCTTTTGCGGCCTTGGCTTCTTCGATAACTTTTTCCACCGCCATTAGCTTTTCGCGCTCAAGACCAGTGTCGTAACGGGCAGATTGTGGGCAATAAGCGCAGTCTTCCGGGCAGGCACCGGTTTTAATGGAACAGAGGGTGCTAACCTGAACTTCATTTGGGTTGAAATGCGCGCGATGTACCGTTTGCGCTTGAAACATGAGGTCACTAAAAGGCAAATCAAACAGCGCTTGGATTTCTGCGCGAGTCCAGTCATGGCGAATAAGGGGTTTGGCAAAAGCATTCATAGCGGGGGTTCCGTTAACAGACCAATAAAGCCATATTAACGGCAAGGACATAGCTGTCAACCTAAAAATAATCTTTAGGTTGACAGCGTATTAGACTACCTGATTAAAACGTAGGCCAACCGCCTGAGAAATTCAGATCACTGATAAACAGAATACTTGCGCCGTTAGAGCGAGCATATCTGTGGCGAGCAATTACACCGTTGGCAACCGATTGACCGCCTGAACCTGCATAACCACTGTCCGAGCTCTCAAATACGGTACCACCAGCGTTTTTCATATCTACGCCGTTTTTATCCAGATAGGGGCCAGTGATACTGGTCGATCTGCCGTAAACGATGTAATAAGTGCTGTTCGCGCCCTGGCAGCACAAACCTTTAGAGGCAAATAAGTAGTAGTAACCGCCGTTATAAACAATATTCGCCCCTTCCAAACCGCCGCTAGCGGTTGCGATACGATAAGCATTACCGGTTGGCTTCAGGGTAGAAGAGTTCAATTGAGTAATGTAGATGCCGTTACTCCACGAACCGTAAGTCAGGTAAGGCGTGCCCGATGAACTGGTAATAAAGCTTGGGTCGATGGCATTAACGCTGGCGCCCGCAACTGAGGAGACAACAATCCCCTTATCCACCCAGTCACCCGCAGCCATTGACGTGGCTTGCGCCAAGCCAATTGCCGATTTAGTAGAACCAAAAGTCGATACCGCATAAAACACATTGGTTTTACCGTTAAAACGCGAAATATCCGGCGCCCAAGTACTTGCTGTGTTGCCGTTGTACTCCTTCCACCATGACAAACCGCTGCCGAAAATCGGCACGCCTTGTGTCCAAGCTTTGCCATCTGGGGAATACTTAATCGCGATGCCGCCAGCAGTACTGGTTTCACCCAACCACCAAATGCTCTCTTTGGTGATACCCGGGTCGTGAGTTCCAATTGCTCCGGTCAGAGTCCATGTTGCTGCATAAACGCCTGATACAGGCAGCAAGCAGCTGAGCGCCATCAAAGCGCTCCATTTTTTTATACAGTTTATTGCTCTCATGTTTTCAGCCTTCTTTATCTTTATAGTGACGTGAATAATAAGTAACGTGAAAATGATTCCATCTAGTACAGATGAAATAGCTAATTGTCTTATAATAATTCAGACAAAAAGATATTAGCCTATTTGATACACAACAACAATAATAAGTAGGATTATATCAATAATAGTAAATTTGACATTAAGGCTTAATTTGGACGATTTTCAACCAAAATCACATTATCTAGATGGGAAGAGATCTAAAAGCCTTGAAAACCTTGAGAGGAATAAAAATTTTGTCTGATAATTTTTGAACTAAGGATCAGCTAGAAGACCAAATCCTCAATCAATCTGGCGCGCTCCGTATCCGAAAGGAAAGTGGCTTCCTGTAAGTAAACAGCCGCCATCTTTGGGTCTTTTTGCTTGAAGGCCGACAAAATACTGGTTACCGTATTTATCCTCAGCTCAGGGTCATGCACCCGCCCCGCCCAAATGAGAGCATTTTTTACATCGCCATTGGTGACAATAGGTTGGGTTGCAAGCTCGGCAATGACAGGGTCAAAATCCTTATGGCTTTGCGCGGCACTCAGCCACGCCGTTGCTGAGCTAGCATCTTGTGCGAGCCATTTTTTAAATGCCGGAAACAGCAAGGACTCACGCATAGCGCCGCTTTGCGCTGCCGCAAAATCCACTGCACCTTGTGGATCTGCATCAGACCAGGACTCAACAAGCCGCTCCAGATGAGAGACCTTAAAGTCCTCCGGCTGGGTCATTAGCCATTGCAAGGCCGAATGGGGCTCGTAACTCGCCCATATCCCCACGATAGAATTGATAAGCTCGGCCTTAGTATCGGGCTCAATCTCCAAACGCCCGACCAGATCGGTTGACATACGGTAAGCGCCGTTTTGAGTGAGACCGGTTATGAGCGAACTGTAAATATCCTTCCTGTATTCGCGATGGGTTTCGGCAAATTTTTCGGCAAAAGCGACTGCCATACGCGGATCTTTACGGCCAATAGTTTCGAGCAGTGAAATAAATCGGCTGTTGTTCTCCGGCTGGTTTAACTGCACCCAGCTCCACGCCGCATTGGGGTCTAGACCACCCCAGATATCTAAAACCTCTGCTTGGGCTTTTGCCTTAATCGCACCTTTGAATTGCCCCGCTTTTTCCATGGCCAAAGCGGGATTCGTTGCCGCCAATGCAAGCAGCAATTGCAGCTGTTGGTAGTCGGTTGCATAACTGGATTTTGCCTGAACAACGCGAGAAAGCTGGGGGTTGGCAACCCCTACCGACGCTCGGGCAAGCGGCATTTGGGCAGCAGGTAAGTGAGTTTCTAGCGATGGGTTATCTACCGGTAACGGAGTAGATTCCTGCATCAAGCACCCGGCAGTAAAGGCGACTGCTGCGACAACTAAGGTCCAACCCATGAGCAAAAGTGACTTAGGCATTTATTATGTTCTTTGGCCGAAAGATAGATCATTATATATAATATTACAATTAGATTCTAACGACTGAACCTACAGAACGCTAGTCGCCCTAGCTCATTTAGTGTGTAAAGACGAGTGTTTTAGTAGAGGCTATCTGCAATCGCGCGAATATCGTCGCGGTTCATCACCACCAACTCCAACTCATTGGTATCAGTGATGGCATTGTGTTTTTCCGATAGCTTTTGGTAAGCACACAGATGCGCAATCGGCGGTAAACGGTTGACGGTCATGCGCGCTTTTAGGGAGTGATAGAGACCCAGGTTCACCACATCAATCAAACCAAAAGGCTCATGCTCAGCAGCCTGCCAATTGCCAACTTGGCGAACCAGCTGTACATATTCCTCATCCATTCCCCAATCCTGCAAGAGCGCTATGCCGAGGCTTTTGGCAAACTCACGACACAAGGTCACATAGGTTTCACGATCAGGTACCGGCAAGTCGCCAGATTTAAATGTCGATAGAACCGCAAGCGTCCCCACTTCGCTGAGTAGGCTACCTAGGAGCGCATAATCAGGCGCAACGCGCCCTACTTTTTTTGCAATCAGTGCGCTCATACTGGCCTTGTTAACCAAGCGATCCCAAGATGCGGCAAAAATGCGGGTATAAGCTTGGGTGTGACCGCTAAATAACGACTTAACGGCATGCAGCATGGTAATGCGTTCAACTTGCGCCATTCCCAAAATTCGTACCACATCAAATACTGATTGGGGCGGCATATGATTGTGCATCATTACACTTGTGGCATAACGCAGCAGGAGTTGACTGAGCTCCCTATCGCGTTCAATTAATTTGCTCAGGGAATTGATGCAACTGTCTGAACGCACCAAGGCTTGACGAATAGTTTGTGTAATCGCGGGTAGCCGCGGAAAATTATCTGGATTATTGAGTAATGCTGATACCGCACTTTTATAGCTAGCGTAATCGCTATTTACAACTTCCACTGCAAACATCCTTAAACACGACAGAATTACCTTAAGCCTAGAAGATGCGCCCATAAATTCAACGCAAGTTTAGCGATTCACCGAAAATTACTGGACTCTTAAGTAGAATTCATCCAACCTAGAATCATTCGTCATAGTCACCCAAAAGGATTTTGGAAAATGGATACACGTAGTGCCGCTCATTATTTCTCAACACTAACCGCCGCGTTTTTCCCCAGCCAATGTTTGCTCTGCGCCTGCAACCTAAACGGCGATTTACTCTGCACCAATTGCCAATACGATTTGCCACACACCTATGGCCAGCTCCTGTGTCAGCAATGCGGTTTGCGTATTGAAAGCCTTAGCGATTTCTGCGGGCATTGCTTGCGTCATCCTCCGGCATTTAGCCGCTGTTTTATCCCCTTTTCCTATGATCACCCACTTGATCATTTGATTCTCAAATTCAAATATCGCCGCAACCTCACCAGCGGAAAATTACTCGGTCATATGCTCGCAGATTATCTAAAGCATTACGCGCAAGAGCATTGTGAATGGCAGGCGCCCGATGTCATTATTCCCGCACCCATGCATTGGTTGAGGCGCTGGCTGCGCGGTTTTAATCAGGCCGATATTTTAGGCCACTATGTCGCGCGGGAATTACAAATTCCACTCGCTTCCCATGTGATTAAACGCATCCACCATACATCGTCACAAAAAGGATTATCGCGGCTTGATCGGCAGAACAATTTACGCAAAGCGTTCAAGATTACCGAAAGTGACCGCGCACATATTCAAGGCAAACGCATAGCGCTAATTGACGATGTGGTTACCACTACCGCGACGGTTAGAGAATTGAGTCAGCTGCTCATAAATACTGGAGCGAAGGATGTTCAAGTGTGGGCGCTCGCCCGAACAATGTGAGCCCATCGCTGGACGAAAAGCCAAAATACGTCAACAATGATGAAAGGTACAACTACGGAAAAGTACCCAACATAACTCTGTTGTTACCGGATTATCAGGATCCAAGCCATTATGCGGGTTCGTCGAATTATTCCTACAGCAATAACCTTGCCCTTAGCGGTTGGCGCTGCGCTATGCGCGCAAACCACGCGAGCAGATAACAACCCAGACTTGCTCAATATGGATTTGGAAACGCTGATGACCATTAAAGTCGGCGCAAGTGCCGATGCTTCAGCCAAAGGTTTGAGCGAGGTTTACGCGGGGAATCAAATTGCCAACGGCGGTCGCATAGGTATTTTGGGCAATTTGGATGCATTAGAAACACCTTTCTCCGTCACCCACTACACTCACGATTTTATCCAGCAGCACCAAGCCGCCAGCGTGGGTGATGTGCTGCAATACGACCCAAGCGTGCGTGTGGCACGCGGCTTTGGCAACTTCCAACAAGTGTATAAAGTGCGCGGTTTACCGATATTTTCCGATGACATGACCTACAACGGTTTATACGGAATTTTGCCGCGCCAATACTTAGCATCTGAAGCCATTGAGCGCGTAGAAATATTGCGCGGTGCAAACAGTTTTTTAAACGGTGCGGCCCCCGGTGTCAGTGGAGGCTTGGGCGGTACAGTGGATGTCATTCCCAAACGCGCACCCAAAGAAGATTTAGCTCAGGTGACCATTGGCGGTGAATCAGATCAACAGCATTACACGGCAACTGATCTCGCGCTGCGCTCTAAAGACGGCAGCATGGGCATTCGCTTCAATGCAGTGGACAGCGGCGGTGATACTGCAGTCGATGATGCTTCTAAAGAATTAGGGCTCGCCGTATTGGGCGCAGACTATCGCAGCGGAGCACTCCGTTTATCGGCGGACTTGGGCTACCAAAGTCACCGCATGCAAGCCAATCAACCCAGCATTACAATTGCCGATGCGCTCGCCATTCCCAAAGCACCAAATGCAAACGATAGCTTCGCCCAACCTTGGGCTTATTCAAATACGCGCGATGTATTTGGAACTCTGCGCGCAGAATATGATTTCACCAAAAATATTACCGGTTGGATTGCAGGTGGCACGCGCACAGGAACAGAAAATTCTGACTCCGAAGCTTTTTTAAATGTATTTGATGACGCAGGCGATTTTTCTGGCAGCCGGTTTGATGTCATTCATAAAGATTCTGTCAACACAGGCGAAGTGGGCTTACGCATTCAATTCGACACCCATGACATTAAACACAAGGTGACGCTTGCCCTAAGTGAATACGACAACAATAGCCGCAATGCTTACGCCATTTACAATTCATTTAATAGCAACATTTACCGCGCCGTTCAAATTGCACAGCCAACAACAATAATGTTCAGCGGCGGAAAATTAAATAATCCGCTCATTACTACCACAACCAAAACATCCAGCCTTGCGTTAGCAGATACCCTGAGCGCATTCAACAATCAATTATTAATTACGTTGGGCGCGCGCAATCAAACTATCGCAGAATATAATTTTCTGTACGATACAGGCACTCAATCATCTTCTTACGATGAACAAAAATTAACGCCTATGGCTGCAGTAATTTATAAGCTTTCACCGCAGCTTTCGCTCTACGCTAACTACATGGAAGGGCTACTGAAAGGTGACGTGGTGCCCGCGACTAATGCCGCCGGAATTGTGGCTAATGCCGGCGAATCATTAAAACCCTACTCAACAAAACAAATTGAAGCTGGTGTTAAATACGATGCAGGTGCTATAGGTCTTAGCGCAGGTTTATTTCATTTGCAAAAGCCTATTGCCGGTTACAGCATTCAAAATAAATTTGAATTAAATAACGAACAAACCCATCAAGGTTTGGATATTTCTCTCTATGGTCAACCCAGCGAGCATCTAACACTTTTAGCAGGTGCAAGTTTTTTAACGACTGATCTCGACAACAAAAACGCTATTGGCGCGCCCAAGATTCAAGCGAATATAGATGTAGAATGGAGCCTACCACAATTACCGGGATTTACTCTTAATAGCCATTGGATGTATACCGGCGAGCAATTTACCAACGCCAGCAACACGCAAAAAGTACCCGCATGGAACCGCATGGATTTAGGCATGGGATACACCACAAAAATCTCAGGCGATAACAGTTTGAGTGTTCACGCCCGGCTCGAAAATATCGCCAACAACAATTATTGGTCATCTGTTGGCGGATTTCCCGGCGCGAGTTACCTGACACTCGGCAACCCGCGCACATTCGTTATTTCTGCCACATTAAATTTTTAATGCTTACACGCGAGCATTTTTACGTTTAATAATTAAAGCCAACATACCCAAGCTCAACAACACCAATGAAGCCGGTTCAGGCACATCGGTTTGATTAGCCGTGAACGTAAAATCATCCATAGCCCACTGCCAGCTGGTGTTGTAAATATACAAGCTATCAATATCCGACCAATCCAGATTTATCCACTCAGGACTTTGCGTATTCAACACATAAGAATCTGATGCGTAAACTAAATTGCCTTGTTTGTAACCCTCAAATGCAATTTCTTGATCAAACCACGCTGATGTAAAAAACGCACCGCTAAAATTAAAGCTGCCTGCACCGGCCCACGCAATTGAAACGCCGGAAACACCATCAAGATTAAACGCGGTATTGTGATGAGATACAGTGCCGTTTGCGTAACCCGAACCCGGATGAGTTGTTTCACTCACAACACCAATACTGCCTACATCATTACTCCAATTAAAACCCGCATAGCCATCTGCAATAACGCCGTTAGTTAAATCATCAAAGTTGACCACTGTGGCAAATGTTTGCGCCGACAAAAAACAAAATAACAATGCTAACAATTTAGTTTTCATATCTACTCCAAAAATTTTTAAATCCCGCGATGCAAATTAATTTGTATCGCGGGGAATTTATTAATTACAGACCCGCAACCTGCGCATCGGTCAGTGCCGTTTCATAAATGCGCAAGTCATCCATCAAACCTTTGTAAGGTGTATCCCACCAGTTAACGCCCAAGCTAAATACGCCGGTGTTAGTGGTGAAAATATTGGGGAAGTTGGTGCCGCTGAATTTCTTCACGCCGTTCACGTATACGTTGAGTGCACCGTTATTCACAGTGAATACCATGTGCGACCATTGGCCGACCGGAATATTCATCCCCAAACCAGCGTCGTACCAAGCAGTGCCCGACCACACCATGGATTTGTTGCCAACCCAACCGTGGCCCATGGGCAACAAGCTCACCCAGTTATTGCCATCGCGCGCGCCGAAGAAGGTGGTAGAAAATTCGGTAAGTTGATCTGGGTTCAACCAGAGCGATACTGTGTAAGTGTTTTTGGTGATAATGCCGTTAGGTAAACGCACGCCGGTTGAACCATTAAACACAGCCGCACTGCCCTGTACACCGGTGGTGTAAGTGATATTGCCACCTGCAATATCAATACGATTGCCACTCACAGTACCCGCCGCTAACACACCAGTAGATTCATTGAGGTTGCCATCAAAGGCGTAGCGCGCAATCAAACCGCCAACGCTCTCTTCACGCACGGCAACCACAAAACTTTTACTGGTTGTGCTTGTGCCTTTGGTGATGCTCGCGGTGAGAGTTACCAACGCATCGCCCGCACCATAGGTAGGACGTTTGATCACGCCAGAGGTAGAAACAATCGCGGCATTTGATGATGCCCAAGTGATCACGCTCCCACGCGCACCCTCTACCGGTAAGCTCAAATCGCTGGTGACCGCACTGGTATCGCCCAAGCTCAATTCGCTGCTCACCGCTGAAGTGATTTGCGCATCAGTTTTCTTCAACAGCTTGCTACCCCAAATCGCCACACCATCGCTGGAAAGCGCCGAGAAAGTCATAACATTGTTGGCAGAGGTTGCATCCCATTGAGTAAGGAAAACGCCTTTGTAAGCGGGCGCGCCGGGAATGGTGATAGTCACCTGATTATTGCCCGAAAGCACCCAAGTACCGCTCACTGCGCCAGTGATAGTGCCGTTAGCATTCAGGCTAATTAGCTGAGACTTTTTGATGGTGGCGGTGATGTCTTTGCCGTGGTTCACCAACATGTAATCGCCCGTAACCAGCGCCGCTTTCACAGTCGCCGCGGTTTCATTGGCGTAGCGATAAGGCGCAACGACTGGCCAGCCATCCACATTCATCAACATTTGGTGAACACGAATTTCATGTTCCTCACCACGCTGTGGGAAACGCGTGTGGAAAATCAGGAAGTGCTTGCCAGTAGCCGCATCGTAATAAGCCGAGTTGTGACCGGGAGATACATAGCCGGTACCAATACCAGTACCTGTTTCACCGAGCTTGCGCTCAAACAAATAGTTGCCGATTAGCTTCACGCCATAAGGGGCGATGGAGGCATCATCAAACAAGGGCAGCGCGGGGTTGGCCTTAACATTTACCATGTCATTGCCTTGCGCATCGTAGAAAGGGCCATTGGGCGAGCTGGAGCGCGCAACGCGGATGTTGTAGCCACCCGCTGCATCCAAACCACCAAAGGAGGTGAACAAGTAGTAGTAAGCGGTTTGCGGGCTGTAAAGGACATAAGCCGCTTCGATACGGCTGTGGTTGCCACCCATAATACGCTTGCCATAACCTTGGTTCGGCAAAGGACGACCAGTTTGCGGATCCATTTGCAGCACGAAAATGCCGCCCGAATAAGAGCCGTACATCATCCACAACTTGCCGCTCGCATCGAAGAAAACGTTCGGATCTACAGTGTTGGGGTGTTTGCGAGCATCGTAAATAGTGCCGTCTTCACTCGCCAAACCCCACATGCCGGATTTGAGGATAATGCCTTGGTTTACGTAAGGCCCTTCCACCTTGTCGGCCACCGCAATCCCCAAGGCCGAGCGTGGAGAATCGCCCTTGCACGCGTTGTAATACATGTAGAAACGACCATCGCCCAAGCGCACCACATCGGGCGCCCACAGGGTATCTGACTGCGCCCATGCGAGGGTTTCCGACAGCTCGGTCAAAACGTTATTGAACAAAGGATTGGCGTTGTTTACGCCAGCGGCGATCAACTGCCATTTCATCAAATCCGGCGATTTAGCCGCCGCCAAATGGGAGCCAAACACATAAAAAGTATCGTCAACTTTGATGACGGACGGGTCATGTACAGACGCGTTTTGGAATTCCACCGGGGTATAACCGGTTTGGGCGTGGGTAGCGGCCATCGGCAAGAGCGCCGATGCACAAAGCAGGCTCAACACCCACCATTTACGAACAACTGTTTTCATCTCTCAAGCTCCTATTTATATTTATATATTACTATTTAATTTTGGCATCAAAAAAACCTGCAGCCATTTCAAAGTCGAAACACGCAGGTTAAAAGCCTTATTTAACGAGTTAGGCAGGGATTTTTAATAAAACGGTATAAAATTATCTTTTTTATACCCGAATATATTTGCATGTAAGAAAATAATCCGCAATAATTTTTATTATTATCTTATATTTTATTGATACAAAAACTAACTGACCTTAAAGCCAAATCGAAGTAGCCTCTCACTCAATGCAAGATCAAAAGAGCCTTAGAGACGGCAAGAACACGCAAAACCGTCATCTAAGACGGCTTTAATAAGGGCAATTTACGCCCCCTTTGGCCAGCGCGAGCCAATAACTATTAAAAAAACGGCTTCATGAGCCCCGTGGGCTGATTTTTTTTCCCACAATTCGTCTAATTCTGCGAGAATTCGCATCCAGCTTTTCGGCGCGCAAGCGGTGGCCTCAACCTTGCCCAGGCGTCTTTACTCGCCAGTGCTTTTCGGCACTGGCTCTATTTGGAGGTTTCCATGAAGTTTCGCTTTCCTATTGTCATCATCGACGAAGATTTCCGCTCCGAAAACACCTCTGGCCTAGGCATTCGCGCACTCGCCGATGCTATGGAAAAAGAGGGTATGGAGGTACTGGGCGTTACCAGCTACGGCGATTTGTCGCAGTTTGCTCAGCAACAATCACGTGCGTCTGCGTTTATTTTATCGATTGATGACGAAGAGTTCGGCGAGGGTTCATTAGAAGAAACCGACAACGCGCTCAAATCCCTGCGCGCCTTCGTGGAAGAGATTCGCTACAAAAACGCCGATATCCCGATCTACCTTTATGGTGAAACCCGCACCTCGCGCCATATCCCCAACGATATCCTGCGCGAGCTGCACGGCTTCATCCATATGTTTGAAGACACGCCTGAATTCGTGGCGCGCCATATTATTCGCGAAGCTAAATCTTATTTGGATGGCCTTGCACCACCGTTTTTCCGCGCACTCGTACATTACGCGAACGATGGCTCTTACTCATGGCACTGCCCTGGTCACTCGGGCGGCGTAGCCTTTTTGAAATCGCCAATCGGCCAAATGTTCCACCAGTTCTTTGGCGAAAATATGCTGCGCGCCGACGTTTGTAATGCTGTGGAAGAACTCGGCCAGTTGCTTGATCACACAGGCCCTATCGCGGCGTCTGAGCGCAACGCTGCGCGTATTTTTAACGCCGACCACTGCTACTTTGTGACTAACGGTACTTCGACATCCAACAAGATGGTGTGGCACTCAACCGTAGCGCCGGGCGATATTGTTGTGGTTGACCGCAACTGCCATAAATCGATTCTGCACTCGATCATTATGTGCGGAGCAATTCCCGTATTCCTAATGCCGACGCGCAACCACCTCGGCATTATCGGCCCCATTCCGCTGGAAGAATTTACGCCGGAAAGCATTGCACGCAAAATCGAAGCGAACCCTTTCGCACGCGTTGCAGCCAACAAAAAGCCACGCATCTTAACCATCACCCAATCAACTTACGACGGTGTGGTTTACAACGTGGAAACCTTGAAAGATATGCTCGATGGCAAGATCGATACACTACATTTCGACGAAGCCTGGTTGCCGCACGCAACCTTCCACGACTTCTACAAAAATATGCATGCAATTGGCAAAGATCGTCCACGTGCCAAAGAGTCGATGATTTTCTCCACGCAATCCACTCATAAATTGCTCGCTGGATTATCGCAAGCATCGCAAGTGCTCGTGCGCGAATCTGAAAAAGTAAAACTCGATCAGGATGCGTTCAACGAAGCCTATTTGATGCACACGTCAACGTCTCCGCAATATTCAATTATTGCGTCCTGCGATATCGCAGCGGCTATGATGGAAGCACCCGGCGGCACGGCGCTGGTAGAGGAATCGATTTTAGAAGCACTCGATTTCCGCCGCGCCATGAAAAAAGTGGATGCCGAGTGGGGTCAAGATTGGTGGTTCCAAGTGTGGGGCCCAGAAGAGTTTGCGGAAGACGGCATTGGCGAGCGCGACGACTGGATTTTGCGCAGCGACGACAACTGGCATGGCTTCGGCAAATTGGCTCCGGGCTTCAACATGCTCGACCCGATTAAAGCCACCATCGTTAACCCCGGCTTGTCAGTAAACGGCGACTTCAGCGATACAGGCATTCCTGCGTCCATCGTTACCAAATACTTGGCAGAGAACGGCGTAATTATCGAGAAGTGCGGCCTCTACTCATTCTTCATCATGTTCACCATCGGCATCACCAAAGGCCGCTGGAATACACTGTTGACTGCGTTGCAGCAGTTCAAAGATGACTACGACAAAAACCAACCCATGTGGCGAATCATGCCGGAATTTGCGCAAGCGAATCCACGCTACGAGCGCATGGGCCTGAAAGATTTGTGTCAACAAATTCATGATTTCTACAAGGCTTACGACGTTGCGCGCTTGACCACCGAAATGTATCTGAGCGATATGCAACCGGCAATGAAACCGTCTGATGCATTTGCAAAAATGGCGCACCGCGAAATCGAACGTGTACCGATTGATGAGTTGGAAGGTCGTATCACTTCTATTTTGTTAACGCCCTATCCACCGGGAATTCCATTGTTAATTCCGGGCGAGCGTTTCAATAAAACCATCGTGGATTATTTGCGTTTCGCACGCGACTTCAACGAAAAGTTCCCCGGCTTTGAAACCGACGTTCACGGTTTAGTGAAACGCGAAGTTGATGGCAAGAAAGGTTATTTTGTGGATTGTGTGAAGCAGTAAAAGGTTTGACTAGGGCGCGATTATCGCGCCCTTTTTATTTAAGAAAGAATTAATCGGAATTGCCATGAGCAACAAACTCGAATCAGAAACTCCTCCCGCAGAACACACGCCACAATCACATCCCTACGAAAAGCTGAGCCCTGATTTAGTACTCGATGCAATAGAAGCAAACGGGCATCTAACTGACGCTCGCATCCTTGCTTTAAATTCTTACGAGAACAGAGTTTATCAAGTTGGTATTGAATGCAGCAGCCCGATCATTGCAAAATTTTATCGCCCCGAGCGTTGGACACGCGAACAAATTTTAGAAGAACACAGCTTCACACAAGCGCTCAAAGAATTAGAAATTTCGGTAGTCGCCCCACTGATCGATGATGCTGGCAATACTCTGCACCACTACCAAGGTTTTGATTTTGCGCTCTTTCCTCGTCAAGGTGGTCACGCACCCAACCTAGATGATTTTGATTCGCTGTTAATGATTGGGCGCTGTCTTGGCCGTATTCACGCCATGGGACAAGCACAACCCTTTCAGTATCGCCCAGCTATGACGGTACAAAATTTTGCACGCGACTCTTACGAATTTTTACTCGACAATAATTTTATTCCCGCCAATCAATTAGAAAATTACAAACGCGTTGGTGCTGACATTATTATTCAATGCGATGCGCTCTTTGAGCGCGTGAAATATAACCCCATTCGTTTACACGGTGATTGTCACCCCGGCAATGTCTTGTGGCGCGAAGGCGTACCGCACTTCGTAGACTTTGACGATGCCCGCACTGGCCCTGCAGTGCAAGATCTTTGGATGCTGCTCACCGGCGAGCGCGATAACCAGCGTTTGCAATTAAGTGAAATGTTGGATGGTTACCAAGAGTTTTGCGATTTTGATTTAGCGGAATTACAACTGATTGAAGCACTGCGCAGCATGCGCATTATGCATTACAGTGCATGGCTAGCACGACGCTGGACTGACCCTGCATTCCCACGCTATTTCCCATGGTTTAATACCGAGCATTATTGGTCGCAACATATTTTAGAATTGCGTGAGCAGTTGGCGGCACTGCGAGAGCCGCCCTTGGCAATTTTCTAAACAAAAAAGGCGAACATCTCGGTTCGCCTTTTTTGTTTTTGCTGAGTCCACATTACTGCGGCAAGAAATCCAACGTCTGGTAAAAGGTCGTTCTCACAACATTCGCAGTAGGAAAACTGATTGATTTCATTTTCGCTAAAAGTTTTGCCTCTAATGCAGGATCTTTCAGTTCGCTGAACTCAATGCTCGCTTCCACAACCTGTCCCGACGGATCGATAATCATTTTGAATTTAACTTTTCCTTGTAGTGCAGCATTATCACGCAGAGCACGGTTGTAAATTGAGAATATAGAGCTTTTGTATTGCTCCATAACTTTACGCATTTCTTCTTCACTGCGCGCTGCGCCGCCAGCACCATCGCTGTTGCCACCGCCATTACCCGTTGCACCTGCAGCTTTTTTACCAGCATTGGCCAAATCGCTTTTTACTTTCGTCGTTTCGCGACCAGACAATGCAACGCCGCCAACGTCATGGCTTGCGTAGGCACCCACATTAATACCACCACTGCCTTTGGTTTGGCCGCTGTTAATCATAGAGCGATCAACTTGGGTTGCCTGGCCTGCACCATTGCTAACAGTAGCGCTTGCAGTTTCCACAGCGCTGGTTTGCAGAGCTTCACGCATTTCCATCAAATCATCTTTGAAAGTAGAAATTTGCGCTTGTGCCTGAGCTTTTGCGTTAGCTTTCGCATCGCTTTTTGAATCAATACTTTTTGCGTTATCAACCGGTTTATTAGTGTTAGACGTTACCGGCTTTTTCTCCGGCAGCTTTTCTACGGGTTTCTTTTCTTCCGGCTTTTTTTCTTCCTTGGGTGGCTCGATTGGTTTTGGTGGAGGTAGTTCTTGCTTCTCCAACATAACCCGCGCCAATTGCGGCGGCAATTCTGCTTTTTCTTTGCGTGTTAATTGCGGTAACTTAGTAATAGTAATTGGAATTGCAAATACTAAAAAAATAACCAATGCCGCAACCAGAATCTTTTTGAAGCGTGCATCGTCGTCCGCGAATGACCAAGGCAACTGCATGGTTGATATAATGTATGTTGACATATCAACCTCCGTTCGCAGTTTTGTTGCCAGCACCTAAAACTTTATTGCTAGCATCTTTGTGGGAAACGGCCAAAGCAATATTGCGATAGTCAGCCGCAACACAGGTCGCCATGATTTTCTTCAATTGCTCATAGGGAATAGCTCTATCCCCTAATATAGTAATTGGTCGCCCTTCTGCTTTTTCCTTTTCGCTAAGCGGCGCAGCGTTACTGGCTAAAAACTTTAATTCCGCTTCAAGCGGTTCAAATTTTTGTGCAGTATTCGCCATCATGTCGCTAATGCTACCTACACGCTGACCAGACACAATAATATCGGTCGCACTCACGGTGATTACCACAGTTTCACCGGGCGCTGTTTCAGAGATAGACGCCGGCAACTTGATTGACTTATCGGAATGCAAAACTTCTACATCCGCAGAATAGTTAATCAATAAGAAAAAAATCAGCAAGGTAAAGCAGTCAATCAAAGGCACCAAATTTAATTTGGGCACAATATTTAAACGCTGGCGATGTTTCGCCATACGTTTTGCACGCATAGATTTTTTCATTGCTGCCCTCCTTGCTCACCGCTTACCGCTTGCGTTTGTTCGCCGGGTGGAGGCGCATCGCCCAAGGAAACCTCTGGAAAAAGTTCAGCATTGACAACAGAAGTTGCAACTACTGTGCGATATGAGCGCACAGTATCCATTACCGCTACCAATGTTTGGTAATCGGTATTTTTTTCTGACAACAAATAAATATCGCGTTTCTGAATACCTTTATCGCCCAACTGCCGTTTAATTTCTTGCAGATAGAGAGTCAAGTTTTCAAAATCATATTTTCCATTTGCCGTTTTTTCGATTCGCTTTAAGCGAATTCCGGCGGGATAATTAATATCAAAATAGTCCGCGCGAATAATCAACTCAAGCTGTGCAGGCGGCTCTTGTTGTTCGCTACTGGCAGCGGGGATATCCGGCAATTTTAGATCCAGCACTGTGATGTGCGAGAGCACCATCCCCATTAAGAGAACAGGTACCAACACCACAACCAGATTAATAAACGCGGTAACGTCCACATCTGCGTGTTCGCCATTTCTTTTAGCTAATCGGCGCATTTGGTTTTACCTCTAACCGACAATGACTCACTGAAAATTGTAATGCTTAAGAACATCTACAATTATTATTTAGGTGAGCCAGCGTCAGTGCGTTGTTTGGCCATTAAATCTTGCGCGTGGGTTAAAATATTCATGCATTTCACGCCAGCCATTTCCAAACTATCCACAATCTCCAAGGTGCGGCTTTGGATAAAGGAGTGACTCAATAACAAAGGAATTGCGGTAAACAAACCAAATGCAGTTGCGTTCATCGCCACCGCAATACTCGCAGACAATAATGCTGCTTTTTCTGAAGGATCTGCGTTAGCTACTGCACCGAAGGCCTCACTCAAACCAGAAATGGTTCCCAACAACCCCAACAAAGTTGCAACGTTTGCAAGCGTTGCCAAGTAACCCGTGCGACGCTCCAAACGCGGCACTGCTTCCATTACGCCCTCTTCCATTGCTAATTCAATATCTTCACGACGGCTTGATTGCGCCATACGCTGCAAACCTGCGCTAATAATTTTGGCAACCGGCGCATCGGATGACTTACCCACATTTAACGCCCCTTGATAATCTTTTTTCTGCAGCATCGCCAAGATGCGATCAAAGGCATCGCGGTTCATTTTTTTGGCATTACCTAAAAAGATAAAGCGCTCAATAACAATCGCTGTACCTACAATTAGGATGGCACCAATTGGAAACATAAAAATGCCGCCATCTTGAAAGAAGCGAATAACTGTTGCTGTGGTCATGGGTGTTTCCTCTGCACAAAAAATAATGAAAACGATTGAATAATAATGAAATAAAAATACTTACTGTAACTCGCCTGCTGCTTCTAATTCGCGGCGCAACTCCTCGCGCTCTATATGGCCAAATACGGCTTTTTGTTGGCTATCAAGCGGTTCAAAATCTACATTAGCGGTTTGCGGCGATTGCCACGGCAAGATATAAAGCACGCGCGGTTGCTCTTGGTTACCGGTAATGGTCGTTTGCAAGTTGATGGTTGCATCCTGCACCATTTTTTTTGCTGGCTGTTGCTTTGCTGCATTTACTTTCGATTCTGTTTTTACTAGCGCTGAATCTTTTTCAACAGCAGTGTCTTTTTTTGCTTCTACAGCGGCAGCGTCTTTCTTGGGCTCTACAGCTTCTTGAGCATCAGCTGCAACAACCAGAAACGCCAAACTTGCTGCAAAAATTTTAACTATACCTTTGTGTGATAGGCGCATTTATTTTGCCTCTGCCTTTTCAGGCGCTTTACCGCCGTTTAAACGACGCTGCAAATCTGCAATCCAACTATCAACTTGCTTGTCGGGCGCAGATAACAATTGTTGATAGGCTTGATAATGTGGCAATGCCAATTCTGGCTTACCTAAATAGAGATCGTACAGTATCGCAATATTTTTATGACCTTCGGGATAAAATGGCCAAATACCCAATGCTTTTTGATAGAGACCTTCAGCAGCATTAAAATCACCCGCTTCGCGTTTCAATACAGCGAGCTGATTGTAGGCATCCACATTTTTCATATTGGCATTTATGGCGCGATTAAACTCTGCCGCCGCTTTTTCGTTATCGCCTTTGTTGCGATACACAATGCCCAAATTCAAATAGACGCCAGACAGTTTGGGATTTTTCTCTGCCAATTGTTTTAATACGGCTTCTGCATGATCCCAATTTTTTTGCTGCATGGATGCAACGGCATCATGGAAATTTATTTCCACCTGCTCGCTGAACTTCTGCGGATTCTGTAAATAAGGATTAGGCATTACCGGGCCGACCGGCAAAATATTGGCAGGAATAGCGACTTTAGGTGCAATTTTTTCTGGTGCTGCTTTGTCTGAGGTATTTTCAGTTGCTGGTGCAGCTTCAGATGCTACTGATTTTTCGACGGGTTTAGTTACTACCGGTTTTTCAGGATTAGAACCACAGGCACTTAACAAAAATAGGAACGTAGCAGATGCAAACAATGACTTATTGAATTTCATTGCTCACCTCCAATAATGATTCAGATTTTTTGTAGCGCGCGGGTAACAGTTTCGCCAATTCATCAAAGCTGCGTTTCACCCATTGATCGTAAATACCTTTGGTGCTGCGCTGCGCGTTGGCTTGGTGAATTTGAATTGCTTTTTCTTCAAAAGGATAAGCTTGCTCTTCTAACAACAAATCATATTGTTCAAGTGCATCCGCATCTAAATTAGTGGGGCGCTCTGATTTCATGAGATCACGGCTCAACTGCGCATAAATGTCGCCAATACGATAACTCGCTTGCGTTGTAAACTCAGCCACACCATAAGCAAGCACGGTTTCCTGTGCTTTTAATGCTTTATCCAAAGCGGCACGTTTAACTTTCAAACTCTGCTTTAAAGGCAAAGTCAGTGGCGTGCTCGCAAAATCTTTATAAGGAACATCGGCCATTTCATTTGCAGCTGATGCCGCCAAATATTTAGTGCGATCGTTTTCTTGTGCACCTGCCGATGTATTTGCATCAATCATACGCTGCAACCAGTACTGGCGTTTTTTAGTGTCTTGCACTTCACCGTACAACTGCGCCAAATGAAATTCGGCCTCCATAGCTTCTGCAACCGGGCGAGGATATTCGTTGGCGTAGCGCTGGTATTGTTCAATCGCCATGGATTTGTTGCCCGATTTTTCATAGAGTTCTGCACCCATCGCAAGCGATTGACGCTTCACATTGGGATCATTACTGCTACGCTCCATAATGCTCAATTCGTTTGCAGCCAAAGCCCATTTACTTTGGTTTTGATAAATCAACACCATTTTCGCGGGAATAGATGCCGTCAATTCATGCTTGGGATACTGCTGGCGGAAACTTAAATAAACTTGCTCAGCATCGCTCCATTTTTGCTGCTCGATTAAATATACGCCGGCATCGTAACGTCCTTTAATGGCGATATCCGTATCGGGTGCAACATCTGAAATGCGCAATAATTTTTTGATGGCATCATCTTTTTGGCTCAACGCCAAATCAGATTGCGCTTGCTGATAAATGCTCGCCGCAATGCGCTCACGCATTTGCTGTTCAGTGGGCGCACCAGGGGTTTGGGTATTGGCTGGCAATAAATTCAATACTTGCCAATAGGCCTTTTCTGCACCGGCGTAATTTTTATCATCAAAACTTGCGTGACCTAAAACTAACCACGCAGTGAATTGCAATTTAGCTTCAGCAGGTGGTTTTAAATTAATAATTTCTTCCGCAACAGTAGCAGCTTCGGCATAACGTTTCTGTGCGAGCAATTCTTGCGCGGCTTGAGTCAGCACGGCCGCAGCGCGCGGATCAGCTGGATAACTTTGCGCAAAGCGCAATGCATAATTAGTTTTGCGTTCTTGCCATGCGGATTTTTGTGTTTCCGCAAGCGCTTGGCCGGTCGCCATTTCATTGGCTAACAACACAATCGAATAGCCTGCATCAGCGCCGTGATCTTTATCCTGATATTGATAGGCAACTTGTTCATAAGCGCTAATGGCTTGCGGATAATCACCCGACTCACTGAGAGATTCGGCGAGCAAGAACGTCATTTCAGGATTTTTCGGATCTTTCGGGAAAGTCGCTACAAATTCGCGATACCAACTTGCAGCTCTGCTATAAGAAGCTTTTGCTTCTGTTTTATTGGTTGTTGCAAGTTCCTGGGCTTGTGCGTGTTCGTATTCCGCCAGCTCCTGCAGTGATTTGTGCAGATAATTTAATGCATTAACGCCGATTACACCGTTGCGCTGCGTCCAAAAAGTGCTGCTGATGCCATAGCGCTGAATATATTCTTGCTTTGCTGGCAAAATTAAACTGGGGAAATTACCCTGCTCATAAACGCTGATCATTTTGATCGAGAACTCAGGCGCAAAATCGCTGAGCGGATTGTGCTCTACAAAACTCTTGTAGGTTTCTGCACTATCGCTAAAACGTTTTTTCTCTAAATAAAGTTGGCCTAAATTTTCATAAAGCAAGTGTTCGTAAACGCGGTCACCCATTTCTTTTTGCAAATCGATAATGGATTGTGCACCTTCAAGATAAGAAAATGAAAGGCTCATTACATGGAAGGTATCTTCCATCATATTTTTTTGCGCGCCGCTCAACTGCTCAACCGATTGTGCAACTTGCTCAGGCTTTTTCGCCAGCACCAATAATTGATCGGCAACCTTGGCGAAAGACTGCAAGGCTAAATCATAATCTGCGCGTTTAAATTCAGCCCAGCCTTGCATGTAGAGTGCGTTTTGTTGCAGGGGATTGGATTTATCCTCCGCGACACTTTTGTAATGCTTTTCTGCAGCAAGATAGTCGCCATCCGCAAAGGCTTTTTCTGCGCGACGGAATTGGGTTTCACCCATGTAGGTGGATGCTGGTGCGGTTTTCGCCAATTGATCTAACGCGTGACCCGCTTCATCACCACGGCTATCCATCGATAAGGCTTTGGCCAACTTATAACGCAGCTGATCAACCTCGACACCTTTTACGGGTTGTCCGGATTTTTCTTGCAGCTCAATTAATTCGCGATAGAGCGCGATGGGTTTATCAAAATAGTGGCCGCTGTCGCTGGCATTTAATTGTGCTTGCTCACTGCGCGCCATTTCGAAATCGGCGATGCGTGCCATAATTTGTTGGCGCAACACAGGATCTTCCGCAGCAGCTAACGCTTTTTGGTAGCTGGTTTCGATTTTTTTATTATCGATAACAGCTACAGTATTTTTTGCATCTGGCATTGTAGCGGCTGGTAAATCAGCAAGTGTTTTTCCCACATTTTTATCCGAGCTAAACATGTGGCAGCTCGCCAATAATAAGCTGGTACAAACTAAAGGTGATGTGCGCGCAAGCCAATTGTTTATTTTCATTGCGCTTGCTTCCTTATGGCTGTGTCATACAAACGCGCTACAGCCAAATGAGATTGCGCGAGATAACGGTTCAAACGCTTTTGGTGTGCGTCCAATTGTGCATCCACCTTGCCACGCAACTTTTCTGCGCGAGCATCTATAACGCTATTTAATTCTTGCAGTTCCTTATCCACCTGCGCTTGTTGAGTTTTAATGCGTGCAAAGAGCGGCTCCAAATCTTGACCTGTTGCAATAACAGAGGCAATCTTTTCATGACTGGATTTAATATTGGCGATAGCGGCATCCATCTCTGCCAGAGAAGCATCCAAGGCAGATATGTTGGCAGAAAAGTCTTGCGCAGCACGCCACAGCAAGATGCCGCGACTTACCCACAAACGGCTTTCATATTCAGCCGTATCTTGCCCAGCGGCCTTCATGCGTTCAATTGTTGCGGTTGAGCGCTCCACGGCTGCAAACAGTTTACGAGTTTGTGGATCAGCTAATGCGATGTAATCATTGTTAGCTTTAATAGCGGCAATGCGATTGGCCAAGATATCGCGTTCTTTTTGCATATCCGCTTGCTTTTGCACAAGAGATTGTTGCGCGACCTGCTGTTCCTTTTGCTGACGCCACGTTTGTTTTTGCTGCAGCAACTCGGTGTAAGCCATTAATTTAGGTTGCCAATCTAACAATAGCTTTTGCAGCTTTAAGAGATCGCGCAAATCGAGCACGGCAGATTGAAAATCATTTTGTGCAAAGAGTTCACGCAAATAAATCGAGCGAGTTTTGATAACGCTAGTGCCGCTCAACTTCAACCAGTTTTGGCCGTCATCGGTAATCAATGCGGTGAGTGTGCCCGGTTCATTTTTCTTTTCGAGTTCTTTTAGTGTATCGGCAGAAACAGGTTTGCTGCTTACCAAGGTCAACAACTCGCCTGCGGTGAGCGTTTCGCGCATATCACGCACTAAATCAATTTCTTGTGCGAGTAAGGTTTCGGCATGCTCGTATTCTCGCAAAGCATCACCAGGTGCATTTAATTTTTCGTAAGCAAACGGCAATGCGAGCAACGCTTCTTGTGCAGCAGGAAATAACAAACTGCGTTGTTGCAAGACTTGCCAAGGCTTGATTGCTTCTGCGTATTTTTCTTGCGCTATAGCAGCCCAACCGTAGCCGAGCAGCGCTTGATTGGATTCCATACCATCCAAACGCACTTTGCGGAATTCTTCGATGGCTGCCGAATAACTTTTGTCTTGCAGATAGGTGTAACCAATTGCCGTGTGGGCTTTATCCATTAAGGTTAAATATTCAATACGCGATTGACCACTGCCTTCAAATGAAATATTGGTTAGCTCATTAAAGAACTCTTTGGCAGATTTTAAATCGCCATTCCGGGCGTTAGCAGCGCCCAAGTTGTAGAGCGCATAGGGTTCCCATTGCGATAATTTATCTTGCTCGATTTTTTTAATACTGAAGGGAGCAAGTTCATTTTGTTTGATTTGCAAATTGATTTGCAGCGAATGCATTTCGGCCAGTAAGTCGGTATTAAATTTATCACTCACGCGACTAAAACTACTCGCGGCTCCGGCCCAATCAGCTTTAGCGTATTGTAATTTGCCAAGGTAAAACCAAGCAGCATCGCGCACGTTTTGCGGGCGGCTATTGTCTTGCAACAATTGGGTAAACAATTGCTCCGCATGGTTTTGCATACCGAACGCAAGACTCAAACCGCCGGCAATTAATTCGGGATTATTGCCGTGGCCGTGAATGCCATCACGTGCATCTGCAACCATTAACTCAGTGATCGCAGGAATGTAATCTTGTTGATAGTAGTGATAAAGCGCAACGCCGTAGCGCAAATCTGCAACTTCGGTTTTAGGCTTTTCAGTTGCGCAGATTGCAGAAATAGGTAGCACAAGCAAACTGCCCGCCACATAGGTTTTTAGCGCGCTTCGCAAAGTGAAATTTGAGCTAAACCATTCCATTATGGATTGCTTCATCACTATTCAGCTTTCCATTCTTTGATTTCAAAGGTGGGTTGCAATTGTGCAGATGAGTCAATAATTTTTAGTTCCAGCACCAAAGGCGCTTGAGCTTTGGTCACCATTAATTTTGCACCGCGCTTGTAATTCTGCTGCGGGCCGCGACCGGTAAAAAATGCACTGACCTCGTGTTCACCGGCTTTTAAATTGCCGATATATAAACGCTGCACACCACCGCGATACAACGCGCTGATTTGTTTATCGGTATAGAGTTCGCTGGAGACTAATTTGTTATCAATTTCGACTTTAACCGCATCGAGATTAAAAAACTGACCGAGATCCATGGAAAGGTAAATCGCCACTTGGTTGCTGGGTGGATACAGTAATTCCTCCTCCAGAATCAGCAAATCGCGATTGAGATTGAGCACAGAGACTTTAAGGTTTTCTACCTGCGGCGTGACAGCGGGTTGTTGCACAGATTCTGACGGAGCTGTTGACGTTGGAGCCGCTACTGGCGCTGCATTTTGTGCATTCGCTGTCGCGCCCATACACACTGCCAACATAAATCCCAACAGCGGTAGTTTTACCGATTGATTAAACATGACTGCCCCGCCCTGTGTCGTGCCAATTGTTGTTTGCGATTGTGCAATTCTAGAAGCCCAAGACTTTATTGGGTGTGACTCTCTCCACACTTAAACCACCTATCTGAAGGGTTTTGCTAAAAGTTGAGTTATTTACTGATCTTTCTTAATCCGGGGAGTCGTCATCCTCGCGTAGCGGGGATACAGCTGTTAAACAGCGACAATCAAAAACTAGATCCCCGCTAAGCGAGGATGACGACTCCCTTTTTAATGCATATTTACAGAAACCAAGGATTATGAAAAATATGATCCATTCAATTAATTACTATTTAGTCGCTAAGAATAGCCGCCTTTGATAACAGCATTAAGAATTCCCCGCAGCAAAGTTCAAATTCGTGATCAAGGTGGCGTTAAGCCTTTGCTGTAGAGGACTTTTCCGCTTTCGGTGATCACTACTGCATCAAAACCGGGCAAGCTATCAATCAAGGCCAAGCCTTTTTCCGGCCCCATAATGAAAATGGTTTTGGTGAGCGGGTCAGTATCAAAACCTAAGGGGCCAATCACACTGACGCTAATAATGCCGTGGGGTGATTTGCCGGTTTTAGGATTAATGATGTGGTGTACACGCTGGCCATCTTTATCGATAAAAAAGCGCTCGTAATCACCCGAAGTAGAGATGGCGCAATTTTCCAGCGGCAAAGTAATGGCCACGGCATTTTTATCTTCTGCGCGCGGATTGCGAATACCCACCAGCCAAGGCTTACCGAGTTTGTCGCCAATCACACGGCTGTCGCCACCGGCGCTAATATTGGCGTTGGCGATGCCGAATTGACGCAGAATTTCCGCCCCGCGATCCACCGCAAAGCCCTTAGCAATACCGCCAAGATCAATGTAGACCTTGGGGTGATCGAAATAAACGGTGTTGTTTTTGCTATCGAGATGGATGAATTTGTAATTGATTTGCGGCACCAGCTCTTTGAACTGAGCATCGGTGGGTTTGAGGCCTTTGCGATAGTCGTAATAGCGTGCGAGTGAGGCGAAGGTGATATCAAAAGCGCCGCCACTCAAATCGCTGTAGTGCTCAGCTTTTTTGATGATGCTGGCGAGTTCCGCCGAAATCGGCATGGGATTTTTTGCGGTTGATTTGGGCGCGAGCTCGTTGACACGGGATAGCTCACTGGTTGGAATGAAGGGGCTGTATTGCTGGTCGATTCGGCGCATTTCTGCCATAACCGCGGCAATCGCTTGCTCGGCTTTGGCATCGTCTTTATCCCAAAGTGTGACGTTAATGACGGTGCCCATAATATTTTGAGTATCGCCATGCCAACCTGCCAGCGCTGGCAAACTTAACACACACAAACAGGTTGCCAGCAATCGCTTCACATCTACTCCTTCAAACTGATTTCATGAATGCGTCCCAATATAGTGAGACTAGAAATTTAAATCTATCGCGTACACCAAATTACCTTGTGCATCATTCGCCTGTTGAGTGGCAAACATGGAAAGCCATGCGCCAGCGTTAATCTCGCGGAAATAAGGCTCAGGTAGCGAGAAACCGCCTTTGATAATCGCACCGGTTGGATAAGGCAAGTTGCCGACCAAATCCAAATGCAGCGGGCTGCCTACGTCAAAAATATGCGCGCTCAGGCCTTTTTTGCCGTCGTCCACCAAGTCTGCGCCTATACCGCCCAAGCTCATCCAGTTGGAGCCGTTGTAAATCTTGCTGCCCATCCAGGTGGCTTTACCGTGCAAACCGATTAACTGCATGTCGTTGATATCCAAACGATCAATCGTTAACGCAAATTGCCCATCGATTGCTAAGGGTAAGAGCGGTTGAACGAGTGCGGCGGGGAAGCTCACAGTAGCCTTATTGATGGCGATTGCCTTTTTGCCTTTTACACAAACTTCACCGTCAAATTCCTGATTATCCATGTGCGTACCAATCAGCGCACAGGGCTTGAGAGTAAAGAGCGAAAGAATATTGAGCTTCCAGTTCAGCTGGCCGAGGGAGTGATCGGCACCTTTGATTTTGACGCTGGCGAGACTGGCACGGCCAGACCACAGAGTTCCCGAAACGCCGTTCATCGCAATATCGCCACTGCGCGTTAACAGATAGGCACCCCATACGGCCGGTAGATTGCTAATGACAAAATAGAGCCAGAAAACTACCCCAAGGGTAATCCAGAATTTTTTGCTCATGTTGAGCTTAGGCAGCGATACAGCTTGGAGGATCATCGACAAATACCTTGGAATTAGGGCTTCACGAGGCGCAAGTTAACAGAAACCAGCCCCGGATCATTGCTGGCGGTAATAGACATCTCGCGGATAGCTATGTGGTATTTTGCTTCAAGATCATAAAGCCACTGCATCAACAAATCCGACGCAATACGATCCACGCGCACGCGCACTTCACCGCCGGCTCCGGGCGTAAAGCTGGTCATAGTCACGCCGTTTTCACGCAAGCTGCTATCAAGCAAGCCGCTGATATCACCACTGTTATTGGTTTGATTGGACTGCTGCGAGAGCACTTCATACTGACGCGCAAGCAGTTGAACTGTGCCAAGCGATTGCTGGGTATTGGTGACAGTCTCCAAGAGCAAATCGCGCTTGTGTTTTAGCGGTGCCAAGACAGCCAACCACAAAATATAAGCTGCAATCAGCAGGGCGCCAAAGAACAAGGTCATTTGTTCGCGGCGATTAAATTGGGAGAGTGATGCGAGTAATTTTTCCATGATCTTCCCCTACTTAGTGCTGCGGTTTGCTGATTTTGAGACGACCGGTATTAAGGTCGCCCTGCGCGTTTACACCCTGCAGCTCTGCCACATAGCCCTGTGCGGAAATGTTTTGGCGCAAGGCATCAATTGAATTGAACGAGTGGGCCTGTACGTTGACCGACATATCGCCCGTATCTGCGGAGTAGGAAATCACTTTCACGGTCACATCCGGGTTGTTGGAGATAAGCGGCAAAACACCGGCCAAAGTCGTCATCACACTGGCGGATTGGGTTTTAGGTTGCATGGCTTGCAGCTTCACACGCAGGCGCTTTTCCGGGCCGTCTGATTGACCATTGGGAATTACGCTGCGGTAAATCGCTTCCATTTGCTGACGCAATTGCAGGTTTTGTTTGTTGAGTTTGTAAATATGGAAACCCAGCACGCCCACATAGGCAACAAAGGTCACCAGCGCCAAAATACCTACGCCGCGCCAGAGTTTCATCCAGCGTTCCAGCGGCAGGCGCTGAGAGAATTCCGCCTGACAGAGATCTATCGCCTTGCCGTCAAAATCTAGCTCCCAGGGTTCGGCCAAATGCTGCGCAGAAATGCGGTTAGCCAAGCGCTCGGGAATGTGTTTGAGCAATAAATCTAACTCAGCTTGATCACCGGCGCGCAGGACTAAATAAGGCAAATTCTCAGTGATTTTTTGATGGGTAATCAGCATTTCCAATGCAGCAGAAATCAGCGGCAGTGGAACGCTAAAACCCTCCTGCTCAGCAAAACGCAAATTGACTTGGCCGTTGTCCAAAGCCAAAACCCAAGTTGCAAAAGGATTCAGCGTGAGATTTTCGATATCAGCGTCGGTTTCTGATAAAGCTGGCTCCACGGGCTCAGCAGGAGCAGATGCTTGCAAGGGCAACAACAGTGGAGCTGACCAGCAGCGTGTGATTTCCACACCAATGTTCGATAACTGGGTAAAAATACCCTTGAGCCATTGCTTATCGGTGTAGGCCAGTGCGACCTTACCGGCATTAGGCGTGCCTATGGCAACGTGCAACTCATCGATATCGCCCACCACCGATTCTTCCAATTGGAAGGGCAATAAATTGCGTAGATGTTTCTTTTCCTTCTCGGTGTATTCCAACTGGCGCGTCACGACTTTTGCACCTGGCACCAGCAACCAAGCCTGCTGCGCGACATTGCCCAAGCTAGCGCGCAAGGCTTCCAGATTACCCATGGCCGATGACTGCACCTGACCATCGCTAAGCCAGCACCAACGGAAATCATCCGCGTCGCTATTGATGGAAACTACGAGTTGTGAGGACATTCAAGATTACCCAATTTTTTTGTTTTGCTTGTTATCAATAATTTTCGGATTGCACAATTACATCACGCCTTCTTCGCGCCGCACCACTTTAAATAAAGGGTTGCCGCGCAACAATAAACTGCGCCCTACGCGGCGCTGATCGCCAATTTGCACTATGGTCGTCAGCCAAAAATACTTGGTATTAACGGCCAGCTCTTTATCGACCTGAGCACCACCTGCACCGTTAACCTTGTTCCAGCTAGTGTCGAAATCACCCAAACTCGCATAAAAGCCAGTAGTCGGCTTTTCAGCCATAAGCGCCTGCGCTTGGCTCTCACTTAAAGGAGTCAGCTCCGTACTTAGGTTAATACAGCGAAACATAAGTTCAGGCATGGTATTAACGTTTAAGGTTTCGCTGGGCTCAAGTACCGTTATATAAGGGCGCAACGCCTGCATGATTTTGGGTGTTACGCCGCGCACCATTTGCAACTCTTCTACACTGCGAAACGGCATATTGGCCGCCTGATAAGGATCTGGCTGACCAAGGTAATAATCGTTTTCGGCACCGTTTGCCCCAGACGTTTCCATATCCGGATCCGTCCAATCGACTATTGCTTCCAAAATCGCTATGGCCGTTTCAGGCGATTGCACCAGCGGCGTATGCGGATCGTCCGGATTCGGCAGCGCTTGCAATAAACGTATAAACATCCGTTGAGAGGGCGTGTAACGAGTAGCGTCAGACGGTGCTTTGGTCGCAAAATCAGCCTGCACATTCAGCAGGCGATTCAGATTAAATTTGCTGTTGGCATCATCGACGGTAATTAACAAATTGCCCATATTGTCGGGCAACTCGATGGGCACCGGCTGCCCCCACAGTTCTTCGCGATAATCTACCGCCGCATCGTCAGTTGCCAAAAACTTAATGGCCGCGCCTTCACCGCTGAATAAATAAGCCCGCGCCTGAGCACCGTGCCAGCGTGCTTCCGCACGCGCCAAACCGAGCTGGTAATCGCCCGCGAATTTAATACCTAGCCCAGCTACCAGCGCGACTATGAGCAGTACCATGATGAGGACTGCGCCTTGCTCGCGACCACTATTTCTGAGGTACTTCGAACAGTCTGACACTGCGCGCACCTCCCTCAAGTTCAATGGTTATCTCCAAGGCAATCGGCATAGCCGTGCTGCCAGCACCATTGATGGGGGGCCACTGGGGCTCCCAATATTTGCTGTACTCGCTGCCTTCCAGCACGCTTTTGCCATCGGCTTTGATACGTGCATCAGACAAAAAACGCAGCTGTATATCAACCACATTGTCCATCAGCAATTGATGGAAAGAATCGCGCTCAAAATCTATGTTTTCCAAGGGCATATTGCGTTCGGGTAAATAATCTCGCCACAACTTGCCTTCGGCAATTCGGTAATTCACTTGCTGCAAATCGCTGCGCACACGCCCAAGCGGGTTCACCCAACCACGCCGCGCAAATATCATGATGACCTGAAAGCTGTCTTTACCTTTGGTCTTCAAACTGGCGGCTTCGAACTTAAGCCGTGGGTTTTGCGGGTTTAGCGGCAGTATATTGCGCATGTCTTGCCCGATTAGCTGCCAGGCTTTATCGAGCTTGTTTACTTCGTTGAGTACATCGCGCGTGCGCTCGGCATTGCGACTCGCACCATCAAAGGACTGATAGGCCATAGCCGCTACTAGCGCTGAGAGCGCAATCGCAATAACCATTTCCAGCAGGGTAAACCCCGCTTGCGCGCGCAGATTATTCACTCATATATCCCGTCAAATGGGCGATGGGGTCAACTTTTTCCAGCCCTTGGGCAGGTTTAAAACTTGAACCATCTGCAACGCCTGTGACGGCAACATCTAAATCCAACTTAACGATTCCCTTAACCGGAATCTCTTCGGCAGCGGAGGTTTCAAATTGCCACTGCCACTGTAAACCCATCATCTCCAAATGACCTGAGTCTTTTTCGGCCAATTTGTAATTGGGGAACAGATCTTTGTTATTCAACAAGGTCAAGCGAGTCAGTTCATTTTCGGCAATCCACATGCCGTAGGTTTTGTTGCGAATATGGGCTGCACCATCTACCTGCGACATGACTAAAATTACCAGCGCAGGCAGTGCCATGGCGACAATCATGAGCGCCACCATTACCTCCACCAAGGTAAAACCCTTGGCCGATAGAGCCTGCATTGGCTTGCGCGGGTTAGATTTCATCGCACTGGCTCATCGCGTTTTTTAGCTTCATCTTCTTCGCGCCAATGGCTATTACCCATTAGGTCGATCTCTATATGCTGGGCTTCCGAAGGGGTTCCTGAACCCTGTTCAAAGATCGCCATTTCTACCGGCGTAGCCTCTCCGCTGGGCGAGAACACCAGTACCGGCGGATGAGTTTCCAAATCAGGGTCGTAGACATAAATATGCCCTTCGACCACCAATTCCCACTGTACATTTTCCGGCATGCAATGCTCGGTCAAACTATCTTCCGGCAGTTTTACCCAAGCGTTATCGCGGTAGCGTTGCCAGTTGTAGCACCAGTATTTACCAGTAGATTCGCTAGACTCACGCGGGGTGACAAACATGCCCACCACCTCGCCGTTCAAAGCTGCAAATTCACTGATAAAACCAACCGCCTGAATCAGCGCCTGAGCCTCCAAACGCGGTGCAGCTTTGCTTTTATCCTCACCAATCGACAGGGTAATGACGCCCGCCATAAGGCCGATGATAAACACCACAATCATAATTTCGATCAGGGTAAAACCCCGAACCGAAGACCGCAGATGCCCGCGCCGAATCACCCGAATGACCGTAACTTATTGAGCTTTTTCGGTTTGATCCCAAATGCTGAGATCGGCATTGGGGCCGTCGCCACCGCTCACGCCATCAGCACCCAAGGTGTAAATATCGTACTCATGGCCTTCGCCCGGGCTCATGTAAAGGTATGGGCGATCCCAAGGATCCATCTGCATTTGATCGAGATAACCGCCGGTTTTCCAGTTGCGCGGAACCGGTGCCAAGGTTGGCTTGTTAACCAATGCATCCAAACCTTGATCGCTGGTTGGGTAGGTAAAGTTGTCGATGCGGTACAACTTGAGCGCCGTTTGCAGCGATTTGAAGTCAGCGCGGGCTTTTTGAACACGCGCCTGCTCCATACGATCCAGTACCGTAGGTACTGCAACGCTGGCCAGCAAGCCGATGATGATAACCACCACCATGATTTCGATCAGGGTAAAACCGCTTTGGCGGCTTACGGATAACAAACTAGGTTTACGCATAACTGCTCCTAAAACCGATTAAACAAGTGAGTTCATTTGGAAAATTGGCTGCAAGATCGCCATTACAATCAGGCACACCGAAAACCCCATAAATACAATGGTGAGCGGCTCTAATAAGCCCATCGCCATACCCAACACCATTTCCAGCTCGCGCTCCTGATCTTTAGCCGCGTTATCCAATTGTTGCGACAAGGTGCCGTTAGCTTCACCGCTGGAAACCAATTGAACCAAAAGCGGCGGGAAGGTTCCCGCATTTTCCATAGCGCGCGCCAAGCTACTACCTTCGCGCACAGCGGCTACAACCTGCTCGCAAGAGTCCTGCAAAATGCGATTGGTCATCACCTGCCCGGCAATGCTCAAGGCTTGCAGCAAAGGCACACCGCTGGAAGACAAAAGGCTCAAAGTCGCAGCAAAGCGGGCAGCGTTGATTTGACGCACCAACTCGCCAATCACGGGCAAACGCAACTGTATGCTGTGCCAACGGCGCAGGTTAGCTTCAACCTTCAACAACTTGCGCACACCAATCACAAGACCAATCACGGCGATCACCAGAAACACGCCGTAATTGACGATAAAACCACTTACGCTAATTAAAATCTTGGTCAACGCAGGTAATTCGTGATGGCTATGGGCGAAAATCCCCACCAGTTTGGGCACTACAAACGCCATCAAAGCGGTGATCACCCCCAAACTGATCAAGAGCAAAACGATGGGGTAAATCATCGCCATTTTGATGCGCGCCTGAATTTGCTGGCTGCTTTGGGTGTAATCGGCCAAACGCTCGAGCACCGGCCCTAAATAACCCGAACTTTCACCGGCGCGCACCAGTGCGCGATACATATCGTTAAACGCAGCAGGGTTTTCACCCAGCGCCTGCGCAAGGCTAAAACCTTCGAGCACTTTGGTGCGAACACCCAAGACGACACGTTTAATATTCGGCTTATGCGCCTGTTTGCCAGTAGCGTGCAAGGCTTCATCCAAGGGCAGCCCTGAACGCACAAGCGAGGCCAATTGGCGGGTGATGATACTTAAATCGCGCGGGCTTAAACGACCACCGGAGCGCTTGCGCCAACCTGCTAGATTCAGCCCGTCTTCACTGGATTTCTCTGCTTGGCTGTGGGCATTTTCAACTTCCAGCGGTTTGAGCTTTTTGGCGCGCAGCTGGCTGCGAACATGGCGTTCGGAATCGGCTTCTAAAATCCCCTTAACGGTTTTACCGGCTTCGTTAAGTGCTTTGTAGCTGTAGGCGCCCATGATTCTTCAAAGACCTTTTAGAGTTGGGTTGTCACACGCAACACTTCTTCCATACTAGTGATGCCGTCGAGCACGCATTGGCGGCCATCATCACTAATCGAAAGACTGTGTTTACGCGCTTCAGCCAGCAATTCCTGCTCGCCCGCTTGTTCGTGAATGAGATGGCGCAAGCGCTCGTTAATCTCAATTAATTCATAAATACCCTTACGACCGCGATAGCCTTGGTTATTGCAATGATGGCAACCGGTTGGGCGGAAAATCGGGGTATTTGCAGGGATTTTGAGCATATCGCGCTCAGACTCTACCGGCATGTACGATTCTTTACAGTGGTTGCAGAGCAAGCGCACCAAGCGTTGCGCCATAACCACTTCAAGGCTCGACGCCAAGAGGAACGGCTCAACGCCCATATCTTTCAAACGCAGTACTGCACCAATTGCGGTATTGGTGTGGAGGGTTGATAACACCAAGTGACCCGTGAGCGATGCTTGAATCGCAATTTCGGCGGTTTCACCATCGCGGATTTCACCCACCATCACCACATCCGGGTCTTGACGCAAAATCGCGCGCAAACCACGGGCAAAAGTCATTTCTACTTTCGGGTTAACTTGGGTTTGGCCAATACCCGGCAGCAAATATTCCACCGGATCTTCAATGGTCAAAATGTTGCGGCTGCGGCTGTTGATGTGGCTCAAGCCAGAGTAAAGCGTGGTGGTTTTACCGGAACCCGTTGGGCCCGTTACCAGAATAATGCCGTGCGGTTTTAACAAAGCGCGACTTAAACGCTCTTGCACTTGTTTAGGCATCATCAATTGATCAAGCGAGAGCTGGCCGGCTGACTGATCCAGCAGACGCAATACGATACGCTCGCCGAACGCGGAAGGAATGGTAGACACACGAATATCCACCGCGTGACCAGCAAGGCGAACCGTAATACGGCCGTCCTGCGGCAAACGCTTTTCGGCGATATCCAAGCGCGCCATAACCTTCAAGCGCGATACCAATACCGGCGCCAATTCTGGCTTGGGTGATAACACTTCGTTCAAAACACCATCGATACGGAAGCGCACCGATACACGATCTTCAAAGGGTTCAAGGTGAATATCCGATGCGCCTTCACGTACGGCTTGCGAGAGAATGGCGTTGATCAAACGGATAATCGGGGCATCGTCGTCGCCCGCCAAGAGGTCTGTTCGCTCGGCCAAATCTTCGGCCATGGAGGACAGATCATACTCAGCACCCAAGTCGTCAACTGCACGCTGAGCTGCACCGTCACCGCTTTGGTAGTCTTTGGTCAGGCGCTTTTGAAAATCCTCGGCGGGAATTTCTTCTAAGGTAAAACCCTCGCCTAAATAGCGCTGTAACTCCAAAAGCACATCCAGCGTTAGCCCAGGGCGATGTAATACTAATTTGCTTTCAGCATCAGCCAACATCACACCTTGCGCCGAGGCAAAGCTGAAAGGGAGGCGATAGGTATCCGCCTCTTCCTCCTCTTGTGCATCGGCTGGCGCATGAACGGGAGCTACGGCCTCCAAATCGATAATGTCTGCCGCATCAGTCATGATTCCGTCTGAAGTGGTCACTATCATTCACTCTTTGCTGGGGCTGGAGCCGGTGCGGTCACTGGCGCCGCCGGTGTTTCTTCAGACGCTTTTTTCTCTGGTGGCGGCAGAGGTTTATCGTGCAATTCTGGCAACACTGGGTTGGCATCCGTACTGATCAACTCGCTTTGCTTTTTGCGCGCCTTAATTTGGAATTCGCGAATTGCGCTGTATTTTTCAGCCGTCGCGCCCGACAGGGTTTGATCATCGCGAATCACTGTAGCGCGAATGAACACCAGCATATTGGTTTTGGTTTTCTTGCTACTTTGGGTGCGGAACAAATGACCTACAAGCGGGATACTCCCCAAGAGCGGAACGCGGGTTGCACCAGTTAATACGTCATCGCGGATCAAGCCACCGAGCACCACGGTTTGGCCATCGGCGGTAAGAATTTGGGTTTTGATTTTACGTTGGTTGGTGATTACACCATCCGCGCTGCCCACATCGGAAATGCTGGATACTTCTTGGTCGATATCCAAAACCACACTGCTGCCTTCGTTAATATGAGGCGTTACTTCGAGCGTAATACCTACGTCTTCACGGTTGTAAGTGGTGTAAGGACTGCCGATAGTACCGGAGCCGGTTGTACCCGTTTGGGTGTAGGAACCCTGTTTGAAAGGCACTTTTTGGCCAACAGAAATCTTGGCCTTAGTGTTGTCCGTGGTGAGCAAGTTAGGTGTAGAGAGAATGTTGGTGCCGCTGTCTGACTGCAGCATTTTCAACAAGCCCATAAAGCTGGTGCGCTCACCCAAAAATGCAGTACCGAACGCCTGACCATTTATACCCGAGAGTCCTTTAGCCAACTCAGCTATACCCGTGTCGTGAACGGTCGTATCGTCGCTTCGAATTTTGAGGGCACCTGAACCTATAGTCGCTAAATTTCCACTGCCGTCATTGGAGGTACCGAAACCATTTTTGTTGTCCGCATACATCCATTGCACGCCCATATCTTTATTGGCGCCGCTGGATACTTCCACAATGATGGCCTCTACCAAGACTTGCATACGGCGAATATCCAGCTGATCAACAACTGCCATAATTGATTGCATATTGTCGCTATCGGCGGTGATCAACACCGAGTTGGTTGCTTCATCGGCTTGCACGCTGGTTTGCTGACCGCCGCCACCTTCACCCGGCTTTGCCCCTTGGTTTTGGCTTTGCGACATGCCGGTCAACACCTTGGCAACATCTGCTGCTTTGGCATATTTGAGGTAAACCACACGCACATTGGCATTTTTGGTTTGCGGGCGATCAAGGTTTTCAACTACGCCCTTGATGCGCTGGCGCGACATTTCATCGCCACTCACCACTACGGCATTAATTCGTTTGTCGGCCACAACAATCGGTGGCGATGTGGTTACACCACGGTTTGGATCCGGTTTTTCTAATTGGGTAATCATGGCAACTACATCGGCCGCTTGGGCATAACGCAATTGCACTACATCGGTCGCCAATACCGCCGCCTTATCCATTTGCAAAATCAGGTCATTGATACGGGCAATGTTGGCGCGGGTGTCGCTGATAATCAGGGCGTTGCTCGGCTCATAAGCAGTTAAGTGCGCATACTGTGGGACCAGTGGACGCACAGCTGCCAGCACTTTGGCGGCGCTGATGTTGTTGAGCTGAATAATTTGGGTGACGTAACCATCGTTTTTGGAGGTAACCACTTGCTCGTTAGGAATGGGCAGGTTGCGCGCTTCGCGGTTGACGATAATACGCACCACACCATCGCTTTCAAACGCGGTAAAACCGTGTACATCCAGAACCGCCAAAAACAAATCGTAAAGTTCTTTTTTGTTGAGCGGCTTATTGGCGATAACCCGAATAGGGCCGCGCACTTTAGGATCGACAATCATGGGTTTGCCGGTAACTTCCTGCACAAACTTCACCACTTCAACAATGTCTACATCCTTAAAGCTCACCGTCCATGTTTGCTCCTGCACGAGCGGCTTGGGCTCGGCTGCCACGAGAGACCCAGTCATGCTGAGCATGGCAAGGAACAATACACTTTTAACGAATTTTGCTTTCACCGCACATCCTCACTTTACTGGATCACTACATCAACTGTTATAAGGCTACCACCGCGTCTGATCTCAAGGCTGGCAGAGGTGGTATTACCCATATTTTTATAAACTTCCATAATTTTGGCTGGATTGGTTAACGGCATGCCGTTAATCGCCGTGACTATGTCGTCTGTTTGCAAACCCACTGATTTGAATTTTTCTGCATCGCGGCCGGGGCGAATTTTGTAACCTATCACCTGACCATTTTCACGGTAAATGCTCATGGCTACCACATCAGCCAGATTACGGCTCACTTCGACAACTGGATCGCCGCCACCACTATTGGGCGCTGGGGACTGCATTTCTGGACTCGGGCCGGGGCGACCGGAGGGATAAGGCATTGTTTGTTGCGGTGCAATTTGTTGCACAGCAGCTTGAGGCAAGGTTGTTTGCGATATCTGCGGTGCATTAGGGTCTTTTTGATACAGCCACAAGGATTCGTATTGGCCGTTGTTGTTGATGATCACGCGATCACTCATCACTTTTGACAGGGTAACATTGTTGCCGACTGGCAAAGCTGCACCAACGGCATAGAGGTCCTGCTTGTCGCCTGAGCCAATCATGGCGCGCGCAAAATTTTCATCACTACTTTCAATCACTCCAAATAGAACCAAATTCAACTGGGTGACCGTTTGGGTTTCAACCACTTGGGCAGCTTGCTGCTCCTGTTTGGGCGGCTCCGCCTTACCAAATACTGCCAAGGTTTTTAGTTGCGCAATATTGACCGCAGAATTATTGGACTCTACCTGAATAACAGCCGCAGGAATGGCGACAGTAGCGGGAGGAATTGTCGGCGTAGGAAACACCAACCAAAACAGGCGCGCCAAGCTGACACTCAAACTCAACACCAATAGGAAACGCGCTATAAACTGCCAAGTGCTTAAAGGCACTTGAGCAAGCATAGCTACGCACCGAGCAAAAACTTGCTCCCAGTCGGCGCGGGTCTGCGGCAGTGCAAACCGGCTGAATGATGACCGATTGACTAACATACGGATGTATTAATTCCTTCGCGAAATTCGCCTAGAGAATCCAACAAGAAGTTCAGTGAGCTGCGGACACAAAGAAGCACTGAACAGGTTTCGTTATGGTTATAGAGCACGGATTCTACTCTATCCACTGCGCAAAAGCGAAAGCTTGAAAAGGATATTTCCCACGCCTGTGACCGCATTAAAACAACTTTGTTTCCTGTGCCAACTTGTATGCAACTTGCGCAGACTGATCACAAGCGAAGCAACGCACCAAAACCGATAAAACTGCGAAAAAAACGCGGCATAGCCGCGTCTTTAAACTTGAGATTGCAAGGCCGCTATTTTTTGTCGCGCAACAAATCGCGAATTTCCATCAATAACAGCTCTTGCGGTGGCGTTACCGCCGCAACAGGCTCTTTGGCTTTTACTTTGTTAATCACTTTAATTAACAAGAAAACCGCAAACGCAATGATGGTGAAATCGATCACCGTTTGCAAAAACTTGCCAATTGAAATAACTACCGCGGGTGTAGCTCCTTCAGCCGCTTTGAGCGTGATCACCAAATCACTAAAATCCACACCGCCAATCAACAAACCTATGGGCGGCATAATCACATCCGCCACTATAGAGGTCACAATTTTGCCGAAGGCTGCACCAATAATAATACCTACCGCTAGATCTACTACATTGCCTTTAACAGCAAAATCTTTGAACTCTTTTAGAATACTCATAAAATCCCCTTTCTGAATTTCGACGATGCGCCCGATCAATTACGCGCTCGGGTTTTTATACCCTATAAAGTGCACTAAACCAAGCACACCAGCCTGCTTTTATTGGATTTTGCTACTCATCTTCACGTTGCAGATTAACGCCCACACTACCATCTTCATCGACCCACGCATTGATAATCATCGGCCGACAGCAAACTTCACAATCTTCTGTATAGGATTGTTCATCGACGGAAGTGTCTACTAACACCGTAATAGGCTCGCCGCAATAAGGACAATCTGCTGCGCATTCTTCCAACAAACTCATGGCAACTCCGTTAAAATTTGTGCATCAAGATTGCAACACATTTGAACCGCAGCGTATGCGAATTAATGCGATGCGGGCAACTCAATGCCAAGTGAATCCCACAGTTCATCAACGCGTGTTTTTACGGCTTGATCCATTTCAATGGGAACACCCCATTCACGTGTGGTTTCGCCCGGCCATTTATTGGTTGCATCGAAACCAATTTTTGAACCAAGACCAGATACGGGCGATGCAAAATCTAAATAATCAATGGGAGTATTTTCAATCATCAGCGTATCGCGCGCTGGATCCATACGCGTGGTCATTGCCCAAATAACATCATTCCAATCGCGTGCATTCACATCATCGTCGGTAACTATGACAAATTTGGTGTACATAAATTGCCGCAAGAAACTCCACACTCCCATCATCACGCGCTTGGCATGCCCAGGATATTGTTTCTTCATGGTCACCACCGCCATGCGATAGGAGCAACCTTCCGGCGGCAAATAAAAATCTACAATTTCTGGAAACTGCTTTTGCAAAATCGGTACAAAAACCTCATTCAATGCAACACCAAGAATTGCTGGTTCATCCGGCGGACGCCCCGTATAAGTGCTGTGGTAAATGGGATCTTTTCTGTGTGTAATTCGCTCAACAGTAAACACTGGAAAACTATCGACTTCGTTGTAATAACCCGTGTGATCGCCGAAAGGGCCTTCAGGCGCCATATCATTCGGCGCAATAAAACCTTCCAAAATAAATTCGGCAGATGCCGGCACTTGTAGCTCATTGCCAATACATTTAACTACTTCGGTTTTATCGCCGCGCAACAAACCTGCAAATGCATATTCAGAAAGCGTATCAGGAACTGGCGTTACCGCGCCAAGAATTGTTGCTGGGTCAGCCCCCAGCGCCACGGCAACAGGAAAATTTTTACCCGGGTTTTGCAATTGGTATTCGCGAAAATCTAAAGCGCCACCGCGATGCGAAAGCCAGCGCATAATCAAACGGTTTTTTCCAATTTTTTGCATGCGGTAAATACCGAGGTTTTGTCTTTCTTTGTGCGGACCGCGTGTAACAACCAAAGGCCAGGTCACCAGCGGGCCAGCATCCCCCGGCCAACAGGTTTGAATCGGTAGCTTATCTAAATCTACTGCATCGCCTTCCAACACGAATTCCTGACAAGGCGCTTTGCTTAACACCTTGGGAGCCATATTTAAAACTTGTTTGAAAATAGGCAACTTTTCCCACGCATCTTTAAAGCCTTTTGGTGGTTCCGGTTCCTTTAAAAATGCGAGCAACCGCCCCACTTCACGTAGCGCAGAAACAGATTCTTGCCCCATTCCCAATGCAACGCGCTCGGGTGTACCAAATAAATTTCCGAGAACAGGAATCCCATAGCCTTTGGGATTTTCGAATAAAAGCGCAGGCCCGCCTGCACGCAGAGTGCGATCGCAAATTTCCGTCATTTCAAGATGGGGATCAATTTCTTGCGTGATGCGCTTGAGTTGGCCACGCGTTTCCAACAGCGCAATAAAATCGCGGAGATCTTTATATTTCATTTACAAAAATCCTTAAACCATTAAAACAAAAACGCCTTCCGCCAGCGAAAGTGGCGGAAGGCGTTTTTCATATTCCGCCAAAAAATGCGGTAATTATTTGCGTTTCATCGACATAAAGAATTCATCGTTGGTTTTGAAATCTTTCAATTTATCCAACAAGAATTCGGTTGCCGCAACATCTTCCATATCGTTCAACAAGCGGCGCAAAATCCACACACGTTGTTGCTCGTCATCTTTCATCAACAAGTCTTCACGGCGTGTGCCGGAACGACGCAAATTGATCGCTGGGTAAATACGTTTTTCAGCAATTTTACGATCGAGATGCAATTCAAGGTTACCTGTACCTTTAAACTCTTCGTAAATAACTTCGTCCATTTTGGAGCCGGTATCAACAAGCGCAGTGGCGATAATACTCAAGCTGCCACCCTCTTCGATATTACGTGCAGCACCGAAGAAGCGCTTGGGGCGTTCAAGTGCGTGAGCATCCACACCACCGGTTAATACCTTACCGGATGAAGGAATTACGGTGTTGTATGCACGCGCGAGACGAGTAATAGAATCGAGCAGAATGATGACGTCTTTTTTGTGTTCAACCAGACGCTTGGCGCGCTCAATTACCATATCGGCAACTTGCACGTGGCGTGATGGCGGCTCATCGAAGGTAGAAGCAACAACTTCGCCGCGCACTGAGCGCTGCATTTCGGTAACTTCTTCTGGACGCTCGTCAATCAACAGCACAATCAAATGACATTCGGGATTATTGCGCGTAATTGCCTGCGCAATATTTTGCATCATGATGGTTTTACCCGCTTTTGGCGGAGCAACAATCAAACCGCGCTGACCTTTACCGATTGGCGCGATCAAATCAATGATACGACCAGTCAAATCTTCGGTAGAACCGTTACCGGCTTCGAGCAATAAACGCTCATCGGGAAATAAAGGCGTGAGGTTTTCAAACAGAATTTTGTTGCGAGAGTTTTCTGGTTTATCGAAATTAATTTCGTTAACTTTCAACAACGCAAAATAACGTTCACCTTCTTTAGGTGGGCGAATCTTGCCAGAAATCGTATCGCCAGTGCGCAAATTGAAGCGGCGAATTTGACTGGGCGACACGTAAATATCATCGGGACCTGCAAGGTAGGATGAGTCGGCAGAACGCAAAAAGCCAAAACCATCGACCAAGATTTCTAGAACGCCATCGCCATAAATATCTTCACCACCTTTTGCGTGGCGCTTGAGGATATTAAAAATAATGTCCTGCTTGCGAGAACGCGCTAGGCTTTCAAGCCCCATTTCACGCGCTATATCAATAAGTTCTTCGATGGGTTTGAGTTTTAAGTCGGTAAGATTCATAAGTAATGCTTTGTAGGATGGTTGTTGCAGAAAGTAAGCCGGATGGCTGAATAATTAAAAGTTGAAATCTGTTGCGTAATTTTTTCTGTTATTTGTCGCTAGCAGTTTTACGGTAATAACGTTTGAAGCTCTTTGTTGAAAACTCGACCTGTTGGAAAACTCAACTGGATATATTCTGTAATCAGGGTGAGAAACAGCAGGGAGTTAGATCTTATCCGATGGGAAGTAAACCCTAAAGTTCGATGCTGGATAAGGAGATGGCTTGAGTATAGCGGCTAAATCAGCCAAGTGCAAAACGAAAAATTAAAACAGCTTGAACAATCGTTAAAAACGGGGGCTTTTAGTGCTAAAAAAGCAGGCTGCGAAGCCTTAAATAAACTCGCAGCCCTTTTTATTTAGATTGAGCTATTGATGAACTCAACCAATTGCGCTTTTGACAATGCACCTACTTTAGTTGCAGCTGGCTCGCCATTTTTGAACAAAATCAGGGTAGGAATACCGCGAATACCGAATTTGCCTGGAACTTCTTTGTTGGCATCTACGTCAACTTTGGCAATTTTTACCTTGCCCGCATATTGCTCAGCCAAATCATCAAGAATAGGTGCAATCATTTTGCATGGACCGCACCAAGCCGCCCAAAAATCCACCAACACAGGAAGATCTGCACTTAATACGTCTTGCGCAAAACTGGCATCACTTACATGAACAATTGCATCGCTACTCATTTTTAAACTCCACTACTAGGCTTTTAATAGACAATTGGCATCATAAGGATTGAACACTTGTCTCGCAAGGAGAAAAAACCTATGGCACCTATAGCGCGCAACAATTGGCTTACCCCAAAAGGCGCGAAGCCTAGTACAAGCTTCGCACAAAATTATGATTAGCCTTTATGGATAATGCGCTCGAATACGCCGACCAGATTATCCAGAGTAACCGGCTTGGATAGGTAGTGATTCATGCCGCTGGCAAATACTGCATCGCGATGCTCTTGCAAGGCATGCGCGGTCAAGGCGACCACAGGAGTTGCAGGTAAATTACGCGCCCGCTCAAATTCACGAATACTGCGCGTTGATTCAAATCCATCCATTTCAGGCATTTCGCAATCCATGAGTATGACATCGTAGGGCTGCACTGCTTTGCGCACCATATCGAAAGCCATTAGACCGTTTTCCACCAACTCTGGCGTGATGTTGAGCTTACTCAACAAGCCTTTAATGACCATACGGTTTACCGCGTTATCCTCAGCCACTAGCACTCGAAGATGGGCGAATTTATCTGGCCGAACCTCAGCACTACGTATTACCTCGATCGGTTCAGCCTCGCGCCCAAGCAGGGCGGCAAGCTCATATTTTAACGCCTTGCCTGATACTGGCTTGCGCAAAATAGCGTGTACTGCGTAAGCGCGCAGCGCTTGCTGATCCTGAAAAATATCACTCGCCGACATCATAAACGCTGGCAAATTTTGTGCTTCTCCATGAGCGCGTAACTGGCGAATAAATTCAATACCGCTCATGTCCGGCAGAGAAGAATCTACGCCAATAAAATCAAATGATTCTCCACTGTGTGCAGCTTGTAGAATGGCTGTCTGCGCCAATTTTGCGGAAGCTGCCGCTTGAATTTCCAAGCCCCATGCATTGCCATGCTCCGACAAAAACTCAACCATTTTTGAATTGCCACCCACTAGCAGCAACCGTTTTTGACTCAGCAAGTTTGTTAAGTCGCGCTCTTGAGATGTCTCCTTAACAATTAAATCATTCGCTGAAAATTCTGCAGTAAACCAAAAGGTAGAGCCCTGCCCTTTTGCGCTAATCACACCGATTTCGCCGCCCATTAATTCAACCAAACTTTTGCAAATTGCTAAGCCTAATCCGGTGCCGCCGTATTTGCGCGTTGTTGAAGCATCCGCCTGATTGAACGAATCGAATAAATTAACGCCAGAATTTAAATCAATACCAATGCCGCTATCTTCAATTGAAAAAAGTAAACGGGGTTTTTCCTCGGTCGCGCCTTCCACCAATCCAACTTGCAATGCAATAAAACCTTTGCTAGTAAATTTAAACGCATTGCCCAACAAATTAATAATGACTTGTCGCAAGCGTGTGGGGTCGCCTTTTAGCAATAAAGGGGAGTTTGGTTTCACCCCTCCAACCAATTCAATATGGCGCTTATTCGCTGTTGCACCAAATAACTGTAAGCAATCTTCAATTAAATCATCGAGTGTAAATACCTCATCCTCCAACTGCATTTTTCCCGCTTCAATTTTGGAGTAATCGAGAATATCGTTAATGATTTCTAGCAGCGTTTCACCTGAGCGATGAATAACATCTATGTAGTGTTTTTGATTTTCGTTAAGCGGAGTATCGCGCAACATTTCCAGCATACCGATCACACCATTCATGGGTGTGCGGATTTCGTGACTCATAGTTGCGAGAAATTGACTTTTGGCTCGGCTCGCATCTTCTGCCGCATTTTTTTGGCGACGCGTTTCAATTTTTTCTTCTTGTTCTGCGAGCAGCGCAAGCTCCATGGTGCGACGCTGATCCAAATCTTCCAACAAGGTTTCGCGCATGTGATTAATCGCATCAACAACGTTATCCAATTCATCGCGGCGCGGATCTGATTTAACTCGCCGCAATCGCAAAGGTTTGTTCAAACTTTCCAAATTTAAATGCCGCGCGTAATTGGCAATAGCCTCCATGTGTCGCGTTAAAAGTGCGTGCACCAACCACAATATAAAAAATGAAATTAATAAAGTTTTTGCAGATTGTACGATTGCAATGAAGAGCGCTCGCTCCCACAACTTATCGTAAATACTAGAGAGCGATGCGGTGACTTGGAGAGTACCAAGACGCTGCTCTGGCGTGCTGGCATCTTCATAAGTGAGCGGATACTCTTTAACCAAAAATTGGCTTTTCTTGGCATCAATCTCAGCTTGGGTTTGTTTGTTGTTGCTCACCACCATGGACTGTTCAGTATTGTTCCAGTCGCGCCATACCACCTGCACCTGCACTACATCCTGCACATCCAACACGCTGTGAATTTGAATACTCAACTGCTCTTGATCAAAACCCCAAAGGCTTTTGGTGATACTCGCGAGCGTACTAATACGCACCTGATCCAAGCGCTTTTCGAGAGAGGAAACATCGTCGTGAAAGTTGCCGTAGAGCTGCAGCAAAATAGCAAACAGGGTGATCAGCGAGCTGCTGACCACAATTAAACCTAATAATCGGAAGGCGATGGGATTATCGCGCGCGTACCGCCGTATATTTAGCATGAAATATTCAAGTTCGTCCCAGTTGGCCCATAGGTCGTCGATAACGTATTTTTTGTCCAGACGCCAGAAAAGTGTAGCAGCTGATATATGGCTGCGCGCAAATTCGATTCACAAGACTCTACATTCAGCAAATTCGCTTGCGACAACCCACTGTTTTTTTAAAAAATTTTCGTTCTGCTCTGGTTTTTGCGCCTATATTTGTCAGCGGATGTATTACAATGCGCCGGCTTTGAAACGCGCGTGTAATACGCCCCCTTCTTCAAAGCCAAGAACAAACTCGCGCATTGGTGAAGTCAACCGAAGCGCCTTGTTTTGAACGACATGCCTGCATTGCAGACCAATCCTGTACGGAGAAAAGCGGATGAGTAAAATGCTCACAAATGCTGTGCGCTCTCAATCGATTAAGAGTAAGTCGATTAGCAGCAAGCCACTGCAAAAAACCCTAGCCCTTACCGCCTCTTGCCTGTTGGCATTGTGCGTCGCCAGTGAAAGCTTGGCAGCTCAACCCACAATCACCCCCACCTCCGCCAGTGAAACCTCACAGCCCGGCCTGTTCGATGCCATAAGCTCGCGCGCCAAGCTGCTCTCCAAGGGTAACTTCAAGCCGTTCTCCGGCAATATGCCTGAAGCCTTAGCCAAAATGGATTACGACCAGTATCGCTCTGTGCGCTTCCGTCCAGATTCTTCGCTGTGGCGCAACGAAGCCCAGTTTGAAATACAGCTTTTTCACGCGGGTTACATCTTTAAAGAGCCGGTTGTGTTGCATATGGCCACCAACGGCAATGACACCACCGTTCCATTCAAACAAGAATACTTTAACTACGAAGGCACCGCAGCCAAGTTGGCGGGCATCGCCGGTAAAGATCTTGGCTATGCTGGCTTCCGCGTTCACTATCCATTGAACAACGGCCAGTACAAAGATGAGTTCATGGTGTTCCAAGGCGCGGCTTCATCTTACTTCCGCGTTATTGGCCCTGGCCACGCGTGGGGTCTCTCTGCACGCGGTTTGGCAATTGATACTGCCGAACCTAAAGGCGAAGAATTCCCCATTTTCCGCGAATACTGGATGTTGAAACCAACACCAACCGAAAAGCATTTAGTGATTTACGCCTTAATGGACAGCCCATCAGTTACCGGTGCATTCCGTTTTGACGCCTACCCAGGCACAGCAACTGAAGTAAAAGTAACCGCTCGCCTTTATGCCCGTAAGGACATTCAGAAGTTAGGCGTAGCACCGCTGACCTCTATGTTTATGTTTGGTGAAAACAGCGTGAACGTATCGCGCTTTGATGATTTCCGCCCTGAAGTGCACGATTCTGACGGCATCTCTATGCTGACATCGGCCGGTGAATGGGTATGGCGCCCGCTGTCTAACCATCGCGGCCTGCATATTTCATCGCTCGGCGACACCAATCCGCAAGGTTTCGGCATGATGCAGCGCGATCGTGATTTCAATAACTATCTCGATAGCGAAGCTCACTACGAGCGCCGCCCAAGCTTGTGGGTAAAACCAGAAAACTCATGGGGTAAAGGCCGCGTAGAATTGGTTGAAATTCCGTCAGACAGCGAAGCTAACGACAATATCGTGGCTTACTGGGTACCCGACGAACCAATGAAAGCGGGCGATAGCCGCGAATTCAAATACAGCTTGCAACCTTTGGATTCAAACGTTCCTGGCCAAACTCTTGCCAAAGTATTGCGCACCCGCACCGGCTGGGGCGCTGTAGCCGCACAAGGCAACCCACCACCCAAGAGTAAGCGTCAATTTGCGATTGATTTCCAAGGTGGCGATTTAGACAAATTGCCAGCGGGTTCTGTTGTTGAAGCTGACCTTGGCAAAAACTCTGGCAACTTTACCGACTTGCACGTAAGCAGATTGCCCGACGGCAAAACTTATCGTGCATCTTTCAAAGTAGAGCCAGATGGCAACAATGCTGTTGATATGCGCGTATTTATCAAGTCCAACAATAAGCGCTTAAGTGAGGTTTGGAGTTATGTCTGGTACCCAGATGACATCCAATAATTCAACCAACAGCGAGCCTATTGTGAGCAAACCTATTAATCGCGACCTTATGCCGGAGAATGAAATCCGGCTGCCGGGCGAATCTTTGCGCCGCCTTGTGTACGCGCTGCTGACAGTCATCACGGCCTTCAGCGGTGTGTACATGATGTACGACATTCTCAGCGCCAATGGCGTCACCATGCTGGAAGCAGTAATCCTGATCCTGTTCGCCATCTCCTTCTGCTGGATTTCTACAGCGTTTTGGAGCGCGGTGTTCGGGTTCGTATTATTGATGATGCGCCGCGACCCACTAACGTTGCGCTCTATGGACAGCATCTACAACGATGCCCTGCCCATTACCACGCGCACCGCAGTGGTTATGCCGATCTATAACGAGGATACCCATCGCGTTATCGCTGGCTTTGAAGCGACACTTAACTCTCTAGTAGCGACAGGTGAAATCGAACATTTTGATTTCTTCATGCTGAGCGATACCACTAAGCTGGATATCGCCCAACGTGAACGCGATCAATGGAAGCAGTTTACCGATCGCATTGGCGACTTGAGCAAACAAACTTTTTATCGCCGTCGCGAAAAAAATCTGCATCGTAAAGTAGGTAACATCGCCGAGTTTTTACAGCGCTGGGGCAAGAACTACGAGCACATGATTGTGTTGGATGCAGACAGCGTGATGAGCGGTAAATGCCTGCTGCGTATGGTGCGTACCATGCAAGCCAACCCGCGCTCAGGCTTGATCCAAACCGTGCCCATTCCGGTACGCCAAACGACTTTCTTTGGCCGCTTTGTACAGTTCGCTGCCGTGCTTTACAGCCCCATGTTGGCAACAGGTATTGCCTTCTGGCAAACCGGTGCCGCCAACTACTGGGGCCACAATGCAATCATTCGCGTAAAAGCCTTTATCGATCACTGCGGCCTGCCTACATTGCCCGGGAAAGCACCTTTTGGTGGTGATATTCTGAGCCATGACTTCGTAGAAGCCGCCATGTTGCGCCGCGCCGGTTGGGATGTATTCCTGCTCGCCGACCTCGAAGGAAGCTACGAAGAAGTACCTTGTAACATCATCGACTACGCTACCCGCGACCGTCGCTGGGTACAGGGTAATATCCAGCATTTAGGTATGCTGGACGCCGCCGGCTTGCACCCCATCAGCCGCCTGCACTTCTTGCTCGGCGCTACCGCCTATATTTCATCGCTGATTTGGTTATTGATGTTGGTTCTGAGCACTGCAGACGCCGTAGTTCGCGCCCTGCATAGTAACGAATACTTCACTAACTCCACCCCCACTATGGAGCACTTTATCAATTTGCCGGAATGGCCAATTGCTAAAACCGGTTTGATTATCGCCCTGATCGTGATGACCACCACCCTGCTGCTTTTCCCAAAGGTAATGGGCATTATCAGCACCATGGCGCATCGTCGTGAACAGTTTGGTGGTACAAAAGCAATCATCCGCGGCACCATCGTTGAAACCGCTTTCGCGGTCTTGATCGCCCCAATCATGATGGCCTTCCACGCCTACTTTGTTGTGTCCGTCTTCATGGGCTTCAAAGTAAATTGGGATGCACAAGATCGTGAGGGCCGCCTATTAACCTGGAGCGAAAGTTTTGCTCGCACCCTGCGCACTACCTTGGTAGCAATTGCTTGGGGCTACATGACGTTCACCTACGCGCCGATTTTCTTCTGGTGGTTAATGCCAATTCTCACCGGTTTGGTGTTAGCAGCGCCTATTGTGCGTTATTCAAGTAGCCTTACCTTGGGTGAAGATTGCCGCAAACACAGCATCTTCGTGAGCCCAGACGAAACCAATGAAGACCCGGTTTTGACCGACTTGAAGCGCCTGTTAGAGGTAGAGCACCCGCCACTGGCCGAACCCGCAGGTATTCCAGCATTACCGCCTGACAACTGGAGCGATATGCCAGAGCAGGATATGGAAGAGTATCCACCTAAGGATTACACTTGGCAGTAAGTTGAAATTTGCTATAAAAAAAACGGCGCTCACAGGAAACTGGAGCGCCGTTTTTTTATTTTATCTCCTTTGTAAAGAGCGATTTGTAGCCCGTATGAAGCCTAGGCGTAATACGGGGAGTTAAAACCCAGTAATTCGTTTCACTCCTTACGAGCTACTTTGAAAACCTTATCCCTGCCCATAAAAAAACGGCGTTTCATTTACCTGAGCACGCCGTTTTTATTGCTCGAAACAAGCTAGAGATTACGCATCAAATGGATGACGCAACACCACAGTTTGTACACGATCTGGACCGGTAGAAATAATGTCGATCGGTGTCGCCATCAGCTCTTCCAAGCGCTTGATATAAGCGCGCGCATTGGCAGGTAATTCATCTACGCTTTGCGCACCTACAGTTGATTCGCTCCAACCGGGCATTTCTTCGTAGATTGGCTTAATCGCCGCCCAACCTTCTGCATCAAACGGAACGTCAACGGCGTTGCCATTGGCATCTTGATAACCGATACAGATTTTCACGGTTTTCAAACCATCCAATACGTCCAGCTTAGTTAAGCACACACCGGTTACAGAGTTGATGCGGTTGGCGTGGCGCACAGCAACAATATCGAACCAGCCACAACGACGCTTGCGGCCAGTAGTAGCGCCGAATTCATGGCCTTTTTCACCGAGGTAAGCGCCAATTTCACAATCCAGCTCAGTTGGGAATGGGCCAGAACCTACGCGCGTGGTGTAGGCCTTGGTGATGCCGAGAACATAATCCAGATACAAAGGACCAAAGCCAGAACCTGTCGCAGTACCGCCGGCAGTGGTGTTGGAAGACGTTACGAAGGGATAGGTACCATGGTCGATATCCAACAAAGAACCTTGCGCACCTTCGAACAAAATGTTTTCACCTTGCTCGCGAGCGGTGTGCAATAAATTGGTTACGTCAGCCATCATCGGCAGTAATTGCTCAGCCCAAGCAGTGCAATCAGCCAAGGTTTTTTCATAGCTAACCGCTTCCACTTTGTAGAAGTTGGTTAATACGAAGTTGTGGAATTCGAGGATTTCTTTGAGCTTGACCGCAAAGCGCTTCAAATCAACCAAGTCACCCAAACGCAAACCGCGACGAGCAACCTTATCTTCGTAAGCCGGGCCAATACCACGGCCAGTGGTGCCGATTTTGGCATCGCCACGGGCAAGCTCACGAGCCTGGTCGAGCGCTACGTGGTAGGGAAGAATCAACGGGCAAGCTGGTGATAAGCGCAAACGCTCGCGCACGGGCACACCAGTAGCCTCCAATTCACCAATCTCTTTGAACAAGGCTTCTGGCGAAAGCACTACACCGTTGCCGATTAGACAGGTTACGCCTTCACGCAAGATGCCAGAGGGAATCAAGTGCAGAACGGTTTTTTTGCCGTCGATCACCAAGGTGTGACCGGCGTTATGGCCGCCCTGAAAGCGGGTAACCAAGGAAACCTGATCGGTCAGCAAATCTACGATTTTGCCTTTACCTTCATCACCCCATTGGGTGCCTAAAATGACGACGTTTTTGCCCATGGCTGGAAAACTCTCTGTTAAACAATAATGAAAAATAAATTCGTATTAACGGCTGACAACCTGATAGCGATCGTCCACCAAACGCAATTCGCGCACTGCTTTAATGTCTTCTGCGGCTGCGTACACAACCCGTTCACCCTGCGCACGCAAGGCCTGTACAGCTTGCCATTGGCGTGCATCACCATTTTCAAGCACCGCAATTGCACAGCTTGGTTTTGCTTCTAACAAACCTAGTTTGTTGATGGCACAGAGGTTGAGCGCAAAACCGGTTGCCGGACGCGCGCGACCAAATACCTCACCGATATGATCGTAGCGGCCGCCGCTGGCAATTGGATTGCCAAAACCGGGCGCAAAAGCTGCAAACACCAAACCTGTGAGGTAGTGATAACCGCGTAACTCGCTCAAATCAAAATAAAACTCGGCGTCAGGATAGCGCTCCGCCATTACGCCGGCCACTTGCAGCAATTGGTCTACGGCGGCCACAGCGTTGGGAATCTCGGCAAACAATCCGCGAGCCTTGGTCAGCACATCAACGCCGCCGGCCAAGTTTGGCAAAGCAAGCAATAGTGAAGCACATTTTTGATCGGTCACCTTGGCGGCAACCCATTCGCGAATCTCAGTCACCGCCTTACGCTGCAGCAGATCGAAGAACTCGTCTTCCTGCGCAGCATTAAGTTTGGCGCATGCGGCCAAAGCGCGGTAAATGCCGACATGGCCGAGATCAACGTGTAACTTGGGCAAGCCAGATACACGTAATGATTCCAGCAACAGGGAAATAACTTCTACGTCGGCCGCTAAACCAGCTTCACCGTAAAACTCCAAGCCAACCTGAATGGGTGTGCGAGTCGCCAACGGGCTTTTGGGCTTTGTATGCACGACGTTACCCGCATAGCAAAGGCGATTAGCGCCCTGACAAGCCATGCTGTGAGCATCTATGCGAGCGGTTTGTGGGGTAATGTCGGCGCGAATACCAAGAGTGCGACCCGTAAGCTGGTCGGTCACTTTAAAGGTGAGTAGGTCTACATCTCGGCCAAGGCCGATAAGCAATGAATCTGTGTATTCCAGCAATGGTGGAATCACCAGATCGTAGCCCCAGGTAGCATAAAGATCCAGCAACTGGCGGCGCAATAATTCGATAGATTTGGCTTCCGCAGGCAGAATTTCTTCCACCCCATCGGGCAATAACCAGCGATCGGCGTAAGTCATAAGGAGACTCTAAACATCCAAGAATTCGGAAGACGTTAGGGCATACGCGCACCCTGAACATAAAAAAACCGAGCTTTCGGCTCGGTTGCGGCATTTTAACACTGATTGGGGGAGGATTTGTAGTTGAACCCAGAAGATTCCTACAAATTCCCCCAAATCACTATTTTTTGCCTTGTGGATCTTTTAAATAACGGAAGAAATCGCTTTTCGGATCAACAACAACCAGATCCTCTTTGCCGGCAAAACTCTTCTTGTAGGCGTTGAGGCTACGCAAAAATGCATAGAACTCAGGGTCTTTGTTATAGGCGGCAGCATAAATAGCGGCAGCCTTGGCATCGCCCTCACCGCGCAAGCGCTCAGCATCTCGGTAAGCGTTTGCCTCTAGAACAACTTTTTGGCGATCTGCATCAGCGCGAATAACCTCAGATTGCTCTTTACCTTGCGCGCGATATTCCGCTGCTTCTTTCTCGCGATCAGCAGCCATACGGGAAAACACCGATTGACTCACTTCAGGCGGGAAATCGATACGTTTTACGCGAATATCAATCACTTCAATACCGAGCAAAGTATTCGTAGTTTCGTTGATGGTGGCTTTCAATTCCGCCATAAGCTCATCGCGCTGACCGGATACCACATCGTGCAAGGTGCGGCGACCAAACTGGTTACGCAAACCATCGGCAACACGCTGGCCTAAACGATCTTCCGCCAAACGACTATCGCCACCCGTAGTGCGGTAGTAGGTGCTTACGTCTTTAATACGCCATTTGATGTAAGAGTCCACCACCAAACGTTTGTTTTCGATGGTGTAAAAACTTGCTGGAATCATGTCTGCCGTTTGCAAGCGACCATCAAATTTGCGCACGCGATCGGTCAAGGGCATTTTAAAATGCAGGCCGGGCGATACGTCAGCTTTGGCCAAGGCCCCAAACCGCAACACCACCGCACGCTCATATTGGTTTACCACGTAGGCACTGCTTGACACCAAGGCAAGGAGAATCAACGCAGTCATAACTGCCATTAGACTTTTAGTAGACATTAGCGAGGCTCCCTACGAACGACTGGCTTGGCATCTATATCGCGCGCTGGGCGCTGCTCGGCCTGCTCTTCAATAACTGGCGGTGGAACTTGCTTAGTCAGCTTATCCAAGGGCAAGTAGAGCATACTGTTGTTGTCCACATCGACCATCACTTTTGAAGATTTGGTCATCACAGATTCAACCGCATCTATATACAAACGCTTGCGCGTTACTTCTGGCGCGCGCTTGTACTCTACCAATAAATTATCGAAGCGCGCCGACTCACCTTCCGCACGGGAAACCACTTCAGACTTATAGGCTTCAGCTTCTTCCAACATGCGCTGGGCTTTACCACGCGCTACGGGAATCACGCCGTTAGAATAGGATTGAGCTTCGTTTTTCAAACGAGTTTCGTCTTCTTTAGCTTTGATTACATCGTCGAAGTTAGCGCGAACTTCTTCAGGCGGCTGCGCCTGTTGGATGTTCACGTTAATAATTTGGATACCTGCTTGGTAATTATCGAGATAGGTTTGCAAACGCTGTTTTACTTCCGCCGCCATTTTTGCACGGCCCTCTGAAAGCACTTGCTCCAACTCCGTAGAACCTACTACATGACGCAGCGCACTGTCGGTTGCGTGCTTCAAGCTGGTTTCTGGATCGGCAACGTTCAATACGTAAGCTTTCACATCAGCAACGTTCCACTGCACCGTAATTGGCAATTCAACAATGCTTTCATCTTGGGTCAGCATTAAACCTTTTGAGGGATATTGACGCTCATTGGTCACGCCAACTTTAAATACTTGCGTCAGCAAAGGCGCAGACCAGTGCAGACCTTCGCCCAAGGTTTCTTGAAAAACACCCAGCTTCAATACAACAGCGCGCTCTTTTGCATCCACAGTATAGATACCAAAAAAACCATAGAGCACCGCTGCTACCAAAGTAATAATTGTAAAAATAGCACCGAAAGAACCTGCTCCAGGCGCGCCATTGTTACTGCCCGAGCCGCCGCCAAACATGCCATTGAGTTTATCTTGTAACTTCTTAAAGGCCTCGTCCAAATCCGGCGGGCCATCATTGCCGCCACCGCGCCCACCCCATGGGTCTTTGTCTTTTCCCGGTTCATTCCAGGCCATACCACATCTCCGACATGTTTAAGGTAATTTCGCTTTATGTGAGGGCAAGCTGAGCCATTTCAACTACACAGATGAAATTAACTCTCAGTTACGATTTACTCAGCCCACATCAAATCGTCAAACTGGATTTTCAGGGCACTTAATATACGCAACAAATCACTCTTTGGAACGCGCAAACTCGCTATAGCAACGCCATCATCGCGAAAGGATTCTTCCGCTATAGCTTGCTGAGCATACAAGGCTGCACGCAAACGACCATCCTGTGGGCGCAGCAACAGCGGAGCAATGACCATCTCCGTGCCCAGTAATTCAGCCACTGCTTGATCCAACAACTCAATGCCAATGCCCGTTTGGGCAGATAGCCACACGGCAGTAGGTTTGCCAGCATCATCGCGATCTATACGCGGCTCAGCTGCATCGATTAAATCAATTTTATTGTAGATCTTAAGTTGCGGAAGTTCCGCAGCGCCAATTTCTTCCAGCACTAATTCAACTTGTTCGATGTTGCGAATACGCTCATCGGCAGCGGCGTCAATCACATGCAACAGCAAAGTTGAGTTTGCCGCTTCTTCCAGAGTCGCACGAAAAGCTTCAACTAATTTATGGGGAAGATGGCTGATAAAGCCCACGGTATCGGCCATGATCACCGCGCCTACATCGGCGAGATCTATGCGGCGCATGGTGGGGTCAAGCGTGGCGAAAAGTTGGTTCTCGGCGTAAACATCTGAGCCGGTGATACGATTAAACAGCGTGGATTTTCCGGCGTTGGTATAACCCACCAGAGAAACTGTTGGAATTGCCGAACGCTGACGCGAACGCCTGCCCTGCTCGCGCTGGGAGCGAACCTTTTCCAGACGCTGTTCGATCATGGTGATGCGACCGCGCAATAAACGACGGTCAGTTTCCAATTGGGTTTCACCTGGGCCGCGCAAACCAATACCGCCTTTTTGCCGCTCAAGGTGCGTCCAGCCGCGCACTAAACGTGTAGACATGTGACGCAACTGCGCCAATTCGACTTGCAATTTACCTTCGAAAGTTCGCGCGCGCTGGGCGAAAATATCCAAAATTAAACCCGTGCGATCAAGCACACGGCATTGCAATTCTTTTTCAAGATTGCGCTCTTGGCTGGGAGATAAGGTGTGATTAAAAATCACCACTTCCGCTTTATTGTCAGCAACAACCGCTTGCAATTCTTGCAGCTTGCCGGTGCCGATAAAAAATTTAGCGTTGGGGGAAATACTTTTTCCTGTAATAAATGCAACAGGATCACCACCAGCAGAAAGCACCAACTCTTCAAATTCGCGGGGGTCTTCCGGCTCTTGGCCATGAGATAGGTTCAGGTGAACTAGCACCGCTAGCTCACCTGATTCGGGGCGATCAAAAAACAATTAGCAACCTCGTAGAGGGTTGATTACTCGGCTTGCTCGTCTTCTTCGCCATCAACACCATCTGCTTCGTTGAGCAGTGGTACGCGCACAGCGCGTGAAGGAACAACGGTGGAGATTGCGTGCTTGTAAACCATTTGGCTCACAGTGTTTTTCAACAGCACAACAAACTGATCAAATGATTCAACCTGACCTTGTAACTTAATACCATTTACCAAGTAAATGGATACAGGTACACGTTCCTTTCTCAGAACGTTCAGGTAAGGGTCTTGTAAACTATGCCCTTTTGACATGTTTATTCTCCTAGGGAAGATAAAGTTTACCCACCTTGATCCGCATCTTTTTGTTAATTAGGACGGGTGGACGGAATAATGAAAAACGGAATACTGTTCTCACCTATCTATTATATGGCTGCGGGACCTATAAAATTCAAGGCGCAGCGCACAATTTCTTCTTTCGATAGTAAATTTCCAGCATCGCCATCAGTATAGAGCCAATTTAACGAAGTGCTAGGATAATTTTGCCACCCTCGCAACCATGTTAATTGGCGCTTGGCCAATTGCCGCGTGGCGATAATGCCGCGCTCCTGCATTTCCTCATATGACAATTTTCCTTCAATGAAATCCCACACCTGGCGATAGCCCACAGCTCGAATTGCCGGCAAATCTACATGTAAATCACCTCGGGCGTAGAGCGCTTGAACTTCATCAATCAACCCCGCCTCCAGCATTTTTTTAAAGCGAAGACTTATACGTTGGTGCAATATAGAACGATCACACGGCGCGATTGCAATTTGCACAAGGTTAAAGCGCTCACTGAAAGACTGAGTTACATTTTGCTGCTGCTCACGACGCATTGCACTCATGGTTTTACCGCTAACACGATAAACTTCCAATGCGCGACTCAATCGCTGCGAGTGATTAGGGTGAATCTCTGCCGCCATTTCCGGATCAACTTCCGCCAGCTTTTGGTGCACATAAGGCCAACCAAACTCGTCTGCCTCGCGTTCGATTTGTGCCCGCACTTCAGCATCTGCCTGCGGCATATCTGCCAAGCCATCTAACAGAGCCTTGAAATACAACATAGTTCCGCCGACCAAAAGCGGAATTTTTCCCCGAGCGTGAATATCTGTAATTTCGCGCTCGGCATCTGCGCAAAAATCGGCCGCCGAATAAGGTTCCGACGGATCGCGAATATCAATCAGTCGATGCGGCGCCAACGCCTGCTCTTGCGCGCTAGGCTTGGCCGAACCTATATCCATACCGCGATAGACCAACGCCGAATCTACGCTGATTAATTCCACCGGCAGATGCTGACGTAATGCAATGGCCAAATCCGTTTTTCCGGAGGCTGTGGGGCCCATAAGAAAAATAACAGTGGGGCGATCAGGAAGCATGGATAAATCTCGCTTTGCTCAGCTTAAAAATTTAAGATGCGAATGATAGCATCTACAACAAAATCTTCGCTGAGATTCCCCATCAAAGCCCAGACATAATAAAAATAGCTGCCATTTTTCATGCAGAGAGCGCACACACTATCATCCACAAAATTCTGCAGCGTTCAGAATACATTTAGGGATTACTCATGAGTAAAAATACGGAAACCAAGGAGTGCGCCAATTGCAGCACACCATTGAGCGGAACCTATTGCCAAAACTGCGGCCAGCTCGCGCATATTCATCGCTCCCTGTGGCATATGGTGGAGGAATTACTGCACGGAATTTTACATTTTGACAACAAAGCATGGCGCACTTTACCCGCACTTTTAATTCACCCTGGCCGACTCACACGCGAATACATTGATGGCAAACGCGTGCGCTACATGGCGCCCTTGATACTTTTTCTGTTCCTCAACTTTGTGATGTTTTTTGTATTTTCTTATTTAGGCAGCGCACTGACGCCTAACGGCACAGTGAAGCCGCTTATCACGGGCGGTATTGGCAACGAACTTCACAATGCTCAAACAAGACTCGCTGAACTTGAAGCCAAACGCGCAACCCTGCCAACCAATGACAACAGTCTCACCGCGTTAACTAATGAAATTTCTATGCTGCGTGCAAAACAAAAAGATCTTGAAAAGGCTATGGCCGCGGCAAACTCTAATGGCACTCTTGAAGATGCTGTTGTCCCTAACAACAATTCAGAGAAAACAACATCACCTTCAAGCGATAATAAAAAACTCTGGTTTGAGCAAGCCGTTAGTCACGCACTACAAAACCCAGATCTAGCGCTCTATAAAATGAAAGGTACGGCCTCAAAATTTGCCTTTATTTTAATTCCCATTTCTCTACCTTTTATGTGGCTGCTATTTATCAGGCGCAGAGATATAGTTTTATTCGACCACAGCGTGTTCGCCCTCTACTCATTGTCATTTATGTGTTTACTGATGATGTTAGTAGCAGGCTTGGCAAGATTAGGATTGTCTGGTTGGGCATGGTCATTATTTTTAGTAGTGCCACCGATACATGTATTTGTGCAATTGCGCGGGGCGTACCAACTACGAGTTTGGCCAGCGCTTTGGCGCACATTTGCCTTGTTGACGATCGCAGCCTTCGCGCTCTGTGTTTATTTTTTGGTAATTACCTGGATGAGTTTGTAAGAGAATTTTGTGCACTAGGCTCGGGCGGGCCGCAGGCGTCCGCCATGCCAAACCAGCACTAACCATCTGCATCTAGCTTTATCAAGACCGTCGCTAGGCGATCAACGCAATACTCCAAAAGCCCTCGCATTTAACCCCATCCACAGTCGCCCCACGCAAGTCGCTCGATAGCCTCAATAGAGGCTTCCCGCGCTATAAACGCTCAAAACCTTTGCCCAATGAAGCATCCCGTTTACAAACAGCAAGCTTCTTTACAAAAACACAACAAATATGCAACAAAAACGCACCAAATGTGCAAACAATGTGCAAACAATGTGCAAAAAAATAAGTTACAATCGCGCCCTGCCCCCGCTTCGAACAACCATAATTGCCTGACGTAGATACATCATGAAATTTATACGCTATTGCCAAATCGCCAAAGACTCTATTCCTCGCAAAAAAAAGCACACTTTGTTTAGAGAATTGCGTTTTGCAAGCAGGCTCTACTTTACCAATCACCACCTGCCGGAGCGGGTTGATTCATTTTTTGGCGCATCGCCTACTAGGCAGTTTTTGATTGCCCAGCCGGGATTCAAAGCCAATCTTTTTAGGCAGCAAGTACGTTCATGCTTTTATGTTAAAAGTAGCAGCAAAGATCGCTGGCACTTTGCAAAATCGCATTTTACTTTTTTAGAAAACACACACACGCAAAACACTATAGAGAAACTCTATGGTGACCAAGCCATCGCTTTTAGCATTCCGCACGCTGATACAGAACTTACATTTTCACTGGATTACGAACACATCATTACGCGCGAAGGCTTTTTGCGTTTAACCATGTCATTTAATGGTACTGAGCTGTATAAAATTACCTTTTGGTTTTCGTACTTTAATGGCGAACCCAGCCTTTGCATAGGCGCGCTGCAAGGCGGACAAAATACATTAGAAGAGAATCGCTTATTCACCAAAACCTTTTTTGGTGTACGCCCGCAAAACATGGCATTGGCAGCATTACGTTTATATGCAAAAGTGTTAAATATAAAGCTGCTCCTAACATTCCCTAAAGAAAAAATGTGGCGCACCACAAGAATTGCAGAACTCACGGAAATTAACGAGTTTTGGCATGAACAAGGTGCTGTGCCCATTCGCAACACACCATTCCTGCAAATTGACACCGAGCTCGCACGAAAAGATCTCAATGATGTTGCGTCGAAAAAGCGCAGCATGTACAGACACCGATATGCCTTTTTAGATCATCTAGACAATTATTTGATGTCAGAAATAAAAGGCAACTTGCTTTCGCCTCAATTACCCGTAACCGACACTGCTAGTGATGAGCCGCGTCAAATCACACAAGCACCGAGCCTACTGCCCGCGCATAAACATTTTGTCGAGCTCATCAAGCGACTGAAGCACCCACGTTGGGCGGCCATGATTGCATTGGCCGCTGCGCTCAGTGGACTCCATTTCGCGCAGCAATGAGTTCATTTCAAGAATAGTTAGTTTGCGATTGGCGCGCACGGATGCGTGACAGGCCATGGTGCCAAGAATTTCGTTGATGTGATGTTGAATTCGCTCACTGCTGCCATGCTCAATTAAATCGGAAAGCACATCGCGCACCAGCTGTTCTACTTTCGCTCGATTTAATACCACGGGCACTTGGCGAATCAATAAAGTCTCAGGTCCCGCGCGCTGTAATTCAAAACCGAGATTTTTAAAAATATCGTAAAACTGCTCAGCACAATCCGCTTCTTTCTGGCTAATGGCGATAGATTCTGGCACTAACAATGGTTGAGTTTGAATGCCTCCGCACGCAAAAGATTCCTTCATGTGCTCGTAGGTAATACGCTCATGCGCCGCATGCATATCTACCACAATTAACCCCTGCGCATTTTCCGCAAGAATATAAATCCCCTTTAGCTGCGCTATAGCGTAACCGAGCGGTGGAATTGTTTCGTCACCGCTTTCAGGTAAAGACACAGACGACGAAAAGGTAGGTGTTGTTTGATGCAGCTCACCATAAGTTTTTAGTTGCTCATTTACGCCCGATGGACGCGAGTAATTTGCTTGCGAACCTAATGAGTAAGATTGGGAGCCGGTAAAAGATGGCATTGGTGCCGCACGCAAACCCAAGGTTTCCTGCCCACGAAATTCTCCAACTGCAACACCTTGCGGTACGGGTGACGACTGCAAAAACTCATCGCTGCTTTCATTTTGCGAACTTTTTGCAAGCGAAGATTCCGGCGTTACATTCGCAAGAGCGCGATGCAAACTTGAATAAATAAAATCATGCACACTGCGATTATCGCGGAAGCGTACTTCGTGTTTAGTCGGATGCACATTCACATCCACGGTTGCAGGGTCAAGCTCCAAATACAAAACGAACGCGGGATGGCGACCGTGATATAAAACATCTTGATAAGCCTGACGAACTGCATGTGAAACCAACTTGTCGCGAATTGCACGGCCATTTACGTAGAAGTGTTGTAAATCAGCTTGGCTACGCGAAAAAGTTGGTAGCGCAACCCACCCCCATAAACGATAACCGTTGCGTTCCATTTCAATGTGTACTGCATTTTCCATAAATGCAGGGCCGCAGACTTGGGCAACGCGGCGCTCTTGTTCTAACTGTGAATCACCGGCGCGCCATGAATAAATCGCGCGGCCGTTGTGGCGCAAATTAAACGCAACATCGAAACGCGATAACGCCAATCGCTTCACCACATCTTCTAAATGCGTGTACTCGGTTTTTTCGGTGCGTAAAAATTTCCGGCGCGCCGGTGTATTAAAAAACAAATCGCGTACTTCTACCGTTGTGCCGCGCGGGTGTGGCGCAGGCGATACTTCGGTTTCCATATCGCGACCTTCAGCCACAACTTGCCAACCGGCACTGTCATCATTAGTGCTGCTCAATAAAGCCAAACGCGCGACAGAGCTGATAGATGCAAGTGCTTCACCGCGAAAACCTAAGGTTGCTACAGCTTCAAGATCATCTAACTCATAAATTTTGCTGGTCGCGTGACGACTAAGTGCGAGCGGCAAATCATCTTTATCAATGCCGCCGCCGTTATCGCGCACGCGCATTAATTTTATGCCGCCATCCTCAACATCAATGTCCAATCGTGTTGCGCCGGCATCGAGCGAATTTTCTAACAATTCTTTAATCACAGAAGACGGGCGCTCAACCACCTCACCGGCGGCGATTTGGTTGGCGAGACGAGGGCTGAGTAATTTAATTCGTTTCATAGTAGCCATTGTGCGCAGACATTACTGTGCAGGAATTTTTAACGTTTGACCGAGTTTTACAACATCATTTTTCATGTTGTTAGCTTTGCGAATTTTGGCGGCACTGACTTTATATTTCAGTGCAATTTCCGTCAGCGTATCACCACTTACAACCACGTGTTTGCGCTCTACAGATGAATGTGATTCTACAATAACCTTTTTCTTGCCCGATTTATCCGCTAGCGTTTTAGGTGCTGATGATTTTTCTAAGCTCGTCTTTTCTACATCGACTTTTTCAATTGGCATTTTTTCTGCCGCAAGGGCGCTAGATGAGCGAGCGTTCGCAGGTGGGTGCTGCGCAAAATATTGGCGCACACCTCTAAAAATTGCCTGCGCCATTTTCTCGCGATAATCTTGCGATGCTAATTTTCTAGACTCAGCTGTATTAGAAATAAAACCCGTCTCAACTAAAATGGAAGGAACATCGGGTGATTTCAAAACCACAAAGCCAGCTTGCTCAACATGCTTAGCATGCAGCGGCGAAATTGTTGCAATAGAACTCAACACGTTGCCACCCACTTGCAAGCTTGAATTGACTGTTGCAGTCATGGATAAATCCACCAACACACCGGCAAGTTGTGGATCTTTATCTTCCAAACTTACACCGCCAACGCGGCCAATTAAATCCGAATCATTTTCGCGCTGCGCAAGGAAGCGCGCCATTTCACTGGTGGCGCCTTTGCGCGAGAGCGCGAACACAGATGCACCATAAGCGCTTGAGTCGGTAAACGAGTCGGCATGTACCGATATAAATAAATCAGCTTTCATATCACGCGCAAGATCGCGGCGTTTTTGCAGTTCGACAAAATAATCGCCCGTACGCGTTAAGCGCGCACTGAAACCGGATTGCGCATTAATAACGCGAGTAAGCTCTTTAGCAATCGCCAAGGTCACATCTTTTTCGCGAATATTTTGTGGGCCAAGTGCACCGGAATCTGCACCGCCGTGACCCGCATCCACCGCAATTAAAATAGTGCGACCATTAGTCAACTTACTATTGGAAGAATCATCGGGCGCTGCACTAGCAGCATTGGATTTTTGCGCGGCAGCCGTATCGCTCTCCATAACCGATTCAATATTCACTGGCTCGCTATTGGGGGTTACTGCAGCGGTACTTGTCGTTGATGCATCGTACAAATCAATCACTAAGCGATCATCATTGCCATCCGCTTTTTTAAGCACAAAACTTTTTGGCGAGACCTTGCGCTTTAAATCAAATACCAAACGCAAATCAGCGTCATTCACCGTTGAGCTGCGCACAATTTCCACAGGCGTTCCGCTCAGCGGCAATTTGTTTAAGGCTGCTTTTAATTCACTGTTAGTTAAATCCAAAATAATGCGCGTAGGATTATTCGCCAGTATCAAGTTGTAACGCGCTGGCGCATCCAGATTTAACACTATGCGCGTGTAATCATCGGCTCGCCAAATTCGCAGGGATTTGACCTTTGCTGCCTGCGCAATATCAGCGCAGCAACACAATAAAGCGCACACCGCCAACAACAGGGGGCGCCTAAACAGTCGTCTAAATAGAGGGGCTAAAAATCTCAACAACACCAAGAAACCTATTCTTATGAGAGTCATATAAATACGGGCAACGCTGTGCTTCGCCAAGCTCGCACTCTACCGTAGCAGGTGCACCGGAACCAGCAAAATTGCCAACAGTTTCTCCTTTCCAGCGCATAGATCGCCCCAACAACTGCCAAGCACGCAGCTATGGTTTAAGCTCTGCGATGACTTTACGCCTTCAACGCAGAACCTGTGGTAATCCTATGCGCACACCTCATTTAGCCATTTTCTCTCGCCCCCGTAACCGTCTAGCCTGCGCACTTTTTATGGCAGGCCTTGCGCAACAGGCGCTGGCTCTTGATTACGGCATTTACGATGCCCGTGCGCTTGCCATGGGAGGAACCGCCTTAGCGGTGGGCGATACCACTCAAGGCCAGTACTACAATCCCGCATTGCTCGCATTTCACTCTGGTGATGAAGATAAAACCCGTGATGGCCGCACCTATTTCCCCACCATGGTGGTACAGGCAACAGATACGGCAGACTCAGCGATTAATGCCGTGGATGACAACCTAGACACCAAGCTCAGCAACGCTGTTAACAGTTACAACAGCTTAAAGACCGCTGCAAGCGCAGGAGCCGTTGCCGCGAGCGCCACCGATTTGCGCAAGGTGCTGGATGAAATTGCCAATAAAGATGTCACGGTGAATGGCTTTTTCGGTTTATCTGTCAGCGAGCCAAGCGATCACGAAGGCGGAGCCTTTTATATAGGTGCTCGAGTTATAGGCGCGGGCACATCAAAAGTAACGGATACAGACTTAGCATTGCTAGACGATTACATTTCCGCCATGAATGAGATTGCAGCGGGCGCGACGCCACAAGCCGTCGCCGCCAAATACCCGAATCTCGTAAATGCCAACGGCACCTTGAAAGACCCCACCAAAACCCTGAGCTCATCTGCCGATGTCAGCGCCCTCGCCATTAGCGAATGGGGCATGGCGGCAGCGAAAGAATTTACATTTTGGGGGCAGGCGATTTCGTTTGGTATTACACCAAAACTTATGCGCGTTGATGCCTATCGCGATGACGCCAACTTTAATACATCCAGCGCTACCAGCATTAACGACACCATTAACCAATTCTCCGACACCAAAAGCACCCACATTACCTTCAATGCAGACATAGGTATTGCAGCCATTATCGCTGAGCATTATCGCGTGGGCATTGCGGTGAAAGATATATCCTCAAAAGATTTTACAACGCACCAGGATGCAGACCCCGTCACTGGATTAGCGCGCCCCGATCTCATCGTAAAATTGCGCCCACGTTCGCGTATGGGCCTGGGTTATGTGAATGAAAATTTCAGTGTAGGTGTGGATTACGATTTAAAAGAATCCACGCCTATCGCCAATGAAGCACCGAATCAGGATTTAACGCTGGGTGCCGAATATCGTCTGTTCGATAGCCTCGCACTGCGTGTTGGCTACCGTCAGGATCAAACCGGCGTGCGTGAAAATGCCAGCTCGGCGGGAATTGGTTATCGCTATAGACGCTTTGTGATGGATATTGCTTACTCGCAAAGTGCTGATATGAAAGCGGGTGGCTTGCAGATGGGGTGGACGTTTTAATTTTTTCTAACGCTCAATTTTATAAATCACATCCACACTTTGGTTTTTGCCAGACTCCGCTTCAAGGCGCAGTTTTTCATTTAGTTGATAACGCACACCCAACGAAAATGTTTGGTCAAACAAACCGACTATGTAGCGAATAAATAATTTGGGCGTGACGTATTTACCCATCCACAAAGCGCTTTGATCCAAACCTTTATCGGCTTTCACAGAAATTTCATCGATATGGAAAAAGTGTGCGATGTCGGAAGTCATACCTGCGCCGTTATCCATACCTAAACTACTGATAGCACCAATCAGCGAGTAGGCATCTGCTTGTGATGATTGCGCGAGCGCTTTGCCAGTTAACAACATTGCCATAGCTTCGCTGTCGGAAGCGGCGGGAATTGCGAATACGTTGCTGCGCGGACGTTGCAATGTGCCGCCAATTTCCAAACCGGCCACGCCACTATCTAAGGCGCGCGTTGCACGAATATCCAAACCGGGGTTGTCGTAAGGGCCCTGAAAAATTAAACGGCCACGTTCAATTACTAGATCCTGACCGTAGGCTTTGTAATTACCTTTTCCAACGGCCACGAAACCTGTCACAAATGTTTGGCGATTTTCTTCTTTTAATACATTTACCTTACCGAGCAATTGCGTATCTAAACCAAAACCTTTGAAACGTACATCATCACCAAAATACAAAATGATATTGGTGAAAAAGGGAATGGATTTATTTGTGTCTGCGCCAGAAAATTGTCGTTCATTTTCAACAACAACAACCACATCACTACTAACACGAGTTGCAGATGACGGCAAAGTTTTTAGCGCAGCTCGCGCCCAAGGAATTTCCGTACTGCCGGTTAAATTAATGGCGCTGGCATTGGCCGACAACTTTAAGTTGGGGCTCACAGTGGCAATCATTTGCGGCTGCTCAATAAAACGAATATCAGCTCCATAAATATTACTTTGCCACGCCCACTGTGGTGTTCCGAAATTTTCTAACTCACCGCGCAACTGCAAAGTGCCATCGCCAGAGGTAATTTGCCCTTCGACATGCATTGCGCCCGAACGCTGGCTATTCACTTGCAAAGAAGCATCGTGCAAAGTTAAACCTAACTTAGGTAGATTTGCACTGCCTTTGGTTAAGGCGATGTTGCCAGAAACCTCGGGCTTTTCTGTAGTACCTGCGACATTAATATTGGCGGATGCTGAACCTTGCACATCATTCAAAAATGGCAACAAACTTTCTAAGGGCGCCAAATCATTTAAGGCAGCGGTAAACTTACCCTGAATTTTTTTATCTTTAAGCGAATATTTTGCATCTGCATTTAGTAACCCATAATGAGCCCAATCCATTTGCGCATTTGCAGCAAGTTGATCATTTTTAATAGATAGATCAACAGCACTTTTTTGTAAGGGATAAATTTCGACTTTGCCGCCTTGAAATTGATATTGCAGTTGGGCATCGCGAGTATTTACATGAGCATCCATCACCAAAGGCTTGGCCGTTGGTGCCTGTAATTTGAATTGTCCCTCAAGCACACCACTTAATACGGCTTCTGGTTTAACCCATGCTTGAAATTGATTGATAGGTACTGCATTTAAATTGCCATCCAGCTTTAAACCGGATGCAGCATTCCATTGACCTGATACGCAAGCCAGCGGAATATCTTGTTCGCTATTTTTAGCCGTGGTTAAACACAATTTACCGAAATCTGCCAATTGCTTATTTGCTTGCGTATTTATTTCCATTGGCGTTGCGGATGATAGCGACCAGGGCGGAATTTTCTTAATCCCCAGCGTTAACTCCTGAAACTTGCCCCGCCAAATTTCGTTTTGCCAACTGCTATTCAATTTAAAATTTGCATTCCCTATATTTGGGCTTTCAATTCGCCCATCAATATTATGCTGCACCAAGGTGCCTGCGCCTTTTACATTCACGCGCGAAATATGCTGATCTTGCAGTTGCACATGGGTTGCATCCAACAACAAATCATAATTTTGTAAATCTGCTTTTGGGTTCAAGGCTAGCGTTAAATTTTGCACAGCATAATCACGCCATGAAAATTGGTCTACTTGCGCTTTAACCTGTATACGCGGACTGGCTTTTTCGCCACTGATAGCCCCACTGGAAATAATGCTACCACTAATATTCGGATCTATTTGCCCGAGCAAAGGCGCATTAAGCTTCCACTCAATGGCCAGCTCATTACCGGTGTTGCCTTTCAGTAAAAGTTGATTGGCTCCAATTGCCAAATTTGCATCTGATGAACTCCAACGTTCACCATCAAAATCCACTTGACCACGCGCAGAAACGGCGAGGCTGCGCAGCTCACCACTTACATTGATATTTTTAAAGGAAAGATCAAGCCCTGTTACATGATTGCTTTTTTGCTGCGGATCAAAACGGCCTTGCAGATCAACACTTGCCTGTAAATCGCTTGGCCAATCTTCAATAAAATGATTGAGATTAAAATGCTCGGTCTGCGCATGAATATCCCACTGCCAAGTTTTAAACCCATGCACATCACCACTCAGCAAAACCAGGTTGCTGCTTTGGTCAGTACTTGCCGTTGGCTGCGCTTGTAAACTTAGTTTATCAATGCGCGCAAAAATAGATTTTTGTTCGGAGTCGTAACCACTTTGTGCACTTGCCTCTACCGCAAAGCGATTTATTGCTGAGTTTGCTTTAACTTGGGCCGCCACATTAAATGCATTTAACCAGCCAACAATTTTTACCGTACCTTGCGTGGCTTCTGGTAATGGTTTGGTAGGTGCCTGCTGCTCAGTATTTATTTTTATATTGAGATAATCTGCCCATGATTTTGGCAGTTTTTGTTCAGCCCACTCAAGCTTAAGCTCTGCACTAGGCGATGCTTTAGGTTGATGAAGCGCGGGGGAAATGGTTGCTGCCAATTTCATCTTTAGAGGTTGGGTTAAATCTTGTTGCAGCTTGAGTGTTTTTATATCGCCCTCAAGCTTGACCTTACCCGCAAAATTTTCAACCGCACTATTTTTATCATGCACTTGCCAATCGGCATTCATATCTAACGCATAGGGATAACGCAAACCCATCGAACCATTGAACTGTACTTGCGCCTGCGGACTCACAATACTGAAATCATGTGCGCGCAAATGAAATGTCCCCAAACCCAAGCTGCCACTAATATCGGTAATTGGGATAAAGGATTCACCTTGTTGGATTTGAATATCTTGCAGGTGAATTTTTTCCAGTTTAATGCGCACCGGCTGCGCCAAACTCGGCCATTCATAATGTTCAGGCTCTGGTTCATTTTTAGCAGGAGGCAAAGTCAATGCAATTTTTTCAGCGGAAAGCGATTGCACATTGACTTCGGTAAAAAATAGCCCCAAAGGCTGCCAACGAAATGAAAGTTTTTCTGCGTGCAGAGAAAGACCATCTTTGTGATAATCCAAACTTGATATATCCAACCCCGTTAAAAGATTCCCCTGCAAAACACCTAATTGCAATTGAACTTTATTGGCAATTGTTCTGATGACCCAATGACTGCCTATTTCCGTGGACATTAGACTGCTGAGCACAGCAACAAAAATGCTGAAGCTTAAAAATACACCTAGCAGAATTTTTTTAAGCCGCGAGAATGATTTAATGTTTGGCCAGATATTTTTTAAACTCGCCCTTTTTAAACGCCCCTGTTTTAAACTCATAAATCCGGCCCCATGCTGATGTGCAAATTCCAGGCTTTGGGTTCATCCAAGCCACGCGCCACATCTATTCGCACTGGCCCAATGGGTGAAATCCAACGAACACCCAGACCTGCGCCGCGCTTGAAATCAAATTTATAGGTATCCGATGCATTGCCAACATCAAAAAAGGCAGCGACTGCCCACGTAGGGCGAATTCTGTAATCATATTCAACACTATTGACCAACAGGTTTCTGCCGCCCACAACTTCTGGCACGGGCAGACCGGTTTTTTCATCGAGCATTTCTTTGCCTGTTTTTGGATCTATAGCGGGAGCTGTTGGCCCAAGGGATTTGTAATCATAGCCACGCACACTATTTCCTCCACCCGCAAAAAAGCGAACGGATGCTGGCAGCTCATCGCGATCATTAACTTCTGTCACCCCCACTTCACTGCGCAACAAAAAACGCCCACCGCCAACGTCATAAATATATTTTCCTCGCAAATACAATTGCTCATAGCTCACAAAAGAACCTAAGGTTTTGGGCGAGCCGGAAAGTTTTGCAAGCAAACTCCAACCCGATAAAGGATAAGGATTACCATCGGTTTGAGTGCGGGAAAAAGTTACTGAAGGAATAAGTAAGTGCGTGAATCTATCAACACCAGCAAGGCGTGAGTCTTCGTTCTCTACATTAATTGCATAGGTGTGCAACCAATGATCTCGCTGATAATTGGTGTAACTAGCACCGAAGGTATCTTTGTCACTGTATGTTGTATCCGTTACTTCTTTTTCGTAACCGGTATAAATTTTCAGAAACTCATAGGAAGGATTTTCCAACGGAATTGTGTACGCAAGTTGCGCCGTGGTTTTTATTTCCGATGCACTTAAATCGGCGTTAAATCTGTGTCCGGAATCATTGACGTATCTATTTTCAAAACCCAATAAAACACGCGGTCCTGTATCTGTACTGAAACCCGCACCCACTGAATAAGCAAAACGTTTTCGCTCTTCCAGCTGTACATCTATATCCACGGTGTGATCATGTAGATGTTGTAAATCTGGCGATGCTGTTGCCACCATAAAATAATTACTGGCGTTGTAGTAAGTTTTTAGCTCCAGCAATTTATCCGTATCGTAATAATCGCCTTGATGAACATTTAAAAAGCCCTGCAAGAAATCTTCGTTTAAAATGTTGTGCGTTATGTGAATATCGCCAATACGATAACGCGTACCCGTGTTGTAAATTAATTCAATTGTGGCCGTATTATCCGCAGCATTGACAGTGACGCGCGCCACATCGAAGCGACCATCAAAATAACCGTGACTGGTTGCGAGCGTAGTGATTCGATTTTTAAAATTTTCGTACCGCCCGTGATGCAAGCTATCGCCAACACGAATATCGGGCTTGTCGTAAAGCTCTTTAAAAACATCGCCCTGAGCGCCGTCATCCCTAATATTCACATCAACTTGAGTAACCTTAACTTGGTCGCCCGGCGTTAATTGAATATGCAATTGCCAGCAATTATTTGCCTGAGTCAAATTGGTGGTAAACCTAAGTTGATAATAGCCAAGTGCTTTGGCTGCATTTTCAATTTCGTCGTTGGCATCTAATAGTAATGATTTGAGCCGCCATATGGGCGCAGAACAGGCCTCATCGGCAAGAGTTAGATATTGGTGGATATTGTCGCGCAGCTCCTTGGAGCCGCCATCAATATGAATTTCTGGGGAAGGTGCAGCCAATGCGAATAAACAGGAAAAAGACAGGCTCAGCGCGAGAACAAAACGCACGCCTACGTGAGAGACTAATCGAACCATCGCAGCAATCAATAGTGAATCCCTAGATGTAATAGCCGCTAACAGCGAGCAAATGCACTTAATAGGTGTGAATCTGTCAGCACTTTACCCTAGCAGACTAAACACTCAAGGGATTATTGTCATTTTCCGCTATAATCCGCCAATCATTTAAGGCCTGACATTCACAATCAGGTCGCCAGCTCAGGAAAGCCACATGCTCAGTTACCGCCACGCCTTTCACGCAGGCAATTTTGCCGATGTACTTAAACATAGCCTGTTACTCCACACACTTAACTACATGACGCAAAAAGAAAAGCCTTTGCGGATTATTGATACCCACGCCGGTGCGGGCGCTTATAAATTCAGCGGCAATCAACCCATTAAGAATCGCGAGTTTGATAACGGTATAGGTAAGCTCTGGGGACGCGATGATTTGCCCCCTCTGCTGCAAGACTACGTAACCTTCATCAAAGCATTTAATGCCGACGAACAATTGCAATATTACCCAGGCTCGCCCTTGTTTATGCAAGCGGCCTTACGACCTAAAGACAATTTGTTTTTGCACGAGTTGCACAGCACTGATTGGCGCATTTTGACGGAAGCAATTGGAGACGACAAACAAGTTAAAATTATCGATGACGATGGCCTCGCCGGCATGCAGGCTTTATTGCCACCACCCGATAGACGTGGTTTAGTTTTTATTGATCCATCCTACGAATTAAAAAACGATTATCACGAAGTTGTTAAACAAGTGATCAGCGCCCATAAGCGCTTTGCGACAGGCACTTTTGTCATTTGGTATCCGGTTGTGCTGCGTCAGCGCATTGAAGATATGCAAAAGGCGCTGATCAAAAGCGGTATTAAAAATATTCAATTGTTTGAATTAGGTATTGCACCAGATAGCCCAGAATACGGTATGAATTCTAGCGGATTATTTGTGATTAATCCGCCTTGGACGCTGTGGCAAGCCATGGAAGAATCGCTACCATTCCTTGCCGAAGTGCTGGGAGAAAATGGTGAAGGTTTTTATCGCCTTGAACAATTAGTCGCAGAATAAGCGAGCAGGATTATGGCTATGAAAAAAGCAACTAAAGCGGCGCTCTATTCCGGATTAGTTTTTCCCGGCGTGGGTCTTTTGTGGCTAAAGCAATACGCGCGCGCTGCAATATTTATTATTCCAACCCTAACCGCGCTTTGGTATTTGTGCTCAACGATATATCACACAATCGCACCGGTTTACGCAAAAATGTTGCGCGATGCCGAAGAAGGTATTTTAGTTGTTGACCCCACCAATTTAACTTCGCTTTCACTGAAGTTAAATCAAGAAATTGCCCAAAGCCTCTCCGCTCACCAAGGAGCACTCGATTTAGCTAAGGGTATTTTGATTGCGGCTTGGTTATGCAGCATTGTTTCATCTTATTTTGCAGGCAAAAAATTGGATTTAGCCGCAACCACTGAAAATAATCAGTAAGGTTAAAGCATGAATCCCACGCTAACGACAATTTTGTTATTAATCTGCAGCAATGTTTTTATGACCTTTGCGTGGTACGCGCATTTAAAAGAACTCAACAACAAACCTTGGATTATTGCTGCACTGGTCAGCTGGGGAATCGCGCTCTTCGAATATTTATTACAAGTTCCCGCCAATCGCATTGGCCATACAGTCATGAACGTGGGGCAATTAAAAATCCTGCAAGAAGTGATTACGATTGGTGTGTTTGTGCCCTTCGCGGTTTTCTATTTGAAAGAACCGCTCAAGCTTGATTATCTTTGGGCTGGTCTGTGCCTAATGGGCGCAGTGTTTTTTATGTTTAGGGATAAGTTATTTCACTAAGTCAGTCAGCCGCCTATAGCCCTCCTACATTCCCTTGTTTAGCCAAAATCGCCGTCTTGCACCTCAAAAGCACCCATTCCACACAAATAATGTGTAATCCATAGGCACTTTCCCTGCGTTCACCGCAGAAAATGGACTATACATAATGCTTGTGTACCCCCGAATATCAACGCCCTAGATTCAACACTCAAGCAGAGGATTTGCTCGTGCCAAATAACTCGCCATCCCCCGCCGATGCCGACCCTATGGTGAGCGCCGTTAGGAAGAAGCTTAACCAGCGCTTGGTGCAGGTGCTGCGCGCAACCCAATTGGCACTTCTTCTAACTGCAATCAATACCGTCCTCATTGGCAAGATAATAGATACCGCCGTTTTACTAGGCACCGCCGCCCTGTTGTTCAGTGTCGATTGGGCGGTATATAAAAAATTCCACAACCTTGGCTCAACAATCCTGCTGATTACTCTCACACTCATGCTGTCTTACCTCGCATGGATCGGCAGTGGCATTCGCGATACCTCCATACTTGGCTATTGCGGCATACTTATTTTTGCAGCGATGCTAAGCAATAAGCGGCTACTGCTTGTTGTCATGCTGCTGATGTTGTCTATGTGCGCACTCATTATCTACGGCAACATCAGCGGGCTTCATGTAAATACTATTGAACCTACCAATATTTTCACCGGCACAATAGTCATGATCATACTGAGCGTCATAGGTTTCAGTGTTTGGTTAATGGCGCACGATTATCGCACCGCATTGGACGATCTAGTCCACGAAAACTCCTTAGTGCATGAATCCCATTTAAAAATTGAACACATGGCTATGCATGATCAACTCACTGAACTCCCCAATCGCAACATGGCTCACATTGCGTTTACTAGTGCCTATGCGCAAGCACAAGAAAATGGTCAGCCGCTAGCCGTTATTTTTATTGATCTTGATAATTTAAAACCTATTAACGATTCGCTTGGCCACGAAATTGGCGATCATATTTTAAAAGAAGTTTCTAAACGCCTAAATGCCATTGCGCTCAAACAACATATTGTGTGCCGTTACGGTGGCGACGAATTTATTATGATTTTGCAAGACATTCATACGTCCGATGATGCCTCTGCAATAGCGATGATTATTTTGCACAGTATTTCGCTGCCCTTCGCCGTTAAAAACATTGAGATGAATTGTACCTGCTCCATAGGTATCGCCATGGCTCCGCGCGATGGTAATGATTTAGATACATTAATTAAGAAAGCTGATATTGCCATGTATCAATCAAAAGATTCAGGTCGCAATAGCTTTCGCTTTTTTGATGTAGCCAGCAACCACAAAATGTTTGAGCATTTAAATCTCACCACTAGCATGCGCAAAGCCCTAGCGGAAAAGCAGTTTGTGCTGTACTACCAACCCAAAATTAATTTGCATGATCATTCACTGGTGGGATTCGAAGCACTCATTCGCTGGCAACACCCACAATATGGTTTCATTTCGCCAGAAACATTTATTTCACTCGCCGAATCGTCGGGCGTTATTATTCAACTCGGCGAATGGGTCATCAATGAAGCTTGTCGGCAGGGGAAAAAATGGTTGGATAAAGGCCTGAACAATTTTTCAATTGCGGTTAACGTATCTTCAATTCAATTTAAGCGCGGAACAATTGATAACGTCATTATGAATGCGCTAGAGCGCTCTGGCTTTCCTCCACATATGCTGGAACTAGAACTGACCGAATCACTCTTAATTGACGATACCGAACGGCTTGCCACTACGCTCTCTAATTTACGCAGTATGGGGCTGCATTTTTCCATCGATGATTTTGGTACAGGCTATTCCAATTTAGGGTATTTGAAAAAATTTGAAGTGGAATCGCTCAAAATTGACCAGTCTTTCGTGCGCCGTATGGAGCAAAACCCAGAGGATGCTGTCATCGTAAAAGCAATTATTCAGCTATCAAATAGCTTAGGCTTGGACACTATTGCAGAGGGAGTTGAAACCGAGTCTACTGCCGATATTTTACGTGGACTCGGCTGCAATATGGCGCAGGGCTACCTATGGTCAAGACCTTTACCCGCGCTGGAAACAGAGCGTTTCTGGCGCGATTGGTGTTTACTAGAACAAACCTAAACCCGTCTGGGCAACTGGTTTTAATGATGCGTTAAATTTTTCATCCATTTACGTTTTTGAATGCGCAAATAAACAGGTAAAAACTTCAGTCCATCTTCCAAAAACATGAGCGCATATAAAAACACAAAGGGCCATGCGCCAAAAAATATCGCAACGGCATAAATTGGCAACCCAAAACCCCACATGACAATGGTATCGGTAATCAGACAAAATTTGTTATCGCCACCTGCCCGCAACACACCAATAATCCGCATCATATTAATTATTTTTAACCAAACCAACCCGCAAAAAATGGCGAGCGTTTGCATAAGCAACTGTGCGGTTGTTTCTGCCATTGGCCTAAAAATATCTAACACCAATGGGCGAGAAAACCATAAAGA